>JAGHCW010000011.1 GCA_021160245.1 bacterium | reverse complement strand
TCTATCATCGAGGTTCCTCCTATAGTTCTATTTAGGTTAAAGAACATTGCCTCGAACTATATCAAAGGAGGAACCTCTATTCCACTTCTTTCTTCACCAAAACAAAGCCCCGGAGCCAACAACTCACTCATCATCAACTCAAATACGAAAACTCCTGCTCACAATCCCATATTCACTTGACCCTGCAGGAATGCCTCACTACAATCCCGTCCGTTGTCTATTATCCTGCCCAAAAGTTGGGAAGGTTCATTATTTTGCAGTTCTCTATGAAAGGAGCATAGCGATGACTGAGATTCTGGAGTTCCGCTGGCACGGACGAGGCGGCCAGGGGACGGTAACCGCGGCCAAGTTGTTTGCTGAGGCGGCGCTTGCCCAGGGCAAATATATTCAGGCATTCCCTGAATACGGCCCAGAGCGTGCTGGCGCGCCACTCGCGGCGTACAATCGGGTCAGTGACGAGGACATCCATATCCATTGCGCGGTGAAGAATCCGCGTTATGTGGCGGTGGTTGACGCGACTCTTCTGACGGGCGGCATTGACGTCAAGAAGGGCGCCCCGGAGGATGCGATATACCTCGTCAACACAACTAAGCCCGCGAGCGAAATCCGCAAAACCATGGGGCTTTCGGGCGCCAAATTGTTCACAATAGATGCCAATGGCATCTCACGTGACGAGCTGGAGCGGCTGCTGCCGAATACGCCGATGTTGGGCGCGATAGCGAAGATATCAGGCCAGATTACCCTTGAGACGCTAAAGGGCGCGATCAAGCTGCGGCTCGGCAAGAAGTTTTCTAACAAGATCATTGACGCCAACATCAAGATGGCGGAACGAGGGTTCGAGGAGGTTAAGGGAGAATGAGCGAGAAACTTCCAGGCTGGAAAGACATACCGATTGGCGGGATGATTCTTGAGGCGGGTAATGCTGCCAAGTATGAGACGGGCACGTGGCGGTCCAGCAAGCCAATCTGGGACCCGGACAAGTGCATCCACTGCTTGCAGTGTTGGATATACTGCCCTGATTCGTCGATTCAGGTTAAGAACGAGAAGATGACGGGCATCGACTACTTCCACTGCAAGGGCTGTGGGCTTTGCGCTAGCGTGTGTCCAGACAAGGTGCAAGCAATAACGATGGTAATCGAGGAGACGTAGGGGATTGCCAATCCTAAATCGGGAGGAAATATAAGTGAAACGAGTAGTTGCATACACCGGCAACGAGGTTGCCGCCGAGGCCATGCGTCAGATAGAACCTGATGTTGTGGCGGCGTATCCGATCACGCCCGCGACTGAGGTGGTTCAGGCGTTTTCCGGGTTCGTCAGCGACGGACTAATCCAGACGGAGATGATGACTGTCGAGAGTGAGCATAGCGCAATGAGCGCGTGCGTGGGAGCGGCGGCGGCTGGCGGAAGGGCCATGACCGTTACCGCAGCTAACGGCCTGGCGCTTATGTGGGAGATACTTTACTGCGCCTCAGGCAACCGTCTGCCGATTGCCATGACCGTCGTGAACAGGGCGATGAGCGCCCCAATCAACATCCATTGCGATCATTCAGACTCGATGGGCGCAAGGGATTCGGGCTGGATACAGATTTACTCTGAGAATGCCCAGGAAGCTTATGATAACCTGATCATGGCCCTGCCGATTGCCGAGGACAAGAACGTGCTTCTGCCGATCATGGTCTGCTTTGACGGGTTCATCATCTCACACTCAATCGAGCGCGTGGAGCTGCTTGAGGACAAAGAAGTCAAGGATTTCGTTGGCGAATACAAGCCGCAATTTGCGCTCTTGGACCTGGAGCATCCGAAGACATTCGGGCCTTTGGACCTTCAGGACTACTATATTGAGCACAAGAGGCAACAGCACGAGGCGATGAAATTCGTGCCGGACGCCGTGCTTGCGTCGGCGAAGAGGTTCGAGGCGCTGAGTGGGCGTAAGTATGGTCTTATCGAGACGTATAAGCTCGATGACGCTGATGTTGCGATAGTTGTTCTGAACTCAGCCGCTGGCTCAACTCGGGCCGTGGTTGACAAAATGCGTGAGCAGGGCATTAAGGCCGGCCTCCTGAAGATCAGGATGTTCAGGCCGTTTCCGGCGGAGCTCATCGCCCAGAGCCTCGCGCATTGCAAGGCGATCGCGGTTCTGGACAGGTGCGATTCGTTCGGCGCTCAGGGTGGGCCAGTTGCTCATGAGGTTCGCTCCGCTATTTGCAATCTGCCTAAGGTTCCGAAAGTCATCCAGTCTGTCTATGGGCTCGGAGGCCGCGACCTCAATATCGAGGATATTGTGGATGTCTTTGGCGATCTGAAGAAGGTGGCGGACACGGGCAAGGTTGAGAAGGTCTTTGACTACATCACGGTTAGAAGCTAATCGATTGATCTTAGGAGGAATAAAATGGTTACTCTGAAGGAGCTGACACACCGCTACGATGGCCTTGGCCCCGGGCATCGCCTCTGCGCGGGCTGTGCGGCCAGCATCGTTGCGAGGCAGGTGCTTCTGGCGTCCGACAAGCCGGTCATCGCCGCGAGTGCGACGGGCTGCCTCGAAGTCGGAACGACGATCTATCCATACTCTGCTTGGAAGATTCCCTGGATACACAATGCGTTCGAGAATGCGGCCGCCACAATAACGGGCGTTGAGACAATGTATCGCGCATTGAAAAAGCAGGGCAAGTACAAAGAGGACGTCAACTTCGTGGCGTTCGGCGGCGATGGCGGAACCTACGATATCGGCATCCAGGCTCTGTCTGGGGCGCTCGAACGAGGCCACAAGTTCGTTTATGTCTGCTACGATAACGAGGCGTATATGAACACGGGCATCCAGCGGTCAAGCGCTACGCCATTTAGGGCAAGCACGACGACGTGCCCGGCGGGTGAGGTAATCCCCGGGAAGCCTCAGCATAGAAAGGACCTTGCGGCTATCATAGCAGCGCACCATATCCCTTATGTGGCGCAGTGCTCACCTCATAACTGGCGGGACGTTGTCGGTAAGGCTGAGAAGGCCTTTGCGACCGATGGCCCGGCTTTTTTGAACATCCTGTCGCCGTGCCATCGTGGCTGGCGAATCCCGATGGTGGATTCGCTAGAAATAGCGAGGGTCGCGGTCGATACATGCTTCTGGCCGCTGTATGAGGTAGTTGATGGCAAGCTGAAGATCACGTACAAGCCGAAGGAGAAACTCCCGTTAATTGAGTGGTTGAAGATGCAGGGAAGATACTCCCACATCCTAAAGCCCGAAAACGAGCACCTCATCGAGGAGTTCCAGACCGAGGTTGACAGCGAGTGGGAGAAACTGCTCGCGCGGGATGGCACTTCCTTATAGGCTCCGAAGAAACTGATTGATGCGTGTGGGGGCTGGCCTGGAGTCGGCCCCCGCATTTGCGATGGGTTGGGAATCCTAGCGCTCAAGGCCCAATTCAGGCCGTCACCCCACCTGAATCATCATCGCCAATTCGCATGAGCGCCACGCATCACAATTCAACCACGCTTCTTGAGCATGTACTGCAGTTCAAGATTTGCACTGGATTGAGACTGGAATCGCTCTTAATACTGCAATAAATGGTCTGCTGTTCACGGCAGATTCTCTCTCTCCAGAAACTCCTCTAGATCGATACATCTCACGCCGAACGTCTCACACGCTGTCGGTATTCTCGCTCCACCACTCTTGAATTTCTCCATCGTGACAACAATCCCATGATGGATCTTCGCAGCGGCCACGATGAAGGGATCAGCTACCGGCCTTCCCTGAAGGATATTCTTCTTTGTGACGAATCCCAGAAACTGCTTGTGTTTGAAAATGTCCGATACTTGCCTCAATTCCTCTGAATTAGGTTTCCGGAAAATGTGTCGGTTCCTATGCACCCATTCCCCAATATCTTCGGATGGACAATTTTCCTCGATCTCTCGCCGGACCTCCCTGACAGAGAATAATTCCTCCTTCATGACTAATTCATCAATTCGTTGCCAGATTGTCACAAACCGTGATGGGTAATAAGCAAGGCCAAGCATCATGAAGACGTTCGTGTCCAGAATATACACAATCACCACCGCATGTAGCTTTCGAGCTTCCCTAAGTTGCGGGAGTTCATATTCAAGTGCTTTGCGAGCTCTGTTCTACTTATGCGTCCGCTGTAATAGTTATCGAAAGCCACTCGCGTGAATCCCTCTCCAAGGTATGCTAGACGGGTTCTGTAGAAGTTGCCGTGCTTTCCCCCACCCTTAAGGCGAAAATAGTCCTGATTCCATTGAGCAGCCATTTCCTCATATTCACCTTCTGCGATTGCGCCATGGATGAGAAGCTTGCGGAGGATCACTTCACGACTGACGGAATAGCGATCTGCTATCTCAGAGATCGAATCGTGCCCGTGGGAACGGAAATACGGGAGGTCATCCTCAAATGAATCATCCGGTACCAGGAAATGCCCCGCGAAGCTATTGCAGCTGATTTCGAGGCCTCTTTGATCTGCAGCCATCTCGTCTAGATAGGATTCGTTAACGTCTGTGACTCCGTCGATTCCATATAGGATGTGGCCGAGTTCGTGAATTAGCGTAAACACCTGTCGAGAAAACGAATTCGAATTATTTATGAATATGATCGGATGATCTTCACCCAAGATACAAAATCCCGAGAGGAAGCGATCGTCAAACGAGTCCTTGAATGTGAAAACGCCGACTTCCTCAACTGCATGACGCCACATCTTGAGTGCTTCATCGCAAGACCGTAATCTTGATTGCTGCTTGATGCTGATCCCAAGGTACTCACGCGATTTCATCGCTAGGGCTTTTGGACTGAGGCGGCCGGGGACGATATCCCGGAAGATTAATCTGTCGAATCGAAAATCATGCAGGAGCTCTGAGAGAGACAGTTGATAGGCTTGAGCGAGGCGGAACTTCTCGTATGTGTCTGGGGAGAACCGGCGCAACTCGCAATCAGGCAACCGTCTAAACTTCGTGTCAAGACCCTCAACTTTCGGAGGCTCAGGGAAGAAAAATACTGCCAATGGTATGTGCAGGTATTTGTAGGCCAGCTTCTCGAGTTGGGCATAGGACGGTTCCCCTTCTCCTCGCTCCCATTGCTCAATTTCTTCGGGGGCTCGCTTCATCTTTATGGCCAAGACCTCAACTGTCATACCGGCCCTTTCACGAGCCCAGGTTATGATCTCAGGATTCGAATATGTCTTCATATGACCATCTCAACCGCTAGCTTCAAGTATGATGCGGGAACGGAAACCGCAACATGGTTCTCGCGAGGACAGCGAATTATGCACGCTACGACTAGGTCTTCCCTCTCTCGCTTCGCTCATTCTGATCATAGATCAACTGATAGCCCACCCGAACATATCACAGTGTCCCTGGCTTCTGCAAATATGGCAAACGCTTAATTTCCCTCAGGCGCAAAGACGCTGATCAGAGCGAGGTCTAGCGGTCCTGGTACCTTTTCGGGACCTTCACGATGATCGCGACGAACTGCCCCCGAGTCTGCCCCCTTTTTCCGCGCTGTGTCCGTCGGCGAGCGGCTCCAGACCCAGAGCGGGTCAGTCGGAGCCCGTGAGGAACGGCTCCGTATCAGCGCGGCAGAACGGGCCTCCCGAGGGTATTGCCCAAAGCAGCTCGAGCTTCTGCCCAAGATACTGGTGAAAATTCAACTCAGCCTCTCTAGGTATTAACCCGGCCTTGTATTGCACCATAAACAGCACGTTCCAAAGGACCGCAACGAATGCGAAGAGACCCACCGTCGCGCTCTTTATGCGTCTTCGCTTCTTGAGAATCGCATCGACAAGAACTCCAAAGCCCAGCGCGAAGAAGGGATAAACTTCAATGAAAACCCTGTGTCCGAATGACCAGCCGCCCCACCAATTCCGGGACGCACTGATGAGTATCCACAGGCTGAAGATAGCGAAAAAGCCCGGGACTACGAGCGATTGCCGGGGCTTCTTGAACACCGCCAGAGAAAGCCCAACCAGACCGAGCAACAGGACAGGATGCCAGGTTATGAAGCCATGTTTCGTGGAAAACGCCACTTTCAGGATGTTGGCCGGTGCAAACATCGACTCTCCCTCGTAGGGATTGACAGTCAATCTGCCAAAGACCTTGCTCAGCACTATTAGCTGGGGCAGGAAGCCCAAGACTAGGCCCATCACCATGAGGGCTGGGGCGGTGAGCCACTGCGTCTGGGCGGCCCAAGTCGCTGGGTGTGAGGTCTGTTTCTTATTCCGTAGTATCAAGAACAGGTGAGTCACCAAATATGCTGCAAATACGAAATTGGTCGTTCGCACCGAGACCGCGAAGCCAAGGCTCGCGCCCGCAAGAAAACTCCAGCGAAG
This sequence comes from bacterium, assembly GCA_021160245.1. Taxonomy (GTDB): domain Bacteria; phylum B130-G9; class B130-G9; order B130-G9; family B130-G9; genus JAGHCW01. The sequence goes on along the minus strand of JAGHCW010000011.1, from coordinate 8,727 downwards.
CCTCGAAGTGTCCTCGTATTTGCCGACGCAGACCATTACCAGCAAGACAGCGGCGAGGCTCACACCGTGCGCCATTGGAACGATCGGGAAGGCGTAGTAGAGAACCGGCGTGGCGAGAAAGAAGAAGACCCCAATATGAAGCGCGTGTTTAATCCCGGCGAATCGCTTCAGCCACCAGGCGAGCAAGAAGACCGCAAAGGCAAACCACGCGATATTCCCAGCGTACCATGCCTGCTCGAAAAGAGGATCATACTTGAGGCTAATCGGCAGAGGGAAGTAGCCACTCTTGACCGCCAATAAGAGATATGCCGCCACGAAAAATGGTGATTGAGCGATCGCCATCCCTATCCCGTGCGGGTTCCTTCTGTAACCCGTCGCCGTTTCGACCCATTGCTTCTTCAATCGACTTGGCGCGAAATGAAAGAACTCGTTGAAGAAATTGACGTCGCCGTCAAAGAAAAGGGAGGGCAAATAAACGTAGTACTCGACGGGGTCGATGCCGCGTACCCTCATCCTCTCGCTTGACAGCGCCCCGCAGATCATTTGGACCAGAAGCGCCACGAGAAAGCATGTGGCAATTACGAATGCGGGCCTGGTTATGGGCCCGGAGAGAGCCCGTTTGAATAGCTCAATAGCTTTCATTCCTGTGGAACCCCCAAATCAGCCTCGCCGGCACTTCCTCGGCACTCTCACAATGAACGCGACGAAATGCCTCTCGTTCACCATGACGGGCATACTCACGTAGTTGTCCTTGAGAAACCGCAAGAGCTGGGCGGACGCCGCAGGCTTTGCTGTATCCATATAGACAACCACCTCGTTACGCGCCTCAGCTAGCGCCCCCTGGAACTGTTCCACCGTCGTAATCCCGCGCATTATCTCCCGATCGCTGTAGAACTCGGTGTAAAGGTTCCCGCCCTGCCAAGAGAGAATGACCGCTTCGCCTGAGTCGGTATAATGCCGCAGATACTTGCCAAGATCAATCCAATCGCAGCGAGTGGGATTCTCGTGCAGCTTGAAGAACTCAAAAGCGCCCGCCACTAGGAACAAATAGCCCAACAGGACGGCGGCGGCGACCTTGACCCAACGCTTCGGGGCGAGGCAGAGGAGGATAAGCTCGCGAGCGGCGATGACGGCGGCGAACGCAACAGCTGGCCCCATATAATAGACCATGTAATTGTGCAGATAAGCGGGCTGCCTGAAGATGAGAAGATACACAACCCCATAAAATAGAAAACTCAGAACGAGCCAATCAAAATGCTCTCTTCTGCGCGCGCCTCTTAAGCGGCCAATTATCAGAAGAACCAACCACGCTCCGGCCCCATATACCGCAATCGGTGTGAAGAGCTCCTTGAGCGCCAGAAACTCTCGGCTTAAAAACTCAAGAAATGTGAAATACTCCCCGACATTGACCTGTGTGCCCAGTCGCAGCTGGAGTATCCAACGCATGGAGCCACCAAATGTGTTGGCTGATAAGCCGCCCGCAACTGCCAGAATGTTCGCCATGAGAATTGCAAAGACGACGACTGTTGATGCTGGGAGAAGCAGGACCTTCCAGGAAGATTCCCCCTTCTTCCTGCCCCAAAGAAGCCAGTGAAACGCGATGGCGAATGAGAATAAGTAGTCCTCCCAACAGACGAGCAGCCCCAGAAGATTCGCGGCGTACATAAGCCAAATCGCCCTATTCGATCCCGACTTCAGGAACAGGCAATAGCCCCAAAACGCCAAGAGCGCGAAGAAAAGACCCGGACTCTCGTAATTGATCATCCGGCCGAAATAGGCCGTCGCCGGAAAGAGCGCGAAAGCCAAAGCCGCGAAAAGCGACTCAAGCTGTGAGAGCTAGTGCCGGCCAATCGCAAAGACCAGCAGTGCGCTGCCGGCCGCGCAGAGCACAAAAAAGAGTCTGCCCGCCCATTCCGTCTCGCCGAATATCGAGTAAAAAAGCGCAAGATAATGCGCGATCATCGGGGGGTGGTGGACGTAGAGATCGAAGTTCCCGTCCGGAACGTCGCCCGTGTCAACCGCCGGCATGAGGCGCGTGGCAAAGAGTCCATGCTTGATGAAGTTCCTCGCAGCAATCGACTGGATATTGCAATTGAAATCCATGTAGCCCCAGAAGGGCTCCGTAATCTCGTAGCTCAGAACCAACACCGAGATGATAGCAATGACGCCACAGGCGATGAGCGTGAACCTCTTGCGTATTCCTGTCGCAGGAATGTTCACCGAATGGTCGCCCGCCCAAGCATCGCCTTCTTGAGAGCCCAGACTACTTGTCAATGTCTTAACCTTGGGCGACTCGCTCTTTTCATTGCCTCCACACCCTATCGAATCCTCCTGTGTCCGCGGCGCCTCGATGACTTGTCAGCCTTATCATTCTTCTCGCCGTCAGCCTCTAGCCTCTTCTCCTCCTGAACCTCCTCATACTCGTCGATGTCCGTTACGATTTGCTCCCCCTCCTCGAGGCCGGAGAGAACCTCGCAGTGCTTGTCGTCCGCTATCCCTGTTGTAATAATCCGCTTCTCAAAGTCATCGCCCTTCTTGACAAAAACATACTTCTCCTCATCATCCGTGGCAACCGATTCGAGCAAAGCCATCAGAACTTGCTTCTTCTGCGCGGTTATTATGTCAATATCGCAGGACATGCCCGGCTTTGCGTATTCTGGAGTAGCATCGAGCTTTATCTTGATCTTAAACGATACGATTGACGAGCCCTGAGGCACGCTTCCTATCGGCGAAATCCAGATTATCTGGCTAATATGCGTGTCTTCTGGAAACGCCTCGAACATTATCTTGGCTTGCTGACCGACAGTAACCTTGCCAGCATCGACCTCCGATATCCGACAGCTTATGAACATTGAGCCGAGATCACCTGTTCTAAGCAGCACCGTCCCCCTGGAGAGACTGGACGTGCCGGAGAGAATCATCTCCCCCACATCAACGCCCCTGCTAATCACAATGCCTGAAGTGGGAGAAAGAACTCTGACATCTGCCAGCTCGATGAAGCCCGTCGAATCACCAGCTAAGACCTCCAGCGATTCGTCCATCGCTTGAAGCACCTCGGCCTCGTCTCCCTTATTCACAATCGACATTACCCTATTGGCCATTCCCCCTCTTATCTCCATGTCCTTCTCTAGTATATGAAGCTCTAGCAAAGACAACTGGAAATTCGTCTTCGCCGTGGAGAGACCACGCCTCTTTCTAAGTACATTGTCCCGGGACGTTCCCTGAACCGCATTGAAGAGCTTCTCGGAGTGAGATAAGTCATCCTTGGCCTGAACCATCTGCACGTAGCTATTCGCAACTTGTGCTCGCCGTCCATATAGCCTGAGAAGCTCCGTGTTGTCTGGCGCAACAACCGCGACGAGCTGGCCTTTCTGAACGCTATCACCCATCTCCACAGTCATAAGGGTCACGGTACCCGAGACCTTCGACATAATGTCAACGGTGTTCTCAAGATAGGTCGTCCCCGTCTCCGTCAACCGCGATTCTATGTCGCCCTTCTCTATCTTGCTAGTCTCAAACTCATCAGCAGCGGTCTCATCTTTCTCGTAAGAGAAATCGACATCAAGGACGCTAGCGCCAATAATCAATCCCGTCAAAACGCCCAGAACAATCAGCGTCGTCCTTAGCCATCGTCGTTTCTTAGTCCTTGCGGCCGGCACCTATAAACCTCCAACACGAATAGATTCTGAACATCTCACGACTACGAGAATTGGAACGATTATATGCGACACCGCCCAACAAAAGCAAAGGGGTCCAAAGCGAAAGCTCCGAACCCCTGCTACAGACCAGAGAATGCTAATCTGAAAAATGCTCTATCGCTTCAGGTTCAACATCTGACGTATCATCTCATCGGCCGTTGTGATTATCTTCGAATTCGCCTCAAAGCCACGCTGCATGACGATCATTCTCGTGAACTGATCGGTCAAGTCAGCGTTGGACATCTCAAGGCTCTGTCCGAGTATCGTTCCGCGACCACCAGTGTTTGCCGCGCCGACCGTTGGACTACCAGAGCCCGGTGCCTGCGCAAACATATTCTGGCCCATAATGGTCAGGGAAGTCGGAGCCGGGAAGGTCGCAAGCGCGATCTTCGCAACCGCATTCGTTGTGCCGTTGGAGAAGACGCCGACTATCGTTCCGTCGGCCCTTATCATAACCGATTCCATCTCACCAATCGAGCAACCGTCTTGATAGGTGTAGGAAATGGCTGAGTTCAGGGCATATCCCGTCAGGAATGTTGAGCTGCTGTCGATCTCGCTCTTCAGCTGCCATACAAATTCCTGGTCAACGGCGCGGTTAGACCAGTCAACGGACGCGAATGTGAGTGACGTGGGTCCCGGTGTAATGAGTACTCCGCTCGAATCAAACCTCATTGCATCAAAATCGAGCGCCTCGTTGCCTGTTGGCGGAACGTCGGGATTTCCCCGCGCTATGATCACGCCATTCCCATCTGCCGTCAATGGGAGTGATGTTGACGACGCTACCTCTGACCTCGCAACATAAGCAACCCAGTCCCACCGGTCCAGCATCCCGTCAGCGTTCTCATCGGTCGGTGTGAACTCAAGCGTCACACTGTGCGAGGCGCCGAGAGAATCGAAGATGGTGAGCGAAGTGCTGAACATCTCGGCCTCGTCGATATCCGAAGTAGCAGGATTATCAACCGCTGCCTCCGTATTGAGGTTTATGCTCGTCTTGAAGTCTCGTGTCGCCACCGGGTCCATCGTCATTCCCAGCGGCAAATGTATGACACCGACACCGCTCGACGTATCAACCTCTCCCGAGCTGTCTCTATTTGTCCAACCCATCACGTTCAGGCCATTGGCGTTAACCAAGTTGTAGTCTTTGCTGAAGAAGAAATCCCCAGCTCGAGTGTAGAACTGGTTATTCTCCTCGTCTCCCATTACAAAGAACCCGTTACCCTGAATGGCAAGATGCGTTGCCACATCGGTGCTCTGGAACGCTCCCTGGGCAAATGACGGTGTGATTCCGCCAAGCATTACGCCGCGTCCGACCTGGCTACCTCCGCTGCCTGTGTCCCGGCCGATAGAGCGGCTGAGAATGTCCTGAAATATCGGCGATGATCCCTTGAAGCCGATCGTATTGATGTTGGCGATGTTGTTACCTATTACATCCATGCCCAAGACGTGTGCGCTTAGGCCCGACAAGCCCGCATAGAATGATGCTAACATCTATCTCTCCTTATGATGATCAGCATTGCGCAGGACGGGTGTGCGGCGTCAGTCGTTCAGCAGCACTCAGGCTCCCTTGAAAAGGGCCAGCCATATTCATCCGCCCGCAACAGGTTTACTACTTCTTTACTATCACTGTGCTGTCTATATTCGTGAATACTTGCTCCGTGTTATTGGCCTCCAATACAGTTACAACAGTCTTGTTCTTGATACTAACAATCGCTGCCAAGTCGCCCATCACAACCAGCGATTCCCGACTGCCCTTTGCCTCCGCCTGACCTACAGCCTGCGAAAGACGATTGAGGTCCTTTCCTGAAAGCTCAATGCCCCGAGCCTCAAGACGCCTCGTCGCGTGCGCAGAGAACCGAAGCTCTGTAGGCTCACGAAGAGCACCCTGCAAGGTCGAATCAAAACCCTCACTTGCCGGTTCAGGCTTCGCTATATCCGGTCGTTTTGACCCGATGTGCTCCGAATGCTGCAAACTGCGCAGAATGCTTAGACCGGAGACGTCACTCCCCATCGGAACTCTCTCCCTCGTGTATTTCTGATACCTCTGACAACGGCACTCTCTGATCGCCTAGCAATAGATAGGTTGTGCCGTCCTCAAATGAGATACCCGTGACCCGGGCGCGAATACCGTAAGTTACGGGGATATCTGTGCCCTCTGTCGTCTTGGCCACTATCTCGAAAGTGTAATCACCATCGGGCGCGGGATTGCCATTGATGTCCGTGCCGTCCCACTCGAAAGTGAAATCGCCCCCGTCGAGAGGACCAAGTTCCTCCTTCGCAACAAGCGTCCCATCCTTGTCGGTAATCCTGATATCAACCTGAGGAGCATCCGAACCCAATGTGTACCAGACTTTGTTACAGTCGCCATTCTCGAGCTCGAGATCAGCCGTCCCGACTTTCACGTCTTTTCCTACTAGCGAAACCGCCAGCGTGTTGTTCAACGACGCTTGGTACATCTGCAAATAGAGCAGGTTATCGTTGATACTGTTCAACTGCGCAAGCGACGTGAACTGCGCAAGCTGCGCCACATATTCCGTGTTGCCGACCGGCTTCAAAGGGTCCTGATGGGTCAGCTGCGCGACCATGAGCTGGTAGAAGTCGTTCTCCGAGAGATCGCTGGCATTCTTCCCTGCGTAGTTGTCCTCAACCGGCGCCCGATAGGAGTTCATTGTGGCAGCAGTCAGTCCATTACTTCCGTCCATAATTGAACCTCACCTCCTTCAAATAATATATTTGTATTCTTCGTTCTTCGTTCCATACTATGCAATAACATCCAGTAATCTCGATCCCTACGCCTGAGGGGGAATGGGCATTGTGGGCTCCTCATGTTGATCTCCAAATGAACTACCAGGCCCCGAGCTCAAATGGCCAGAGCCGCGACCATGACCATCGCTCCCGTCACGAGATGCTAGACCAAACTCGCCGCTCTCATCGCTCAGCATAACCGACAGGCTATCCACTTTCAATCCCTGTTCCTGCAAAGACCTCGAAAGCGATGACAAATTGTCCTCCAGAAGCGCCTGTGCCTGAGATTGATCGACCAACAGAGTCGCTCGAACAGCTCCCTTCACAACGCCAATCGTGATTCTCATCTGACCCATCCGAGGTGGATCAAGCCGAATCCGCATCTCTTTGCGACCGCTCCTGTAAAGCTGTTTGATCCGTGCGACCACATCCGGAACAATAGTCCTGGACGAGGCGAATATCGTTGCCTGTCTTCCTGACGCGACGTTCATGGGTCCGGATTTTGCTTGTTCAGATACAAAAGCCTCAAGCGCCTTGTGCTCAAGCGCCGGGGCGTCGAACAGAGGCCTGCTCTCGCCCTTGCCCACTTCATCCGCCGCGAAAATCGGTTTGGCAATTGACGGGTCGGCTTGCCCGGTGACTCCCCCACCGCCTTTGAGTTTACTCGCTAGCCGAGCTCCCTTCTCGTCAACGCTCTGAAGGCCGCTCCCCTTTGTGCTGCTTGCGGCTTGACGCGGCGCCACAGGCCTCTCCGTCGAACGCTCCGTTCTGCCTCGATGATCGTCATCTGCCCCATTCAAAGCGTCCTCATCAACCGCAAATCGACCCGCGCGGGTTTCGACACCTCTTGAAGCCTTCACGACCCGCTGCCGAAACTCGCCGCCCTTTCTGCTGTTAAAATCGCTGGGATTGCTATTCTTGCCATCAGTCGAGGCGTCTTTGCCAGCAGCCAACCTCGATTCGCCCGGTCCACGCTCATCAACCCGATGTATGGGTTCCGATTCTGTTGGCTGATGTAATCCTCGAGTGTTGCTTCGAGCGGCGACCTCGACGCCTGGGCTCTGGAGCTCATCTTTGAGCTGCATTGAACTCATCTTCGATGAGACCGGCGGCGCCTTCACGGCAACCGTTTTGCCCTTAGCGTCGAGACCCCTCTGGGGGCTCAATGGGCCTTCAGGCTTAAGACCCGAAGCTTCCTTCAACTGAGCGCCTTCAGAAGCAGTTGTCCGCGCCGAAGACGATTGCTGAGTCTTCAGAACTGACCTTCGCGCATCCATACGAGGCGACTCGGGCTTGACGCCTGCCTCCGATTTCGGAGTGGGCGCACGGTCGAGAGTGCGAGGGACGGGGTCTCTATGCGAGCTTGTCCGTTCCTGATTCTCTGCCCTGGGTGGGTCCTGAACTTGGGTTCGTTGGCTCTTCAGATGGGGACTCCCCACTCGCTGAGTGGCATTTTGATTATCTTTCTGACTGGCGTGACGCGTCTCTCCTTCGGCAACCTGAAGCGACTCTTTCCCGCTTCTTAATGCTGGTTCTTTGTTACCCGCAGGCCCTTCTTCACGCAATGGCTGACTTCTGGGGCTCTCTTCCCCTCTATTCCTCAATGAGATAATTCTCTGAGGGGTCGAGCTCTCTCTCTGGGCAACCTCTCTGCCCTCTTTGGGGCTGACGAGACGCTGCAAAGTAGTCTTGGCTGGACGTTGTGTCCTCTCAGCGACTTCCCACGAGCCTCTCTTCACCTCGCTTGTAGGTCTCTTTACTGCCGAATCTCTCGCGCCAGATTCCTTCACTGAAGTCCCGTTTGGGTCACTTCTGAATGGGGCACGCCTATTAACATCGCTCGCCCGGGTCTGCATCCGGGCGGGTCTCCTTCCGCGCACAACGGTAGATTCTGCCTTTGTCGTGGCATCATGCTTCACGGATTCCGCTTGACTCTTGCCTCTGAGATTGACCCGTTCGGGTCTGGCAATCGTCGTCGAACGACCCACGCGGGTCGAGGCGCTATCCGTGGGCATGGTTCCTGTGCCGCCCTGAGAATTGACCGGAATGCCCTTGCGAACGCGCCCCCTAATAATAGTCGTCTGATTTCGGTCGGTAGTTAGTTTACCTTTTGAAGGCACTTCTGGCACTTCCCTGGATGTCAGTCTTGGCGCCCCCTTTGAGGGGTTTTTCAGCACCCGCCGTCCAACAAAGGGCCTTGCCACGCGCCCGGTTTTCGATCGCTTAAACGTCGGAGCAGACTCAAGTACGCCCTCATTTGAGCGACGTGCTGTGTGGGTCAGAGATC
>JAGHCW010000126.1 GCA_021160245.1 bacterium | reverse complement strand
GCCGTAGCCCACACGAAGGCCGGCGAGCCCGTGAATCTTACTGAACGTCCTGAGGATGGCCACGTTGCGGCCGGCGCGAAGGAACTTCATTGTGTCGGGGAAGTCGCCGTCAACGTTATATTCGAAATACGCCTCGTCCATGATGACAACTACATCATCGGGGACGCGGGACATAAAATCGTCGATCTCACTTTGACGGACGAGTGTTCCGGTTGGATTGTTGGGATTGGCGATGATAATAAGCTTGGTTCGAGGCCGAATCTCGTCCGCTATCTTTGAGAGGTCGTAGGCGTAGTCCTTTAGCGGAACGGCAACTATATGTGCGTTGCAGGACGTCGCCACAATCCGATACATGATGAATGATGGTTCGGCGAAGATGACTTCATCGCCGCTTGAGATGAGAACCTGCCCAATCAGCTCGATCAGCTCGCATGAGCCACTGCCGGTCAAGACGCTCTCCGGCGGAGTCTGGAACTGATCAGACAGTTTCTTCTTAAGCTGATAGCAGCCACCATCCGGATAGAGATGAATTTTGGGCACAGCCTCCTGAACGGCGGCAATTGCCTTAGGTGAGGGGCCAAGCGGATTCTCGTTCGAGGCGAGCTTCACGACATTTGTAAGACCCAGGTCGCGCTGAACTTCCTCGATTGGCTTCCCAGGCTTATAGGGGCGAATCTTTAGGATGCTCGGTCGAACTAATCGTTTGCTAAAGTCAATCTCCATCTCAGACATTATGGCCACCTCGTTTTGAGTTATTCCGACTACAATTCTTGACACCCGCGTTCGCGTGCTATATGTGGCGAAGGGGAATTTGTGCAATCTCAGTCAATGGGGAATATCTCCTTTTCGTAGTGCGCGTTTATTACCTGCGCCATTGCCAAGTAGATCGCGGAGAAGCCGCAGAATATGCCCTCCCAACCGGCAGCGATTTTGAGCGGTCTGCTTCCCGTGAAGTCCGCAACCGCTAGCAACCAGAAGAGAATGGTCAGCGAGGCAAACACAACTCTTAGTGCGGCCGGCGCCCTCCACGTAGCGATCGTCATAAGAAAAGTAAAAAGGCCCCACATGAAGAGATACACGGCCATAGATGTGCTTGTTGGCGCCTCCCCAATGCCCATTCCAGGCGCAACTAGCAAGAAGACGAGACTCAGCCAAAACAGCCCGTATGAGCAGAAGGCGACAACGCCGAATGTGTTGCCCTGCTTGTACTCCATTAGGCCGGCGATTATCTGCGCAAGACCGCCGTAGAATATCCCCATTGCAAGTATCATTGAATCGAGGGGAAAGAATCCGGCGTTATGAAGATTCAAAAGAACTGTCGTCATTCCAAAACCCATTAGCCCAAGAGGCGCAGGATTCGCAAGTTTGCTGTCCATTGTTGCTCCAAGTTGATATTAGATACAGAGATTCTTGATTAGTTTCAGCACAACTAAATAGCATGTAAGATTAGTTTGGGTCAAGCCAAATCGCGCCGCTCAGCAGTTCCGCGGGAGAGGCTTTGTGGGAATAGGAATGTTCGACTGGTGGTGGTTTTTGGGGTAGTTCTTGGCATATATTGGGGATAGCAGAGCCGCGATGGCGATTTTCCGGGGGGTCTGGCGATCTCTTGGGCAAGACCAAGATTTGCCAGCAATCCAAGTTCAGAAGACCAAACTCGTCGGATAATTGGCGCTTTTGACTTTTGTTTCCTGCAAGGGGATACTAATGCCACTTCTTGGAAGGGCATTGGCCCTGGTCTTCAGCAAGGAACAAAGCCCATATATCTGGTGTTTGGGCTGATAGTGGTTGTTGTATTTTAAGTTTTTTCTTGATTTGCCGGGAGATTATATGAAAAAGGGCATACACCCCAAATACTTCGAGACAACAGTTTCATGTGCTTGTGGGAACAAATTCAAGACCCGTTCGACAAAGAAAAACATCAAGATCGAAATCTGCTCGAAATGCCATCCGTTCTTCACGGGCAAGCAGAAACTCGTCGATACCGCCGGTCGAGTAGAGCGTTTCCGTAAGAAATACGGGCTAAAGGCGGAGGAGTAATGCCGCTTACTGTTGGTGGCCAGGCCGTCATAGAGGGCGTGATGCTGCGCTCACCAATGGCTGTGGCTGTCTCCGTTCGCAAGGCGGATGGTTCGATCAAGACGAAGGTTGACATGATCAAGCAGCCGTCGCAGCGTTTTTTTCTCTTCAGGTGGCCGTTCTTCAGAGGTGTGGCGACGCTTTGGGACTCGATGTCATTGGGCATAAAGTGCCTCAACTTCTCTGCACAAGAGGCTATGCGGGACGAGGCGTCGGATACGGGTAAAAAGAAGACGGCAATGCCGTTGATTCTTTCCACTCTGGCCGCCCTTTTTTTCGGCGTTGTTCTGTTCGTGGGCTTGCCATATCTGTTTTCCGAGTTATTGGGCAACAGCCTCAAAGCCGTCGGCGAGAATGACTGGTTGTTCAACTTGGTTGATGGCGGCTTTCGGCTCATTATCTTCCTGCTTTACATCATAGTCATCTCGCTCTTTCCCGATATTAGACGTGTGTTTGAATACCACGGGGCCGAACACCGTGTGGTTCACGCATTCGAGACGGGTGAGAAGGTTACTGTGGAGAGTGCACAGAAGGGGAGCGTTCTTCACCGACGTTGTGGCACGAGTTTTCTTCTGATTCTGCTGATTCTGGTTGTCGTGCTATTCTCGCTTGTTCCGAGAGGCGATGGCCTGCAGGACAAGATATTCATGAGATTAACGTTTCTTCCACTCGTCTTGTTGGTTGCTTCGGGTACATCCTATGAGCTGTTGCGGCTCTCTGCCAAGGCGGGTGATTCTTTGGTTGCATGGGCCCTAACGGCGCCGGGACTTGCGCTTCAACGGCTTGTAACAAAGAACCCGTCGGACGAGCAGGTGGAGGTTGCGATTGCGACGCTTGAAGGCGTTCTAAAGGCCGAGCGTGAGCTGAGCAATGAGCGTTTGGGGATTTCTGACAAATGAACCCATTACTCGCAGACCTTGAACGCTTAAAAACCAAGCTAGAAGACCTTGCGCTGAGAATGTCCGATCCAAAGGTGATCTCCAACCGGAACGCATATCAGGAGATCGCTGTTGAGCACTCGCGGACCTCGGAGCTTGTCGAGAAGCTCAATAATCTAGAGCGTCTGGAAAGCGAAATAGGGGACTGCGAAGCGCTGCTTGAGGACGATGAGCTCAAAGTCGAGGCGAAGGAGGAAATGGCCAGCCTTGAGGTCCAGAGAGATAGCCTTCAGGCCATCATTCGTAAACTGCTCTTGCCACCGGACCCAATGATTGGCAGAGACCTCATACTTGAGATTCGCGCCGGCACCGGTGGGGACGAGGCCGCCCTATTTGTTGGTGACCTCCTGCAAATGTATATGCGCTTTGGTGAGCGAATGGGCTTTGGCTCGTCGATTCTCTCGCAAAGTCCCAGTCAGCTAGGAGGCTACAGGGAGATTTTGGTGGAGGTCTCCGGCAAACAGGCATATCGGCATCTGAAATTCGAGGGCGGCACCCACAGGGTCCAGCGCGTCCCGGCAACGGAATCATCTGGCCGCATCCACACATCGGCCGTAACCGTAGCAGTTATGCCGGAGCCGGACGGCATAGAAATCAAGATCGATCCGGGCGAGATAAGAGTCGATAGATTTCGGTCAACGGGCCCTGGGGGCCAAAGCGTGAACACAACGGATTCTGCCGTGCGCATCGCCCACATTCCAACTGGCCTCGTGGTTACTTGTCAGGACGAAAAGTCGCAACATCGCAATAAAGAGCGGGCCCTGCGAGTGCTTCGAGCGAGGCTTTATGAGATGGCGACGTCCAAGCAGCAGCAGGAGATGGCCAGCGCCAGAAGATCGATGGTGGGCTCGGGCGACCGTTCAGAGCGCATCAGGACTTACAATTTCCCTCAGAATCGACTCTCAGACCACAGGATAGGCCTGACGCTCTACAAGCTCGACGCCATTATGCAGGGAGACCTGCTTCCGGTCATCGAACCTCTTCAAGCGGACGAGGAGGAAAGACTCCTTAACGAAGTCTCGAAGGCGGCGGTTGCCTCGCCAAAATCATTGGCAGGAGCCGACAGTTGAGGGTAGATATCAGGTGCTTCCCCTGCTTCTTGAGGCAGGCGGTTATCGTCGGCTCAATCGTGTGCAGTGATTTGGCTGGCACAAAGGAATTGATCGATCTCGCCCTTGATCCGATTCGAGACGCGTCATTGGATGACACTCCCGCGCACATAGCGACGGAGGTCTATAAGAGGATACGGGAGAAGCTCAACGGGGCCGACCCATTCGCAGAGCTCAAGTCGAAATGCACAAAATCTGCACTTTTGATGACGGCAGACCTTGAGGTCATATTGCGGCGCTCATCCGATCCGCTGGAGGCAGCGATACGAGCGTCTGTGGCGGGCAACGTAATAGATCTTGGGATATATTCTGACGTGGACGTTGAGTCGATCCTTGCGAACATCATGTCGGAGAGTTTCGGGGCGCTTAACCTAAAGATGCTCAAAGATGACCTCAAGAACGCCAAAGACATTCTCTTCCTTGCGGACAACGCTGGAGAATTGGTCTTTGACAGGCCACTCATATCGCGCCTTATGAAGTTCGGAAGCGTGAAAGTCGCCGTCAAGAGCGTTCCCGTCATTAACGACGCAACCCTTCAGGATGCTATCGCCTCGGAGCTGCCGAAAGGTGTGTCTCTGATTGAGAATGGAAGCGATTGTGTCGGGACGATTCTCTCAACATGCTCAAGCGAATTCATGAGGGCATTCAATAATGCTGATTTGATCATAAGCAAGGGCCAAGCGAACTTCGAGACGTTGGACACGGCAATCGACAGGAATATCTACTTCCTGCTTAAGGCGAAGTGTGACGTTACGGCAGAGGTTATGGGCGTGCCCCGAGACTCCCTTGTCGCAGTCTCCAACCGTTTGTTGCCAGGGGGAGCTGGCCTGGACATTGAGCCCGAGACGCGAAAATCGGGTGATGAGGTATTGATGTAGATGGGATTCTGGGGATTCGGCAAACGCCGAAAGGACGCTGAGAACGAAAGTGCTGAGCAGAGGCCTGAGAAAGAGAAGACTCCAGAGTCGCAAGATTTGGGGAAGAAGGTAGAGCAAGACCTCCCAAAGAAGCAGACGCCAGAGCATAAATCCGCCGAGCAGGACAATATAGAGAAGAAAATCGCACAGCCCGATGCGCCGGATGGCGACGCCGAGGCTCTCAAAGCGACATTGGAGTCAAAGAAACCGGCCGCGCCAAAAGAGCCTGAGGAGCCTGAAACCCAGGATGCTGTCAAGCAGCGCTGGTTTTCGGGGCTCTTAAAGACGCGAGAAAAACTCTCCGAAAAACTCGGGAGGATTTTCCTAGGGGCAAAGAAACTCTCTCCTGAGCTGCTGGAAGACCTTGAGGAGGCGCTGATCCTTGCGGATGTCGGCCTCAACACTGTGCAGAAGATATTGGACAAGGTCAGTGAGGACCTAAGCCGGCGTGAGCTCACGAAACCGGGGGTCGTCAAGAGCTCCGTTAGAAAGGCGATATCCGATATTCTCGCAGGCGCATCTTCGGAGCGTCCACCCTCTGTGTTTGAGTCTAAGAGCCGACCCTACGTCTGCCTTGTAGTTGGCGTGAATGGCGCCGGGAAGACAACATCGATTGCGAAGCTGGCGCGGCGCTACAAACAGCAGGGGGCATCTACACTACTCGTTGCGGCGGACACGTTTCGGGCGGCGGCCATAGAACAGCTCTGCATCTGGGGCGAGCGCGCCGGCGTTGATGTCATTAAGCACGCTGAGGGCGGACATGCGGCAGCCGTAGTTTTCGACGGCATTGAGGCGGCGAAATCGAGGGGAACCGACATGCTTATCGTGGACACTGCCGGGCGGTTGCACACGAAAAAGAACCTGATGGCCGAGCTAGCAAAGGTCAGAAGAGTGGCCGCAGCAAACGCCGATGGAGCGCCTCATGAGACTCTCCTTGTGCTGGACGCGACTTGTGGTCAAAATGCCGTCCTGCAGGCACAGCAATTTGACGAATGGCTGGATGGGGTAACTGGAATTATTCTCGCAAAAGTCGATGGAACCGCTAAAGGCGGAGTCGTGATAACCATCGCCGATGAGCTCTCTTTGCCCATTCTGTTCCTCGGGACCGGCGAGAAAATCGATGACCTCGTGGAGTTTGATCCGGAGGCGTTTGTCGAAGCGATACTTGGATGATGAAACCTGACGCGGTATTCATGGGTGAGGCGCTTCGGCTGGCAAGAAAGGCCAGAGGCAAGACCTCGCCGAATCCAATGGTCGGCGCTGTTGTATGCAAAGACGGCCGGAAGGTCTCATCTGGTTTTCATCCCGCAGCCGGCAAACCACACGCCGAGGTCTTCGCTATTGAGCGAGCCGGCAAAGAGGCCTCGGGCGCCACGCTATATGTCAATCTCGAGCCATGCTGTCATTTTGGACGGACGCCGCCCTGCACAGACCTGATAATCGAGCGAGGCCTAAGCCGCGTCGTCGTGGGGACGCTTGATCCCAATCCGCAAGTTGGCGGCAAGGGGGCCGAGAAGCTCAGACAGGCGGGAATTGATGTCACCGTCGGAGTGCTCAAGGAGCGCTGCGAGCTACTGAATGAGGCCTATTTCAAGTTCATATCGACCGGTTTGCCGTTCGTTACGCTCAAGTTGGCCCAGACTTTGGACGGCAAGACCGCGACATCGGACGGCGAATCTCGTTGGATAAGCGGTGAGGCCGCAAGAAAGTTCGTTCATCGACTTCGGGCCGAGAGCGACGTTGTTTTGGTGGGGAGAAACACGGTCGAAAAGGACGATCCGGCTCTGACCGTTCGTCACGCAATGCCCAAAAGGTCGGATAGACCCTTCCGTGTGG
>JAGHCW010000052.1 GCA_021160245.1 bacterium | reverse complement strand
CCTCGCCAATGGCGCCATTGCCGACAATTGTGTTGTCCCGAATTTCCGGCGAGCCTTGGTCGATATAAATGCCCCCACAAATGCCCCCATCGTCCGTTGAGATATTGCCAGATATGGTGTTCATTTGAATAATGGGGGAGCATCGGTAGATGTATAGGCCGCCCACGCTGTCTCCCTCATTATCGCCGATCTCGTTGTCCACGATCTGGGGCGTGCCCAAGCTGATGAACATCGCGCCTCCGAAGCCCAGACGCCCGGTCGCGGCATTGCCAGATATCTCATTCTGGCTAAAGAGCATCTCGCCTCGCTGGCAATAGACGCCTGCTCCGCTGTCGCCAAAACAGCCGGTGATGAGGTTATTCGAGACGGTTATGGAGCTGTTGTTTGAGAAGATGCCGCCTCCGTTTGTCGAGTTTCCTCCGGTTATCGTGAATCCATCAAGCGATGGCCCGGCGGCGATTGCACTTATGGTTATGACGTTTGACGAGTCCTCGGCATCGAGGATTGTCGCCTCACGTCCCTCGCCCTGAAGTGAGACGAAGCTCTTCATGTTCAGCGGAAACGCCTCCCCATTGGTTGAGGCGGAATATGTGCCGGCTGCGACGTTGATAATAACGGGGGATTGCTCGGCGCCGGTTACAGATTGCAGGGCGTGGGTGATCGTCCGCCAGGGGGCGCCCTCCGTGCCGTCGTTGGTGTCGGCGCCGGCATTTGCATCGACAAATAACTGGGTGACCTCCAGGGCGAGCGCGTCCAGCGCGTTTGAAGCATGGGTGGCCTGATTGACTGCATTCGTATATGGGCGGAAACAGGCGTCCTCTTCCGTTTGAATCATATCAGAAGGGCCCGCTCCGGCGGAAAGAGACGTCAAGAGCAATTGGAGTATCATTGTGAAACCGGCTGCAAAAGCCCGGCAAAGGCCACTTTTTATCATTGGATATTATCCCCCTGTGCATTTGAGATTTACGACTAACTCCTCGAATTTTGATCAATGAGAAACACTTTCAAGGTTATCACCATCCGGCGCCTCGTCAACATAAAGGTGCGAGGAGTTTCCATAAAATGGAAACGGGAGAAAAGGAAGAAAGGGGGAAGGGGATAGACATTGGGCAGGAAGTGCGCTTGAGTCCCCTGAAAGGGGGCCGAGTTGGTTGCCCCATGTGCAACGTGGGGTACTGGCGCGTGAGCGCATACCCTCTTCCCTGAAGTGCCGGGCAATCGTCTCGGATTTGCCCAACGCATCCGAAGGCTAAAACTCCCTCCGGGCCATGATCCTGAACTTCAGGGATTTGGGTGGCACATGCGGATGCCCGCTATTTTTGAGAAGGCCGAGTGGTACCACAACACGGGGCCATACCTTTGGGGCTACGGCCTCGATATTGACTGGTATGAGGCACCCTAACTCAAGTAACTCGGAGCCGTCAAACGGTTCGACAGGCGGCATCCGAACTAAATATCCTCCCGATGCACCGACCTTCGGGAGGTCCGATCTCAACAAACAGTGTTACTCGGTGATCGTAAATGGGAATAAGCATGGCTCGCCGATGAAGTCGAATTGGCCCGGCTCGGTCAGCGCGACGGCCAGAAGGTAAGTTCCTGGGCCCCGCAGGACAGGGAACGAGAAGACCTCGCTCGGTCCGAAATCGAGTCCGCTCGGCAGGAAGACATTAAAGATCCATGGGTATATCCCAATCGCGAACCCGTTGTTGGTCAATGAGATTATCGCTCCGTCCGGCATGACGAACCCGAGATAGGCGTCAACAATGATGTCGGGCCCGGGGTTATGCGCCTCGATGAAGCCAACAAGAGCATCACCCGGTCTAAATTCGCTGGAGTTAAGCGAGCACACGACGTATGGATTCTGATCAGACGCCACCGGGTAATGATAGCCCATATCGACGATGCCACTGTCTAGGACATGATCTGTTCTGGTTGTGAATTTGTCGAGGCCGAAGCTCTCCGCCGTATCGCTGCCCGCGTCTATGCACGGGCTGTCGGCATTTTGGCCCGCCGCGCAAGAGGAAAGGTAGTAATTGCCAAGAGGGCCCGTCACGAAAAGCGGGTCAACGGAGATGTTGCCCTCGCCGCCCCCAGTCCAGTCGCGAATGCAGCAGTTCGTGATTCCAGTGCAGGCGTGCAGCTCATCATGCCCTTGCGCTTTATTCCCCCAGACGATTGTGTTTACGATTGATCCTTCACAGGAAACGAGCCCCCCGCCGGAACCGAGGCCATGGCTATCGGCGTCGTTCTCGCTGATCGTGCAGTTGCTGATTGTCCCGTTGCATTTGTATAGCCCGCCCCCGTAATCAGATCTGTTCTGTGTAATCATGCAGTTGCTGATCGTCCCGTCACAATAACACAGCCCACCACCGTGGTCACTCTGGTAGCCTCCGCTCCCGGCGGAGTTGCCGTTGATCGTGCAGTTGGCTATAGTACCGCTGCAATCACATAGTCCGCCGCCGAGACGCGTTGCGTAGTTGCCCGTGATGGTGCAATCCATTATCGTGCCACCGCAACCAGACAACCCACCGCCCCTGCCAGCTGAGACGCCACCACTATAATCCCTAGCGCTCGCGCGGTTCTCGCTGATCAAGCAGTTTACGATCGTCCCGTTGCAGTAGGAGAGCCCACCACCACCCGCGCTGCTGTTCACCGAGTTCTCGCTGATCGTGCAGTTGGCAATCGTCCCGTTGCAGTGGGAGAGCCCACCGCCACCAGAGTCGCCGCCCACGGAGTTGCCCCTGATCGTGCAGTCTATGATCGGCCCGCTGCAGTACCACAACCCGCCACCACCACCGCTGACGGAGTTGCCCCTTATCGTGCAATTCATAATGGTACCGTAGCAATCGATTAGCCCACCGCCGTGCCCAGCCTTCCCATTTGTAATCGTGAAGCCGGAGATTACGCACGTGTCGTCGCCCGGACCCACAAACTTAACAACGCTGCCTAGCTCCCCACCATCAATGATGGTCGACGCGACGACCTGTTCGTCCTCGGGATCGAGCGAACGTAGGGTCACGTTCTTCCCATCGAAGTGAATGTTTTCGCAGTATGTGCCCGTATGAACGGTTATGATGTCGCCGTCAACCGCAACGTCCAGCGCATCCTGAATCGCCACGAAGTCGCCAGTCTCGTCCCAGTTGACATCATACTCAGCCCCATAAATGGCGGAACCTGACAAGCAAAGAATCAAAACACACGCAAGAAAACAGCCAAACAACCTCGTCATCTCTCCCTCCCCAAATTGAACACCCGTTAGCTTTGCATGATTCGACAACCCGACAATACTATGTCCGTCGTGGGGCTCAATACTTTTTTCGAAAGGTGTTTCCATAATATCAGTATTCGGATCGTTCAGTTGTGGACGTTCTCCCGTTTCCGTCGTCCGGAGACTCCTCATCCCGACCTATTGATGCGATGGACCGATCTGTGGTAAACGTTGAGAGTGCGATAATAACCCATCCATGATTGCGGAGGAGGAAGGATGTTCTTAGTTCAAAGGATCGCAGTTATTCTCTTCGGCGTCCTGGTGATAGGCGCAAGACTCCCAGGTGTGATTGCGCCGGGCCCCTATAAGGCGTGGATCGAGAAGCACTGGTTCGGTAAACACAAGTGGCTAGACGTCTTTGCCGTGCTTGCCATCACCGCCGGGATACAGGTTCTGGCATTCCTCTGGGAAGCGAGCACCTTGACGGGAGTGCTTGCAATCATCTTCGGTTTCGCGATGCTCGGTGTGGCAATTCTCGCCTTTATCAGCGGGGCGCCAAGGGAGGCGATGAGGCGGTTTTTTATTGACAAGCTGTTTCGCAACGACAACGTATGCCGAGCGCTCTGCCTCGTGGGCGTGCTTGTAGGCCTTGGGATCGTGATAGTCGCCATCCTCGGCCTTTGATAACCGTTGAGAATCTGACCAAGGTCTATCGCACCTTCACGAGGCGCGAGGGGATTTTTGGGGGGCTGCTTGACCTTTTGCACCGGGACTACAGGGAGACCCTAGCGGTTGATGGCGTCTCCTTCAGCGTGGAGCGGGGCGAGATAATCGGCTATATAGGGTCGAACGGCGCTGGCAAATCGACCACGATCAAGATGTTAACGGGCATCCTGCGGCCGACATCAGGCCACGTGAGTATAAACGGCCTCGTGCCCTGGAAGCAGAGAACGGCCCACGTTCGAAACATAGGAGTTCTCTTCGGCCAGCGGACGCAGCTCTTCTGGGACATCGCCGTAATTGAGAGCTTTCGGCTCTTAAGAAAGATGTATGACGTCCACAAGGTCGAGTTCGACGGTCGGCTCAAAGAAATGACGGAGCTGCTCGATCTTGGACCGCTTTTGAACAAACCGACCAGGAAACTCAGCCTGGGCCAGCGGATGCGCTGCGATTTCGCCGCCTCGCTCCTGCATGATCCTCCCGTCATATTCCTGGACGAGCCCACAATCGGTCTCGACGTCTCAGCCAAGTTCAAAGTACGCGACGCGATTCGCCACATAGCTCTTGAGCGCGGAAAGACAGTCCTTTTGACGACGCACGATCTAACTGATGTGGAGGACCTCTGCCAGAGGATCATCATCATAGACAACGGCCGAATCATCTTCAACGGCTCGATTAAGGGCATCAAGGAAAGAATGGGCAAAGTCCGTAAGGCTCTCATAGACTTCCACGATACGGTCTCAGCATCGAGCATTATGCAGAGTTTTGATGGAAGTAGCGTCGATGCGGTCCAAAGAGCCCCAAACCAGGTTGAGCTCACGTTTGCCACCGAATCCATATCGCCGAGTGATCTGATGCGCCGGATACTTTCGGACTTCAACGTTCAGGATTTTGTTCTCAAAGGGCCTGAATTGAGCGACATCGTGCGGAAGATATACGATGGCGAGACTGCAATTGCGAGCCGGGATAAGGCCGGTGAGTAGCCCGGCAAGCTCTCTGATGAGGATCGGCCTCATGGAGATGGTGGCATATCGGCTGAAGCCGATTATGACGCTCTCGGGCTATCCGGTCATTCTTCTCGCCAATTATTTCATCTTCTCGGCCATCTTTAAGAGCAGTCCAGAGATAGCCGGCTACAGTGTGAACGAGGCGGTAACTTACATGAGCGTCGCCTGGTTCCTTCGGGCCCTGCTGAAGACGGATATCGACCGACTTATCGGCTACAGAGTGCGCAGCGGGGACATCGCCCTTGACCTCATCAGGCCGGTCTACTATCCCTCTCTGGTCTTTTGGCAGGGCCTGGGCAGGACGATCGGACGAGGCGTTTTTGTCGCGGCTCCCTTAATCGTGTTCGGCGTTCTTGTACTGCCTCTCACACGGCCAAATGGTCTGCAGGATTGGCTCTTTTTCGCGATGGCACTTACGATCGGATACATGATGGCCTTCTGCATAAACCTACTCGTAGGAATCTTCAGCTTTTTCATTGAGTACAACCTGGGGCTTTCATGGACGGTTGACATGACCGTGCGGCTCTTGGCTGGGCTTTTGATTCCGCTCGATTTCTTCCCCAAAGGCTTTGCGACGGTCCTCATGTTCATGCCCTTCAGGTACATTTACTTCGTCCCAATACAGATATATCTCGGACGTATCCCTATCAGCCAAATGGCCTCAACGTTTGGCGTCGGCCTAACGTGGGTCGCGGCGATGTTCCTTATCACCCACATCACATACGCAACAGGTGTTCGGCGCCTCGGGATTCAAGGAGGCTAGGAGATCACGTGAATCGGAAATCCATGAAGAATTGGCTCCGCAGTCGTTTGCGTCTGCTTGATCTTCTCTTCTCCTTCTTCGGGCAGACTCTCAAATCCAGAATGGCCTATCGGTCCGATTTCATGATAGATTCCTTCGCAACGCTTGCGTTCGGCTTCATGAGCATCGCCCTGCTTTGCGCGATATTCTCCAGAATACCGAGGCTCGAGGGTTGGGACTTCCACCACCTGCTGCTCATGTTCGGCATTGGCGAGTTCACGTTCGGATTGTTTTCGATCTTTTTCTTCTTTTTGACAAGCTTGCCCGGCAAGTACATCGTTGAGGGGAAGCTCGACCAGCGGCTATTGCGGCCGGCTCCGGTCTATCTTCAGCTGATGGGCGAGGGATTCAATCCCAACGACGTGGTGATCTTGGCCAAGGGCGTCGCCGTCTCGACCTACGCCCTTTGGAAACTGGATATGACCGTGAGCCTTAGCCAGATGGCAGCCGTTACGGTCCTCATTCCGGCCGCCGCAGCGATTTACGCCTCAGTATTCACAATCTTCGCGTCACTGTCCTTCTGGACGCTCGATCGGACCGGCTTTTTCGCCTTTTTATATCCCATCAGTGAGTTCTCAAGATTCCCGGTTACTATCTATCCTCTGGGCATTCGCCTCTTCCTCACGTGGGTAATCCCCTTCGCGTTTGTCGCGTTCTATCCAGCAACAGTCCTTCTGGGGCGAACCGAGTTCTTCAAGATGGCAGCCATCGGGCCAATTATCGCGGCAGTCTTCATCTACATCGCCTCGCGTATATGGAGGCGCGGCCTTATGCGATATGAATCTACCGGAACTTGAGTATGATAATGGGCTGGACTTGCAGGATGCAAACGGCACAAAATGCACCATAAAGCGCACGGAAGGTTACGGCAGAGATTTCTTCTTTACTTGGAACGACAGATCGGCGATGTATAATATACTCTCCTTTTGTCCGGAAAATTGTTATGTTATTGCGTGATGCTTAAGAGCACATTCGGAATAGACATCGGTCATCATCTGGTGAAGCTAGTCGAGCTTCGCTATGATCCCCACAGGAGTCGAACTGTGGCCATCGCCTCGTTCGGCGAGATACCCCGCGATAAGGTCAGCGGCGCTACGGTTCTGATAAGAACGCTGAAAGGCATCTTCCCCAGAAGGCTCAAGCGCAAAGCCGATGCCGCCATCGGCATCTATGGCGAAACCAATGTCGTTCTGAAACGGATTGACCTAACCGGCATGGGTGAAAGCGATTGGGAATCCGCAGCTTTTGCTGAGGCGGCACAGTACTTGCCTCAATCTGGAAACGACTTCCTCAAGGGTTTCTCTACAATCAATCCCGTCCGAGATCCCACAGGCGAGGGAGGCGAGGTTGTATTCGTGGGGCTGAGGCGGTCTATGTGCGAGTTTTATGACGAGGTGTTGATGTCATCTCACAGAAACCCGGTCGCCTTTGACGCAGCGGGACTCGCCTTGGCGGCAACGTACCAGAGGGCTTCTATGCGCTCTGAGGACACGTATGTTGTCCTTCTTGACTTGGGCGAGTTCTCGACGAAGCTCGTTCTATTAAAGAACGGTGGTTTCTTCTTTAGCGATGAGACCGAGGCGGGTTGTCGTCCCATTGTATCTGCGCTTCAGAGCAAGCTAGGTGTGGCCTTGTGGCCGGCCGTGGCGCTTCTTTCTGGAAAGAAAGCCGTCGGTCTGGAGCCGGAGTACGCCGCTCAGCACGTGTTGGAGGAGCTTGAAGTCTTCACCGAACGCGTTAGGGATATGCTGTGGCGCGCCAGACGAGCTGGCAGAACCCTCATGTTCGACAGGTCACTCGTCTGCGGAGGAGGCGCGTCCATTCCGCCAATAAGAGCAGCTCTTTCGCCACTTTTTAGATATGGCATTGCCACCTTGGACCCGTTCCCCGGACTCATATACACGCTGAAGGAATTGCCGAAGGCGCCCGCTGTCCCGACGCCGGAGATGTTCGCTGTCGCCCTAGGGCTTGCCCTCCGTTCGAGATATACGAAGGCCCAGAAGAAGGAGGCTTCCGTCGTCCTTCCCGGCCATAAACGCCTGCTTGGCCATTAAAGCCGCAGAGCTCAGACAATTCCTTGCATGGCATGACTATCAAAGATATGTTGATATATCCTAATTCTCCGAATAGACGTTTCTTATTCAATCGTTCGCAATGTTCGAGTAAATGAAGTTGGATGAAATGACGAAAACTAGAGCATCAAATCGACTCCTGATCCTGATGTTGCTGGGCATCGCGGCCGGGACCCTTTTGGGTGGTTTCTCTCCGTCAACAGCGCTTGCAATTGCTTTCTTGGGCGATCTCTTCATCAAAGCGCTCTTGATGCTGGTCGTTCCGCTGGTTGTTGTGTCGATGGTTGTTGGCATATCGCGCATAGGCGACCTCCGCCGGCTCTCCGGTATTGGCGGCCGCACTCTAGCCTACTACATGCTGACAACGGCACTCTCGGTTTTCATCGGTATCGTCCTAGTGCTTTTAGTAAATCCGGGCGGGGCTGAGACGGAGACAGAGCGAATCGCCCTTCGTGGAGGGGAGATTCTCGATAAGACGAAATATACAATCTCCGGAACGAGCATAACTCTTGCGGACGCTCCAAGTCGCCGCTCCTATGACGATCGCTACATGGTCATGCTGCTTGATCAGGGAGATGTGCGAGGCATCATTTCAGGCTCCCAGGGACAGGGCAAATCAAGCTTCATCGTAAATGGCTGGACGGATGCCAAGGATGCTCCTGTGCGGCCTAAGATTCGCGGCGCGGGCGTCCGAATCGACCTAGCCGTGGTCGAACGTGTCAAGGAGAAGAAATCATCTGTCGGCGAAGTGCTGCGCGATGTCGTAACGAGCCTCGTGCCTCGTAACCTCTTCAAAGCAATGGCGAATAACGACGTCCTCCCGTTGATCATCTTCTCGCTTATCTTTGGTGGCGTCCTTATGACTCTCGGTGAGAAGGGGAAGCCGATCATCGCCCTCTTCGACGGCCTTAATGACGCGATAATGAAGATGATCGGTCTTCTTATGCTCGCATCCCCCGTCGGTGTTGGCGCGCTCATTGCCGGGCGACTTGCCCATGCTGGTGGCTTTGCGGGCTTCGGTCCGGACCTATTGAGGCTTGGGAAGTATTTTGCGACCGTTGTCTCTGGCCTTCTGATTCACGGGCTGATTGCGCTGCCTTTCATCCTCTATTTCATCGCGAAAAGACCGGTCATCGGATATGTAAAAAACTGTGCCCCAGCGCTCACGACCGCCTTCTCCACAGGCTCAAGTGCAGCGACGTTGCCGCTGACGATTGAGTGCACCAGGAGTCGCAATGGCGTACCGGCGCACATTGCGAATTTCGTGCTGCCGCTCGGCGCGACGGTCAACATGGATGGCACTGCCCTTTACGAGGCGGTCGCCGTCATATTCATCGCGCAGATATATGGGATACAGCTCGGCATCGTGCAGCTTGTGGTTATATTCTTGACCGCAACACTTGCCGCCGTTGGAGCCGCCGCAATTCCCCAGGCCGGACTTGTTACTATGGTCATTGTGCTTCGAGCCGTTGATTTACCCATCGAGGGCATTTCACTCATACTGGTCATCGACTGGTTCCTCGACCGCTGCCGGACCACGGTGAACGTCTGGGGCGATATGGTTGGGGCGGCAGTTGTTGAGCGTCTTGAGGGGCGTTTGGATGCCGAATAAGATTCTATCGCCGTCCCTCGTGGGATTAGGCGTCCGCCTTAATTACGGGGCAACAATGGGAAGACAGGATGAAACACAAAGTCTTTCTGGTCGGTATTCTGATACTCGTCCTGCTTGGGCTATTCCGCGCTGTTGCGCTCACGAAAGTCCCCTGCGGCTGTGTGGGCGTTCGATGGTCGCAGTTCGGCGGCTCGGGTGAAGGCGGCTCGGAGGTGAAGCTCTTGATGCCGGGACTTCATCTTAACTTGCCCATTCTTCATCGTATTGATATCTTCAGCACAAGGGCTAAGAAACTGGACATTGAACACGTGCAAATATCGCTTAGAGACAACATTAGCGCTTACGTCGATGCCACGGTTAGCTTTCGTGTTGAGCCGTCAAAATCCGCGCTGCAATTCGCAAACGGCGATGGTGAGCAATATGTCCGGCGCGCGATGGTGAATGACCTAAAAGGTGTCGTTCGCGATGAGTTTCAGAAAGCCGACGCGGGCGAATTCCTAAGCGCCTCGTGGAGAGATGCGCAGACGAAGGCGGTTGAGGCGAAGCTCCTGAAATCGCTCTCTGCGCAGGGAATCACGCTCCTGCATTTTTTCCTGCGTGACTTTGCATTCACATCGTCATTCGAGCGCGAGCTGAAGCAGCAGCGACTTGCCCGTCAGCATACTCGCAGGCGAGCTCTTGAGACTCGCGTCTCCGCGCTTGAGGCCGAGAGCAGTGCAGACATCCAGGCGCTCAAATCCCAAATCGATGGCGCAGGTGAAGAGGCTGAACGTCAAGTTAGGGCATTGAACCAGGAGGCGAGCCTTATTGCGGATGAGGCGCGGAATAAGGGCGAATTTCTTATCGAGCGAGCGGGGATTGACCGTCAGAAGCTAGTGAACGAGGCGCTCGGCTCCGCTAAGGCGAATGCCTTACTTAGGTCCGAACTTGTCACCGCTATTCAACCGGGCCCTCGATTCATTGTCCCGAAATCATCCATGCTGAGAGTCTTCGACACTCTGAGCGAAGACCCCTTGAGGTCGCGGAAATGATAAATGCCGCCTCAGGAGCGAATAACCCGGGCGAAGACAAGATGAGCGATAAGAAAGGCAAGAGAACCGCGAGGGGCGGCTTTTTTTCGGCGGTCATCATCATAGTGTCTATCGGGGCCTGTGTCGTTGCGGGATGTCGCTGCACATTTCGCGTCCCAAAGGGCTGCGTGGCTGTCCTCATGGGCGAGCAGAGCGCGGCGCAGTTCTTGAGAATGATAGAGGCGGGCCAGGATGAGCTTGAGAGTCTCTTTCTGGTTCCCGCTGCAAGGAGCACAATCCGCTCGATCTTCGGTCAACTCGACAGCGCGTCCTTTTTCAATGCTGATGAGCGGCGGTCAAAGTCGCTTGCATGCCGCGCAGCGTTGAGCGAATTGCTCGGAAAGGTCGGCGTGACGATAGAGAGTTTCACGCTCGATGATTTTGCGTTTGATGAGGCATTCCGAACGCATCTTGAGAGCCAGAAGGTTCTTGAGCATCGCATCGCGTCTGTCGGCCAGCAGCAGGATGCGGAGAAGGAACGGCTGAACGGTGAACTCCAGCGCGCAACCGCCCTAGGCAAGACCAGCCTCGCAAACGCCAGGTCAGCGCTTGAAAGGGCCAGAATTGACGCCGAGTCGCACATTAAGCAGAAGGGCCGCGAGGCGGATGCTGTGAGGGCCAGGGCCAAACGAGAAGCACAGCTAATCAGCGAGCGAATAGCCGCTCTGTCCAGCCCGGGGGCCGACGTTGCATTGAAGCTGGAGCTCATTCGCGCGCTTCGCGGCAAGCCGAT
>JAGHCW010000212.1 GCA_021160245.1 bacterium | reverse complement strand
GTAAAACTCCGCGTGGGGTCGGATGAAACTCTCAATGTACTCTATTGACGCGCGACGGGTGGTTCCTATCCGGCGCCTCGACCCAAGAAGGTTGGGAATGGCAGCAACGGCCGCACATCGAGCGCGCAGAAGCGTTGCCGGACTGCCCTCGTCGATCGACCGAGTTGACGCCTCAAGCTGATGACGCAGAATGGCCTTCGCGTTCTTCCGAAGGATGCTACCAGGCAGAGTTTTTGCGAGCACGAAGAGCTCATTTCGTGAAAGAAGGAACTTCCGCCTCTTACTGAAGATCCCAACCGTTGCCGTCCCAGTATGATAGACGACCGCGTCGGGGACATAGATGCACTCCCAGCCCGCGAGCTGCGCTCTAAAGCCGAGATCAATATCCTCAAAGAAAATGAAGAAACTCTCGTCCAAAAGCCCGATCTCATCCAATACCCGACGTCGATAGAGACAGGCGCAAGCGGATGCGGCAAAAACCCAGCCGGGGCTATTGAAAGCCGGGCCATCGGGCATACCGGAGCCCATATTACCCCCGAACCCCTCCCGGCAGAAGAAATCGCCCGCCGCATAAATCGTGTCCCTCGCGTTGTCCCAGAGTATCTTTGAGGCAGCGGAGCCAGCCCTGGGATTCGCGTCAAGGGCGCAGACGAGACTTGATAGCCAATCCGGACCTACCTCAGTGTCGTTGTTCAAAAGTGCAACGTATTCAGAATCGGAACTACAAATCCCGGCGTTGACGGCCACACTAAAGCCAAAATTGCGCTCAAGCGCGATAATGCGAACATTCGGGAATTGGGACCTCATCATTTGAAGCGAACCATCGCTCGAGCCGTTGTCAACTACGACAGTTTCAAAGTCAGCGAATTGTTGCTCTGCAAGGCTCAAGAGGCACCGCCTTAAGAGCTCTTTCCCGTTCCAGTTGGGGATTATTACCGACACACGAGGCATGCACAGGCCCACCATCAGTTGCTAAACGACTAGCCTTTAACTTGACCGACTCCAGTAGCTCGATATACGCTTCTCATTGGGCTATTCGGTAAACCACTTTGACTTTCTTGAGGATTTATGTTGCCCGTTTCTCATTCTTATTCAAGGCTTTCATTCACGATTCTCGCGATTCTTGCTCTCCACTTCTTCGGGGCATATCGAGAGCTTATCGGACCTTATACAATGCTGGGTCTATCTCTCGTATTCGCGGCCTGTTGCTCGCTCGCATTCGCATTAAGCCTCTATAGCAAATGTGCCAGCGAGGCGCGGATAGCGGATCGACAGGCGATTCTTTTCCGCGTCGGGACCTGTTTGTTCGTTATCCTCGCGCTCGCCTTTGCCCCCGGATTCCCCGGCCTATCAACAGGCTTCTCGATGGTTACTAAGGCCCTCATCCTGCTATTTTACGCCGGCGTCTGCTGGTTCAGTTTCAAGTCAAATCTACTTTTCGTTACAGTTCTTGCCGCGGTCTCCTTTCTTTCGCGCGCACCCATCTGGGCTGCAGGAAGCATAAATCCCACCAAGAGCGACATGCTTCCGCTGGTCTTCATGGCCTGCAAGCGATTCATATCGGGACAAGATCCCTACTCCCAATACTTCATGCCTTGGCCTCTGCCGCTAACATACCTGCCGGCGTCGTGGCTCAGTTTTCTGCCGGCCTACTTATTGGGCGTGGACCTGAGGTGGATGGGCGCGACGCTCAGCGTGACGGCGATACTTGTTATCTGGCGTGCGTTCCCAACATCCTCCTCACAGCCGGCGAATGGCGCGCGCAGCCTTCTTATTGCGATGCTGCTTTTTTCTGGAACCGCCCTTCGCTTCAGCACGATAACGCCAGAATCCGTATTCTGGGTCACGCTGGCCATCTTCATTCTATGCCTCACGAGGCAGAAACTAATCATGGCATCGACCGCGATGGGACTTTGCCTCGCCGCGAGGCAGCAAGCTGTCATTTTACTGCCCTTCTACCTGATCTTTCTCTTCAGAAGACGACGGCAGATTCGATTTATGACGAACGCATTGCTTTCTGTGGCGGTCCCGGTGCTCTTGTGCTTGCCATTCTTCATGCACTCGCCATCCGACTTTCTCTTCGGCGTCTATTCGCGCTTTGACGCCTTTTCGGTCGAGAAGTGGGTAAATGAAAGAGCCTGGGAGCATTCACTCTCATTTGTTCCTCTCTTCTTTGAATACGGATTGCAGGGCCTATTGAAGCCGATAATCGCCCTGCTGCAAGTGCTTCTGATAGCCTTCGCCGCAATCAAACTGCGCGGGGTGCGGTCCCTTCTATGCCTCATGGGCCTGTCGATGTTGGCCTTCTTGATGCTCTCGCCGATTATCTGGCCCTATATGTACGCCCCGCTACTCATTCTGCTCTTCAGCGCGTATTTCGCCCCGACATCCCCCTCCGAACGAGAGCTTTCGGGAAATGCAGGATCCCCGAATGAACGAGGCGCCCGTCCTCGAAAAGCGGAAGCCCATCAACCCACACAGAAGGCGATTTCGCAATAAGGTCACGATGGGCCTTTCTTGCGCCGTAACCTAGACCCATCGTAACTGCCCCCAGAATTCTCTCATTCACGAGCATCGTCGGCCCCAGAGACGCCAAGGGATTGAGCCCAAGAGAGATGTGCATGACCTCTCTCGCGCCGTCCATCCCATTGTCTGCAAGCCATTCGGCGAATCTCTGCCCCGCTGACGTCCGCTCTATCTTGACCGCGCGGCCGCGCCTCACGTCTATCTTGAAAGGCGCAGTTAAGGGACAGTCCTCTTGCGGTGGAAATGAGGCGCCGTCAATAAGCAAGCTTCCGTTTATACTTGACCTAATTCCGCTGAATGAAACCTGTCCTCCGAGCGATGAGAATGCCGCAACCTTCCGGCAAAGCCCTGTAGGCTGGTCGAAGAAAGCATTTAGGTGGCGCCTCAAGAATCGAAAGTGAAGGAACTCCCTTGCCCATGCGGGGCCAAGCGAAAGGCCCAGGGCACATCCGCGTCCGGAGAATATCTCAACGTATCTTGAGCGGCGTAACATAAGCAGAAGCCGATCCCCCAGAGCGTGCAGTTCGGAGTGATTTGCGGAGCCTATCAAATGCTGAAGCTCTGAAGGTCCAAGCCCCGTCAGAAAAAACGCCCTGGCGCCGGCTCGAACGACCCTTTTCAAGATAGTGCTGTAGTAGAGCGAACAAGAGGACGATAGCTCGAGGATGACGCTTGATGCTCGCATCGCTTTTGCGATTGCCCTGTCTGGCTCAATATAGAAGCTCTCACTGCTTCTTAGGCGGCCAAGCTCAACATCAACCTTTGCCTTGCGCGCCCTATCAGCTATCGCGCCCGAGAGAGCGGACGAACTACTCTCATCGATGAGAATGAGTAGCCTGTCATGTGCCCTAAGGCCCAGAATCTCATCAAACAGAACGTCAATAGCCGAGTCCAGAGCCGTCATGGTAGGGATTCTCACTTGCCCACTTACTGCACACCCAAAGAGATGCTACTCAATGTGTGCCAGCACCTCGCCAATAATATGCAATCCTCGCTCCAAAGCAGAGTCGGAAATCACAAGCGGTGGGGCGATTATTAGCGAGTGAGTGCCAGTCTTGGCCACATAAAGGCCTTGCGAATACGCTCTGGCAGCCACCTCATCGCGAAGCAAAAGCCATTCGGGGTCACTTGAGGCGCGATGCTCAAGCGAGATGGTCCAAAGGGCGCCCTTCCCGGCAATATCCGTAATCAAACCACATGAGTTACCCAACCTCTCAAGGCCCGCCTTCAAAAATGCCTCGATCTTGGCCGCGCTTGTCGCTAGCTTGGCGTCACCACGTTTGAGCATTGCGATTGCAGCGGCGGCGGAGAGAGCCTGACATTGAGAATGTCCATCAAGCGCACTGAGATCGAAGTCAAGAAACGACTTGAGCGTGATCGCCGCCCCAAAGCAGAGTCCGTTGGCGAATCCCTCTCCCAAGCAGAGAATGTCCGGCTGAAAATCCCACTGCTCACACGCGAATCGACTGCCCAGGACCCCCAATGAAAGGTTCGTTTCATCAACAATAAGCACGATGCCGGTTCGCTGGCACAGGCCGTGAACGACCGTGAAGAAATCATCCGGAATGATAGTGAGCGACTCGCTGAATTGTATTGGTGGGACAACCAGAGCGGCAATCTCACTTGGATGAGCGATGTGCTTGAAGACAAAATCGTGAAGATAGACCACAAAATCGGATGTCCCGCGTATTCTGGAGCCTGAGGCGCCCGGGAAAGGCAAGTATATGGCGTCCGGGGCCGGCGATGTTTGAGCTGCGCATCCCACCGGGCCATCGCCCCAGCTGATCTGGCCTAGACTCCGGCCGTGGCAGCCGCCACAGAGCATCATTACTCGGCTGCGGCAAGTGTGCTCTGTCGCTATCTTAATCGCGCCACGAAAGGCTTGGCGTCCGGTCTGGAATAAAAGAGCGCGCCTCGCATAGAAAAAGAGCTCGAAATCCGAGAGAGTTCTCATTAGTCGATCGCACAAGCGAAGATCGAGATTAGCCCCCGGAAGACCAAGCAGATTCGCATCTAACGTCTCCAAGGCAGCCGACTTGACGAGATTGTTGCCGTAACCTAAGGGCAGGCAAAATGCCGATGCGGAAAGATTGAGTATCTCTCGGCCCGAAGCGTCGATGAATGAGCACCCTTGACCGCGCTCAACCAGCGGTGTGCTCTCTTTACTGGATTCAATTTCCATGACAGCCGCAGAATAGGGCGCACAGAGAGATGCTGTCAAGCAAGCAGAAAGAGGAGTTTTCGTATTCGTTCACGAACCTGCTCCGTTGGGGCGTTCTTCCTGTATCCCTGAAGTGACTGTGATTGTAGTCCCTTTCAGGGAACCAAGACATCGCATGACCTCGACCTCAATTCCACTTATTTATTCACCGAAACCAGGCCCCAGGGCCAGTAACACAATCAATCATAAACTAGAAATACGAAAACTTCTGAATGATTGGGGAGAGGTGTGACCTCAGATTGCAGGTAATTTTCAGATGCCGTAATTATCAATGAAGCGCATTTCCATGGGTCTCCGCCCTGAGAGGACGAAATATGAATAACCCCCGTGAAACGCGGGGAACCGAACCGTCCGCCGAGACAAGTTTCTTCTCTCGCCCGCGCCTACGACTATTCAAATGATGCCCTGTCAGGGCATTCAAGGTTAAAAGGACATGTCAATATCGGGCAAAACTTTGGACAAACAGAGACTACCCACAATTATGAGTCACTCCGGGGAGTCTACCCCGCCACCTGTTGGGTCTTCGACAGAACGGAAGCGGGAGAAGAGGGGAAGGCAGCGGAACCATAGTCAGTTGAATTTGCCGACCGGAGCGCCGGTCTGATGCGGCGATTACGCGGAATCCTTGGGGCCTTTGACTTTTCAAGTTCTTTCCGGTTTACCCCAACGGGGGAGTTCTTGCCTCGTTTTGCTTGACAACTACTCTTCTAAGGGCGAAGGTATATGTCGCCTGGCCTTATCATGGGGTAAATATGCCGGTCAATGGTAGTTCATTTGAGGGACTCGCTTTGAGACTGAGGGGCTTGTGCGCTGCATCGTGCGCGAGTTTCTTGTCTGGCTTTAAGGGGAGGTCTATCCGTTCAGTCTCTTACCGTGACAAATCTCTCATTATTCTTCCCACAGTATTCGATCCCGTAATGCACTGGTCCGGAGAGTTTCTGGCTGATAACCTTGCGCTTGATGGCGCCGCTTCAGTCCTGGACATGGGAACCGGTTCAGGGATTCAAGCGGTCGTGCAGCGGCCAGAGGCGTTCGTGTCCTTGCCTGCGACGTCAACCCAATGGCCGTCCGGTGCTCAAGAATTAACGCAATTGTCAACGGCGTGGATGCCAGAATCGAGTCCCGACTCAGCAATCTCTTCGAGAACATCGGTCCAGACGAGAAGTTTGACATGATTGTTTTCAACCCGCCCTTCTTCTTCAGCGATCCCAAGAATCTAAGGCAACGGGCCTTCATGGGCGGCAAAACCGGCGAGGTCATCAGAGGCTTTTGGGCAGGAGTTATGCGGCACTTGACACCGGCGGGCCGCGTTCAGGTAACTGTGTCCGATGTGGTCTCGCCCTCGATGTTCGAGTTCACGGAGTTCATTGAAACGGGACTTAAGCCTTCGCTCGTTGCCAAAAGAAGCAGTTTTATGGGCAATTCCGTGTCGGTTTATGCGCTGCGGTCCCAAGCGACCTGATGGCGCACACCTCCACTCAATTTCCTGTTGGATTTAGCACGTCTTGTGGGAGGGCCACCCAAAAAACTCGCATAGGGCAAGCATCTCCCTACTCAGCCGCCAGCCTGCCATCAGCAGCCCAAATGAGAAACGACATGCTTGCGATTGGTTTCTGCAGAAACTAAATTGGCCCTGCAATGTTGCCACTGTTAGTTAGCAAAACATTGAGTGCAAGAGCAATCAGAATTCGGAGCAGGGATGCCGCAAAGCAACATTTTCATAAAAGGCGCCAGGGAGCACAATCTCAAGAACATCGACGTCTCGATACCCAGAAACAAGCTCGTGGTCATCACGGGCCTTTCCGGCTCGGGCAAGTCGTCGCTTGCGTTCGACACGCTCTATGCTGAAGGGCAGAGGCGCTACGTGGAGTCGCTCTCGGCCTACGCCCGGCAGTTCCTCGAGCAGATGGACAAGCCCGACGTCGATTACATCGAGGGCCTCTCGCCAGCAATCTCGATTGAGCAACGTCCAGTCAGCAAGAATCCCCGCTCGACCGTCGGCACCGTCACGGAGATATATGACTATCTGCGCCTCCTCTACGCCCGAATTGGCGTGCCGTATTGCTACAAATGCGGTCGCCGGATCGAATCGCAGTCGGCACAGCAGATTGTCGATACAGTGCTTGCGATGCCTCAACGGGCGAAGTTCTACGTCCTTGCCCCAGTCGTTCGGGGCAGGAAGGGCGAATATACCGCGCTCTTTGCCGATCTGGCGAGGCAGGGCTTTGTGCGAGTGTTGGTCGATGGCAAGATGCGGGAACTCTCCGAGGAGATTGCCCTTGAAAAGTACAAAAAACACGACATTGACGTGGTCGTCGATCGGCTGACTGTTGGTGAGAAGAACCGCACCAGACTGACCGATTCGGTTGAGCTCTCGATGCGACTCACCAAGAGTTTGGTCAGGATAGCGCTGGAGGATCGTGATGGCAAGCTGGGCTGGTCCGATGATCCGGACAAGCCCGCAAAACCCAAACGCAAAACTAGGAAACCAAAGAAGAGCGCATCGCCTGACGAGGATCAGGCCGCTACTGAGCCGCTTGATGGCTTCGCTATCAGAACGTTCAGCAGCGAGATGGCCTGCCTCAACTGCGGAATAAGCTATCAGGAGCTTCAGCCCAGAGCCTTCTCATTCAATAGCCCTTACGGCGCATGCAAGTCATGCTCCGGGCTTGGCTTTGTGCGCTCCGCATCAGAAGAACTTGTCGTCCCCGATCAATCCAAGTCACTTGTCGATGGCGCGATTGAGGCGTGGGCGAGCTCCGAGAGCTCGATGACCGTGCAGGTTTTCAGTTCGCTGGCGGCGCACTATGAATTCGATCCCAACACCCCATATCGCGACCTGCCGCCCGAAATCAGGGATATCCTGATGCACGGCTCGGGCAAGGAACGGATCAAGCTCAGATTCAAAGCCGGAACGCTCAGGTGGGGCCGGATCAAGAGGTTCGAGGGGATTCTCAATAACATCGACAGGCGGTATCTGCAGACGGCCTCGGAGGATATGCGCGAGTGGCTCGGTCGATACATGAGCACCGTCCCGTGCCCCGATTGCGGCGGCGCGAGGCTGCGTCCCGAGGCGCTTGCGGTAAAGGTGGGCGACTTGAACATCAGCGAGGCGACGAGCATGAACGTCGCGGAGGCAGCCGACTTCTTCGAGCATCTTGACCTTCCTGAAAAGGAGGAGGCGATCGCTCACCGCATCCTGAAGGAGATCGTCGCCCGGCTGGGCTTCTTACGGGAGGTCGGCCTCGGCTACATAACTCTCGATAGAACGTCCTCGACGCTCTCCGGCGGTGAGTCGCAGCGGATACACCTCGCCACGCAGATCGGCTCGAGCCTCGTCGGCGTTCTCTACGTGCTGGACGAGCCGAGTATAGGACTTCACCAGCGGGACAATCGCCGGCTGCTCGACACGCTTTGCCAGCTCCGCGACTTAGGCAACACAGTCATCGTTGTTGAGCACGATGAGGAGACGATGATGGCGGCCGATCACCTAATCGACATGGGCCCGGGCGCGGGGGAGGACGGTGGGCATATAGTCGCGGCGGGACCTGCGAAAAGTGTGATGAAATGCAAGAAATCTCTAACCGGAGACTACCTGGCTGGAAGGCGCTCGATCCCTGTGCCCGAGAGACGAAGGAAAAGAAAGCCCAGGAGCATATCGATTATCGGCGCACGCCAAAACAACCTGAAGGGCATCGACGTGGAGATTCCCTTGGGCGTCTTCTGCTGCGTAACCGGGGTCTCCGGGTCAGGCAAAAGCTCGCTTGTCGATGAGATTCTCTATCGGGCGCTTCGGCGGGCGCTGTATCGTTCCAGGGATTTGCCGGGCGCGCACGATGAGATACGTGGCGTTTTCAACATCGACAAGGTAATCGAAATCGATCAAACCCCAATCGGCAGAACGCCTCGTTCAAACGCAGCAACCTACACCAAGGCGTTTGGGCACATCAGGGACCTATTTGCCGCGACGGTCGAGGCGCGAAAGCGGGGCTATAAGGCTGGGCGATTCAGTTTCAACGTCCGAGGCGGGCGGTGCGAGACGTGCGGCGGC
>JAGHCW010000018.1 GCA_021160245.1 bacterium | reverse complement strand
TAGTTGATGAGTGCGTGGGCGAGGTTGTAAAGGCGGCGCTTTCAGTTGGGGGTTGCGCTCTCATTACTGCCGATCATGGCAATGCCGAGAAGATGTGGGACGAGGAGACCAATTCACCGCATACCGCCCACACGACCAATGAAGTGCCCTGCATTATTGCGGGCTTCGATGGAGGTCAGTTGAGAGAAGATGGCAAGCTAGCTGACGTTGCACCGACAATCCTCTATATGCTCGGGGTTGAGATTCCAAAGGAGATGAACGGTCAGGTGCTTTTTGTGAAGTGAAATCTGCCCGTTACAATGCGAATATGATCAAAGAGTGAATGCTTGTTCAACTACAGGATGATGAATGGACAATACTTGATTGATGAAGGGTCGTTGATGCAGAGAGGGAGTATTCTTTACTACGGAGACAATTTGGAGGTCATGAGGCAGCACATAAGCGACGAGTCGGTTGATCTCGTTTACCTCGATCCGCCTTTCAATAGCAATCAGACCTACAACGTTCTGTTCGCGGAGAAGAATGGCTCAGAGTCCGCGGCCCAGATAAGAGCATTCAAAGATACATGGCGCTGGGACCTGCAGGCCGCAGAAGCGTTCGAGGAGGTAGTCGAGGCGGGCGGTAACGTGTCCGAGGCGATGCAGGCCTTCCGAAAACTCCTTGGCAGCAGCGATATGATGGCCTACATGGCGATGATGGCCCCTCGCCTCGTGGAGCTGCGTCGTGTTCTAAAGCCGACCGGAAGCATATACTTGCATTGTGATCCGACAGCCAGTCACTATCTGAAGTTGCTCATGGACGCTATATTTGGCCCGGAAAACTTCCGCAACGAGATAGTATGGAAACGGACATCTGGACACAGCGATGCGAAGCGATTTGCCAGAATCACGGATACTATATTCTTTTACAGCAAAACAGACCGCTTCGTCTGGACAAAGCCTCGAGGCTCGTACAGCGACACATATCTGGGGACACATTACACGCATACTGACCAAGCTGGACGGGTCTTTCGTTACGATAACTTGGTCAAACCCAAAGGGAGTAGAGGCTCTTTTTACACGTTGCTTGGACATCCTCCGCCCCGAAACGGATGGCGAATGCCACAGACTCGAGCCGAGGAGTGGCTTGCCGAGGGGAGAGTGGAAATTCCGCCGGAAGGGAAGGCGCCGGCCTACAAGCGTTTCTTGGACGAGGCCCAGGGACCTCTTCTGGGGAATTTGTGGAGCGACCTACCGCCCATCAACTCGCAGGCTAGAGAATCGCTGGGTTACCCGACACAAAAGCCAGAGTCGTTTCTCGAGCGGATTATCAATGTGAGCAGCGTTGAGGGTGATGTGGTGTTTGACCCATTTTGCGGGTGCGGCACAATGGTCTCGGTCTGCCAGCGACTGAATCGCCCCTGGATCGGCATTGACATAACTCATCTCGCGGTTACGTTGATCAAGTATCGTCTACGTGATGTCTTTGACGACGAGGTCAACTATCAGGTCATCGGCGAGCCGGCCTCTATTTCCGGCGCGATGGCGCTTGCGAAGGAGAATCCGTATCAATTTCAGTGGTGGGCGCTCGGGCTCGTTGGGGCTAGACCGGTCGAGGAGAAAAAGGGCGCAGACAAGGGCATCGATGGTCGGCTCTATTTTCACGATGAGCCACAGGGCGGCCAGACCAAGCAGCTCATCTTCTCAGTAAAGGCCGGCCACGTGACCGTCTCGCACATTCGCGACTTGAGGGGTGTGGTTGAGCGCGAGAACGCCCAGATTGGTGTGTTTATCACAATGTTGAAATCGACCAAGAACATGCGAGACGAGGCGTTTTCCGCCGGGTTTTACGAGTCGCCAACGTGGCAGAAGCGGTATCCTCGAATCCAGATACTCACCGTCGAGGACTTTATGCACGGCAAGGCTATTGATTGTCCGCCACTGAAGCGAGCCAATGTAACGTTCAAGAAGGCCCCCAAGGCCGAGAGAGTTCATAAGGACAAGAATGGGAATCTGTTCCAGTGATGGTCCATCCGATGTTCAATAACAGAGCGATTGTCACCCAATGAGAATAAAGAGCTATTCGGATGTCTATCGAAGACTGATCGGCCTATATGCCGAGATACCATACTGCATCTCACCAAAGAAGGCTCTGCCACCACTTCAGGCGTTCTTTGAGGTAACTTACAGGTGCAATCTCAGGTGCGATATGTGCCAGTTCAGTGAGTTCTTCGACCAGAACCAGAAGATACTCGGTAAGGTCAGTGAGCTTTCGCTTGATGAGATCAAGGGCATTGTCCGCCAGCTGCCGAGGTATTCGCTTCTAAGTTTCAGTGGAGGCGAGCCGTTCGTTCGGCGCGACATTATGGAGATACTTCAATGGGCTTCTTCCCGAAACACGACGCATGTCATAACTAATGGAACGCTCGTCGATGAGGCGCGAGCAGAGCAGCTTGCGCAGCTTGGATGCAGTTCGGCGTTGAAAAAGGGGCTGGTGCTGGTTGGAGTCTCGATTCATGGAGATGAGGCTTTGCACGACGAGATAACCGGCGCCAAAGGTTCTTATGAGAAGGCGTGCAGGGCCATCGAGATGATTAAGTATCACCGCGACCGACTCGGCAAGAGGTACCCGTTGATCAATCAGAAGACAGTCATCACGCGCAAGACAGTGCCTTATTTGGGGCAGATGTTTGACAATGCGGAGCGACTTGGCGCAGACATCTGCAATCTATTGACCATGAACAGCGCTTTGGACTTTTACTGTCGATTGGCGAAGCTCTCCGATAAGACCAAGATACGCTCATGGGCCAACACTCCGGCGGTTCCTGAGAAGCTCGATCTCTGCGAATTGGACAGTCAACTTGAGTCGCTTGATGCGCGGGCGAAGGCATCTCGCGTCCAGCTTAGACTATCTCCGCAAGGCATTTCCCGGCAGGAGATGGTCGATTTCCACAGGCAGCGGCTTAATCTAGCTCACTATCGGTGCTATATGCCCTGGTCGAAGGTCTTTATTTCCGCTTACGGCGACGTTCTGATCTGCTTCAACCAATGGGTCGGCAACTTGCGGGAGAGCACGCTTTCGGAGCTCTGGATGGCCCCCAAGATGATGACATTCCGCCGTATGCTCAAGGACGCTGGGATATTCCCAGCCTGCGCCGGGTGCTGTCAATCTGAGTATTCGGGAAGGTAGCTCGCGTGTCCGATTCACACTTCAGAGGAGAGAACGGGCGGCTAACGAAGAGAGCTCATACGCGTCGAGTGCTGGCGGTTTTGCCGGGCGCAGTCGTCCTTGTGGCCGCAGTCCTGCGGTTATATCGGCTTGGGCGCCTGTCCTTTTGGTATGATGAGGCGACGACGATCATTCTCTCGCGTGATCTTCTTGCTCTGCCCACATCACTGTCCACTTCTGCTCCGCTTTCTTTTGCGATCGCTCATTTTTGGAACGCCCTGGGAACCTCTGAGTTTTGGGTGAGATTATGGCCGGCGCTTATCGGCATCGCAGTTGTTCC
The DNA here is from genome assembly GCA_021160245.1 of bacterium. Classification (GTDB taxonomy): domain Bacteria; phylum B130-G9; class B130-G9; order B130-G9; family B130-G9; genus JAGHCW01. Next base: position 38,137 of record JAGHCW010000018.1, on the reverse strand, counting down.
TCTAGTTTTTGTATTCGGAAGGCGTCTATTCAGCAGAAGAGCTGGCCTGATAGCCGCAGCTCTTGTCGCGATTAGTCCGCTCTGCATCTATTATTCACAAGAACTAAGGGCATATTCGCTGCTGCCCTTTCTCGTTGTTGTGGCGGGGTACGCCTGGCACAAAGCTGCCGTCACTAGTCGAGGTCGGTGGCTCTATGTGGGCATTGCCGCCGTGGCGCTCGCTCTTTCTTTCTATTCGCACTACTGCGCCGCGCTGTGGATTGTCTCACTGCCCATATCGGTGCTCTCGCTTAGCCGGACGAGTCGCGAGCTGCTGAATAATGCGAAGTTGAGCATCCTGGTTTTGGGCGGCTCATTCATTCTAGTCGCGCCTTGGCTTCTAGTATTTATTGAGAAGGCGAGGGCCACCGTCTTTGTCGCGGATTTCTGGATACCCAAGCCGGGCCTCGAAACTCTGCTTGTCAGCCTCAAGAACATGTCAGCTGGATTCACAGCGCCGAGCGTCCCGGGATACTTGGCTGCTGGGCTCGTTGTTTTGATGATCGTGATCGGGCTAGTCTGCGCGGCGCATCACAGCCGAGACCGCGAGCTTCGATTTGTGGCTATCAACGCGCTTCTGCCGATGTTGCTTGCTTTCTCAATCTCACACATTGCCAAGAACTCCGTGTATCTCGATCGCTGCCTCATACCGTCGGGGCTGTTCCTTCTTATGATGGCTGCTTACGGCATATCGGTTTTGCGAAAGGAAGCAACCATTGCCGTGCTATTTTCTATGCTCCTGTTGACCTCATTCTCGCTTGTCAATCTCTATCGCAACATCATACCCGATATCTCGGATGCGCCGGGTGTTCGGCCGCGCAAGAGCTTCCGGCAGGCTTGCGAGTTTCTGAGTGCGAGGCTTTCACCCGCGGATATCGTGGGGCACACTTGCAGAAGCTCCTACGCGCCTTTTGTTGTCTATCTTCCGAGCAACATCAAGCAGGTTGTCCTAGCCTCGTCTCGAGAGCATCGGGCACGGGTCATGCAGAAGTATCCATATAAGGGGCTTTGGGAGAGGAAACAGGGGGCGGACTCGCTACCGATCGCGGTTTTCGACCTTCCCGTCGGCTACAGGAGGCTGATTCTGGTTGAAAGCGTGTGGGATATCGGCAGAGATGACTTCTATCACGGCGAGATGTCTCACATTCGGCGGTACTTAGACGCCAATTACCCTCATCTCGAATCGAGAGATTTTTATGGAGCGCCGCTTCGTTTCTATGACCTGACAAGACCTCTTTCCGATGAGCGCAAGACCCATCATTAAGGCGAGAGCTAGAGCCGGCATTAAAACTCGAATTAAGGCCCGGTACATGTCTTTGGCTGAGCGGTCGAGGCAGGCCCCCTTGAGTAGCGTTGTATTTAGCATAATTCGCTGTGGTCGCTCATTCGCTGAGTTTTTTATTCCAGAGCGTTTCTCAAGTCGTGATCTGTATCTTGCGCGCGACGCATCAGACGGGCAGCCGGCCATTGTCCGAATATGGGGCAACGCGAACGGCTATCATTATCTATCTCAACGCCTGAGCGAATTAGGTGCGGGCATTGAGAGCGCCGCTCTGCCCCAAACAAGCCGGAAGCCCTCCATGCGGTTTGTATGGCACAACCGACTTCGCGCCGGAAAGTTCAGGCAAGGAGGGTGGATTGTGCTGCCGGGGCTGGTCTCATCCCGCATCGATCTCTCGATGGGAATAAAGGCTGTCAAAAAAAGATTCTCAAGAAGCGCGAGGCGCGCCTCGCAAGCAACACGAGATGCGGGATATTGGCAAAGCATTGTGCCCTGTGACGGTTTCATTGAGCGTTTCTATCACGAGATGTATGGTCCGTATTGCGAGAGTAGGTTCGCCGGCAATGAAATCGTCAAGAGCCTCACCTATGTCAAGTCGCTGGCAAGAGATTCTGTTCTGATGCTTCTTTTTGATAATGCTCGCCTCGGTCGGCCCGTCTCTTTCAAGGGAGGAAGTTCCCTCCAAGACGCGCTTGGTGGCGTTATGATTCATGAGATCGGGACGTGCGCCTCGCTAGTTATCTCGGGCGTTCACGGCGAGGCTCGTGCGGCGATGCGGCGAGGAGTTATTGAGTCGCTTTATGGTTTTGCCATTGAATGGTGCTGCGAGCAGGGCTTTCAGTCGCTCGATCTGGGTGTCAGCCACCCGTTTCTCTTGGATGGGATACTCCGCTTCAAATCGAAGTGGGGAGCTAGCGTTGCGCCATGCGCGACTGGTGTCCACGACCTTGCGGTCAGGTTTGAGAATGGCGATTGGCTTGGCAGGGAGTTCCTTCGGGATCATCCGCTGATTGTTCAAGATGGGGGTAAGCTTGCCGGTCTTGTCCATTTGCCGGGCGAAGAGCTCAGATTTTCGGAACTTGCTGCGGCGAAAAGGAGGCTCTTAATCGATGGTCTTGAACGGTTAATTGTGGTGTCCGATGTCGCGGCTGCTTCGGACGCCGAGGGGCTCGTTTCGGAGATCGGGAATGTGGAATTGCTGCCCTGCTATGATCTTCGATATCTGGGCCGGATGTGCCGTGTGAGCCGCATTCTTAATTGAGCGGCACTAACGCATGATATGGGCCACCCGCGAAGGTCTGTTCTGGCAGGACAATGATGCAGCTCATAGGACGATGGACTACGCTAGCTCAAGCTTTTGATGCGTTCGGTTTTGCTCTTGATCTCAGTTATGCGGATGGCGAAGTTTGACTCCACTACGACCACTTCTCCTCTTGCGATGACGAGCTTATTGTTGACCACCAGATCAACAGGTGTATCCACGGACTTATTCAGCTCTATGATTGAGCCTGGGCCCAGCTGCAACACGTCCCTAATGAGCATCTGTGTCTCGCCGAAGCGCACATGGATCGGCAAATCCATGTCCATGATGACCTGAAGCCGCTCGTCCATTCCGTTCGGCATCGGGGCCGCAACTGCATCTATTGGGGGTGGAGCAGGCGCCTCTTCCGCCTCGGCGGACTCTGCAGCTTGGGCAATTATGTCGTCTATCGACTGCCCCCCGGCCGCGCCTAGCTGATCCGCGACGCCTGTCGGCATAATGAACATGAAGGCGCCATCAAGCGCCTCGCCGGAGGAGAGTCCGAGCTCCGCGCAAAGCAGGTCGCCTTCGCCAAAGAGTTTTTTGGCATCGTCGGCTTCGCCAGAGAAAGCGGCGAATGGATTGGTGCTCACGGTCTTGCCATATAGCTCCGAGAAAGAGAGGTTGACCTTTCCGCAAACTTGGCCGACAAGCTCAAGGTAGGCATCCATTGCGTCTTCGTCAAGGTCATCGGCTTGCTCTTCTGGAGACACGCCGAGTATGAGCCCAACGATGGATACCGCAACGTTGGTCTTGGCGAGGATGAAGATAGAGCCATCAACGCCCTTTGAATAGGTTGTATGTGCAACAACTATGCCCTGTCCGACGGCTGAGATGACGTCTTTTGCGGGCAAGATGCCCAAGTTGGGCTTCGAGACCTCGATCTCCGCGCCGAGCATAATACCGAATGTCTCCTTCAACACATCGGACAATTGCCCGAATGCGGCCGCGACTGGCTGAAGTTGAGGCTCTATCGGAGTCTTGGGCTCTGCCTCAATTGTCTTGAATGGATCAAATGCCACGTGTTTCCCCTGCTTAATTCATAAGGGTCCGGTGTTATTTCCGGACAGCTATGTACTCGTTTTAATGTCTGATGCTTGGCTTTTCTCTTGGGGCTGTGCGCCCTCGCCCTTGATTGCTACTTCGGGCGCCTTGGGCAGTTCTATTCTCGATGTGATCCTCACAGACCGTTTCCGCTCATGCTCTCCAATTGTGGCCTTGAATTTGGGACTATCCGCGATCTTGACTGTAAGAGGCGAATATGCCTTGTTCGGCAGAACAAGAATATTGCCGACCTCAAGATTGAGTATTTCCTTGACCGGGAGCACGGTTTTGCCGAGAAGCACAGACACAGGTAGTGGAATTTCGCTCATCAGTTCATTGATCCATGTTCCAATATCCTCAGGCCGATTCTTTGAGGATACCGAGTGCCAATCTTGAGTGAATCTATTGCTCACAGGTTCGATCATTCTTGTCGGAACGCAGAGGTTCATCATGCCGGACAGATCGGATATTTTTACCTCAAATGATATCAGAACGACCGGTTCGTTCGGCGCGGCGATCTGTATCAGCTGGGGACTCGTCTCTCTTTCGACGATTTTGATCTCGATTTCTATGGCCTGCGCCCACGCCTCCTTGAGGCCGGTAAGCGCCTGCTGGATTACGCCGTCGATTATTCTAAATTCGATACTAGTTATTTGACGAATCTCATTCAGCGGCTCGCCGGGACCGCCAAGCAGTCTGTCCACAATTGGAAAGACGATGGATGGATTGATTTCCAGCGCAGCATTCCCTTCTAACGGGCTCATGCTCAGCACGTTGAAACAGGTCGGGTCGGGCAAAGACATCAGGAATTCGAAATATGTGAATTGGTCAACTGATATTATGTTGACCTCGGACATCGTTCGCAAATAGGCCGAGAATGACGATGAGCAGCTTCGAGCGAACCTATCATGAATAAGGTGCAACGAGCGGATATTGTCCTTGGAGAGTCTATCCGGTCGCTTGAAGTCGTATAGCTGGGCCTTTTTGCTGATTACATCCTGAGGCCTCTGCGCTCCCCCATCCTCTTCGTCATCCGTCGAGACCTGAGTAAGAAGAGCGTCGATCTCTTCCTGAGAAAGCAGCCGTGGCATATTATCCCCTCGCTTCAGGTCGTCTCGTTGTTATCAAACATGGTCTCAAAATCATAATTCAGTCTCCGCCGCGGCCGCATCATTGGTCTCTTCCTGAGCTTCCCCATCAGGCCCCTGGGACTCATTCTCTGTCTCTGGGCAATTGGCGGCCTCAATCTTCTTTTCGGATGAATGGATAAAGAGATTGAGCACAATCGCTATTGCCCAGCCCAGCCACCCAAAAATGAAGGCGGCAGTGAGAACGGACTGTCCGAGCTCAAGCAGAGTAGCCTCTCGCGAAAGGAGCATCATTGCAGTGACTAGCGCTGCGATCGTGGCAAATAGAGCTGCCATCTTGCCTCTGGCAAGTCGAATGACAGGCCCGCGATGCACTTGCGCCTCAAGCTGATGGGCGGATGAGGCGCTTTGGTCCTCGCTTTTCGTGCTCATTTGCCCCCCTGTGAGATAATGCGACTCCAGAAACGCCCGATGCCTCGGCCAGGCCGCTCCTTTTCGCTCAAAAGACGAGAGATCGTTGTCGCTATACGACCGATTGCCTTGCTGAAATTGGACTCGGGGAACTCCAAGAGACTTGGTCTTCGGAGCCTTATCGATTCTCGGAGGCTTGAGTCCTCTGGAATTGAGCCCGCAAAGTCTAGTTTGACGTCCAAGAACCGACCAGCCACGTTCTGGAGATTGTTGAATACTGTAGAGCCCTGTTGCTCCGACTGAACTCGATTGGCAACCACGAACGCCGGGGTACCTGGTCTATCGGCCGCAAGAGTTTTTATTATTGCGTAAGCGTCGAGCACGGCGGTGGGTTCTGGCTGCGTAACGACAATCACGACATCAGCCTCCAGTAGCACCCCCGAGACCCCATCGGCTATCCCGGCGGCAGTGTCTATTAGCAAGACGTCAAAATCTTGGTCAAATCCCGACATCTGATCCATAAGGCCAGTTACTTGTGATTGCGACAGGTTAGCGAGCTCGCGTATGCCGTTACCACCGGGAATCAGCCGTATGCCCTCGGGACCTTGAAGGGTTATATCGTCGATACTCGTCTCCCCGAGGAGCACATCCCTGATGTTCTTCTCAGCATTCAGTCCCAACATAACGTCCAGATTCGCAAGGCCAAAGTCCGCGTCCAGCAAGAGCACTTTCTTGCCGGACATGGCATAATATAGGCCGAGGTTTGCGGTCATTACGGACTTGCCAACGCCGCCCTTTCCGCTCGTAATGGCAATCACTGTTCCTCCGCCATCGGAGAGCCACCCCTCGCGCGCGCGCTCATCTGACTGAATCGCGTCAGTTGCTCCTTTGCGCCTCGAGGCGACCATCTGCCGGAGTTTCAGAGCCTGATCACCAGTGGGCATTCTGCCTATGTCTCCTGTCCTCAGTTGCCGGTTCTTCTTCTGAACTTGCCTGTCAGAACAAGCTCCACTATTTGCCCGGCGCTTGCAACCTCTATGTCGTCGGGGACGCTTTGCCCAACTGTAACATAGCTAATTGGCTTTTGTGTCCAAAGCGACTCATTGAACATGCCGCCGAAACTATTGCACTCATCGAGCTTGGTGAAGACCAGATTATCGATCGCTATCTTGCCAAACTCACGAGTTATCTCCACAAGATCACGATTCTTGGTTGCGGCGCTGAGGAGCAAATGCACTTCACAATACATATCGTGTCGCTGTCCGATGAAGCTTAGCAGCTCGGCCATTTTATCCTTGTCCTTGTGGCTGCGACCGCCGGTATCAATTAAGATAAGGTCCATATCATCGTATTCTCTCACGTGCTTCTGCATCTGTTCCGGAGTATTCGATACTTTGAGCGGAAGCTCAAGTATGTTCGCATAAGTCGCCAGCTGTTGCACAGCGCCTATTCTGAATGTATCGATAGTCAAAAGGCCGACCCTCTTCCCCTTAGACATCGAATACTGCGCGGCCAGCTTCGCGAGCGTGGTTGTCTTGCCAACTCCCGTCGGCCCCACTAGTATGACGAGCTTTGGGCCGGATGATAGCAGCTCGATTGGGCCTGTTGTCTTTATCTGACGCTTCATAACATCCATCAGAACCTTGAGCGCGTCTTTCTCGTTTGAAAGCGGAGAATTAGCCAGTTCCTTTGATGTGATTCCAATCACGTTTGCCGCAAGCCTGCTGTCCACATCCGAGCGTTGAAGCCTGCTGAAAAGGGGTGATAGCAGCGGCCCATAGCTCTTTGTAGTTGAGTCTGCCCAGCGGTCGGTCGCTCGCTCAACGAGGTCGCGAACCTCCGCAAGCTCATCCCTGAGCTCTTCCAGAATCTGAGAGTCTCCATCTCCCCGATGCGAACTTATGTCAATACGTAGTTGCTCTATCTGCCTCTTTAATGAGGCGATTGATTCTGACTTGTCTTGAGTTGGGATCGCTAAGCGTGGTCTCGCATTGGTTCTAGCATTGGTTCTGGCCGGGCCTTTAGCATCGGTCCTGCCCCTGGTTCTACTATCGATTCTGCCGCTGATATCAACGACGTCAGCAGCTGCGCTCACCTCTATTAGCGACCTGACGCGCCCCGAGGCGTCCGTTTTCTGGATGCGCCTCGTAGAGAGGACAAATGCTTGTGGCCCGAGGTCTTCGCGAATTAATCTTAGTGCCGCGGACATATTCTCAGCCTCGTATCGCTTTACCTGCAAATCCTCGCTCCTGGCTTCTAAAGAGAGATGACACCCAATGACCGTATCTTCAGGTCACTTGGGATCTCGTTATGAGATAGAATTACGATATTTGGGACAAACCGCTCGGTCAAATGCCTTAGGTGGCGCCTTATGTTGGGAGAGCAGAGAATCACCGGCACGAAGTCATTTGAGGCAGAATCCATGGACTCTCGCACCTTTATTGCCAGCTTCTCCACGACACTCGGCTCGAGCACTGGATATGCCCCTTGCTCCGTGGATTTCACGCCATCACCGACTATCTGCTCAATCGCCGGCGAGACGGCAAGAACGGGGAGATCGCCTTCTTGGGTCAGATATTGCTGACAGATCATTCTACCCAATCGATGTCTAACGAATTCGATTATCATGTTGATGTCATTTGTTAATGGGACCGCGTCCGCGATCGCCTCAAGTATTGCCACCCTATCACGAATCGAGACTCTCTCCACTAGAAGTCCTTTGAGGACTTTTTGGATCGTGCCCAGGCTGACCTTGTCGCTCAGTAGCTCCTCCACCACTTTTGGATGAGTCTCGATTACCATATCTAGGAGATTTTGAACATCTTGACGTGTCAAGAGATCGTCAGCATGCGCCCTGATAATCTCCGAGACATGAGTGGCTATAATCGTTGAAGTATCAACAACTGTATAACCGGCAAGCTGTGCTCCTTCTCGCTGTTCTTCCGATATCCATATCGCCGGCAGTCCAAATGTCGGCTCTATTGTCTCTACTCCCTCAATCTCCTCTGCAACGATACCAGGATTCATTGCCAAGTAATGGTCCATCATTACTTCCGATCCGCCGACATCATTGCCTCTTAGGAGTATCTTGTACTCGTTCTGGGTGAGCTCCAAGTTATCTCGTATCCTAACGGGTGGAACCACAAGGCCCATCTCAAGGGCGAATTGCTTTCTTATCGCCTTGATCCGCGCAAGTAAGTCCCCGCCCTGCGTCTCATCCACGAGGCGTATCAGACCGTAGCCGACCTCCAGTTCTAGCGGGTCCATTCGCATCAGCGTCTCGATGCGTTCCGGAGGCTTTGCTTCAGGGATTTTCTTTGCGACCTCTTCCGTCTGAAGAGATTTCTGCTTATATATTGTGTAGGCTAGGGTACCGGACACGGCTCCAAACAGGGCAAATGACAGATGAGGGAGCCCTGGAACTAGGGAGAAGCCGAAGAGAGCGACTGATGATATCATCCAGGGCCTGTGATCAAGGAGTATCTGGCCCACCAGCTCCTCACCGAGGTTCGACTTCGCTGCGGCTCTCGTCGTAATCAGTCCGCCGGCGACTGAGATGAAGAGCGAGGGTATTGCGGATACAAGGCCATCCCCGACAGTCAGCCTTGTGTAATTCTCTGCTGCCGACGCTATGTCCATGCCCCTGGAGCCAACGCCTATTATGAGCCCGCCTATTATGTCTATTGCAGTAATTATCATCGCGGCCATCGCATCACGCGCGGTAAACCTTATCGCACCGTCCATGGAGCCGTAAAATTCCGTCTCGTCTGAGAGCTCCTTGCGCCTCGCCCTCGCCTCCTTCTCATCGATGAAGCCGGCGGAGAGATCGGCGTCGATGCTCATCTGCTTGCCGGGGAGCGCGTCAAGGGTGAACCTGGCCGTCACCTCCGACGTCCGAACGGCGCCGTGGTTGATGACTATGTACTGGACCGCGATTATGATTAGGAAGAGCACTATTCCTACCGCGAAGTTCCCTTTGACGACGAAATCACCAAAGGCCTTGATCACGTTACCCGCGGAAGCAGTGCCCTTGTGACCGTGCGCCAGAATCAACCTGGTTGAGGCGATGTTTAGTGTGAGGCGAAAGAAGCTCGTCAAGAGCAGTATCGATGGGAATACGGAGAACTCCATCGGATTCTCAATGTACATCGAGACCAGCAAGATGACGATTGAGAGCGTGATATTGAGCGTGATCAGGATATCGAGCACGGTGGTTGGCAGCGGAACAATTACAACTACCAGAGCCGCGATGACAGCTATCGGGAGAACAAGATGGCTGTACTTAGAGATAATATTCTGATAGTGTTTCCCGACAAAAGCCTCAACTAATCGCATCTATCTCATCTCTTTGGAACATTATGCTCAATTCCCGGCGGCGTTACTCTTGGCTGACGCATCTTGCGCATTGCCGCTCATCACCTGGCCGGTGCGATTCTTTAACCTGTAAACGTACGCTAGAACCGACGCTACGGCCTTATAGAGATTCTCCGGAATTACATCTCCAGGCTCGACTGCTCCGTATAGCGCCCGCGCCAGTGGCTTATTCTCCACGATCGGCACATCATTCTCCGTCGCAATCTTGATAATCTGCTTCGCAATTGTGCCCGAGCCCTTTGCTAAGACAACGGGCGCCCCCGCGCCGATGCCAATGTACTGCAGCGCGACCGCCAGCCTAGTCGGGTTAGTTATTACCACATCCGCTTGAGGCACTTCACTCATCATCCGGCGTCGAGCTATATCGAACTGCTTCTGCCGTATGCGCCTCTTGATCATCGGATCGCCTTCCATCTCCTTGTACTCGTCTTTTACCTCTTTCTTAGTCATTCGAAGGCTCTTTTTGTGCTCGAATCTACGATAGTAGAAGTCAAAGATAGCAAGTAGAATAAGGAAAATCAGGATGCGAAAAACCAATTTGAATGCGAGATCGAACAGGTAGGCCAGAAGCTCGGTGACAGATTGTTCGAAGATAATGGGGATTTTCATAAGCTCGGGCTGTATTGTGAAGTAGCCAATCAGAGCGACAATAGAGAGCTTCACGATACTGATTACCGTCTCCGCGATTGTCTTGAATGACCCGAATATCCTGCTGAAGCCTTGTAGTGGGTTGAGCTTGCTGAATTTTGGTTCAAGAGGCTTCGTGGTCAAGACAAAGCCGCCTTGCATAACATTCGCGGCGATAACTATGACGATTAAGACTCCCATCAATGGAAGGACTGTTGCGGCGAAATACTGCATCGCCCCTTTCAGAATCAACTGAAGTGAATGGGCGCTCAACGGTTGTCCGGAGACGCTTCTTGATATACCTATCTTGATATTGTGCGCGGTTGCAAGGATGAATTTGATGCCCATCAAATGAAAGTAGATCAGGGCGCCTGTGAGAATCATCACAGAGTTGACTTCCTTGCTTTTGGGAACCTGGCCTCGCTCTTTGGCCTTCCTTTTCCGTTTGGCAGTCGCCTCTTCGGTTTTCTCACCTTGGGCCGATGACATTCAGGCCTATCCTCCCAGGAATCTGATGGCGGTTGAGATGTCAAAACGCATTCTAATCAGCAGCTTCACTACCTCGTTTGAGAAGTGAAGCATCGACGCCCCGATCACGATAAGCCCAATCCCTATCTTAAGAGGGAGTCCCACGATGAGTATATTCACCTGCGGCACAGTTCGAGCAATTATGCCCATCAGCAGCGAGACCATCAGGAGAACGACGATACCCGGGGCTGCGATCTTCACTGCCGCGACGAATAGATTCTGCATGATATTAACACCCATGAGCCCAACTTCTTTCGGAACCACGACAGAGAGTGGCTTGACCGCCTTGAAACTCTCCGCTAACGCCTCAAGGAGCCAGTGATGCGCATCAATTGCCAAAAATATGAGTACGGCGGTCATATTCTGAAAGAGCGATATGGCTGACATCTGGCTGTTGCTCTGGGGGTCGAGGACATTCGCTATTGCAAAGCCCATCTGATAGCTGACCACTTGAGCGCCCATTTCCACCGCGATGAGGCACACACGCGCGATGAAGCCAACAATTATCCCAACCGCAAGCTCGCCCAGAAGACCTATCGCAAGCTGGCCCAGCCCATCCGGAATCACCACCCCGTCGATTGGCACAACGGGGAAGAGAAGAATTGTGATGAATAAGGCAAGTCCCACTTTCACGATCCGATGAACAACGGGCGCACCGAATATCGGCGCGAGCGCTACTACTCCAAGTGTCCGGGCCAATATCAGGAAGAAAACCTGGACCTCTTCTATTTGAAAGTTGAAAAGTTCCATTTACCTTCCATAATCAACACATAGGAGAAGACCTTTTGCACCTCCCCCGAAGTGGATAGGACCTTCGTGTCAGGCCCCTATAGAATGGGCTGAACGAAGCCCTCCCAATGTTTACTGTATATATATGGGGAAATTCGTGAACAGCTCTACTGTGAAGCCCGTCAGAATGCCCAGTATCCACGGCAGAAAAATCAGAAGCGAGAGCATAACCGCAATAACCTTGGGGATGAAGACCAGACTCTGATCGCTGATGGAGGTCACAGCCTGGAATATCGAGATCATAACTCCCGTTATCAGCCCGGCCAGAAGAAGCGGAAGAGCCGCCAGAAAAACGGTCCTGATGGCCTTGAATGCAAAGCCGCTAATGAAGGCAACACTCATAGCTCATCCTCATTAATCAGTAAATCCGCGAATCATACTGATACAATCCCTATCGCCGCCAATAATCCTCGCAGCATTCAAGCGCCAATGTCAAGTCGCTATTGTGAGGGGAATTTCCCCGCCGGGCAAACGGGAGAAGAGGAAGAAGGGAAGGCCTAGCGTGAAAACTTGATCCTACATGAAAGGAACCTTACTCGATCCCACATTTTTGAGCGAAATGACGATAGAGAACTGCGTCTCTTCCTCTCTCTCTATATATGATTGGCCATTCTCGGACCTGGAAACATACTGCGCCTCGTGTCCTGCGAAGAACGTTACCGACCAACATTGCGAGTGATAGACGATCGCATATTGATTCTGGTTAAACAGGTCCTCGATGATGTTGTAATTGACCTCGGCGAAGAGCTCGATCTTCGGATGAGGCGCGCAGCCGATCTTGGCAGTTAAGTAGCGCGTATCAACTGAGCCAGGATAGACTGGGTCAGTTGCCCTGAATCCCAGCTCCGCATTCCAACTCTCGCTCTTGTAATCACCACTTAAGTAATATCTCTCGAAGCAATTGTTATGTGGATTGTAGTAAAGGTCCACCTTCGCCTCGAGCGTCTTGGTCGGATTGAGCGTCAAGTAACTGCCGATATTAGACAACGGATTCAGATAGGGTGTGTATCCGGCATAGTCCGGCTTCTGGAGCAGTTTCCTCATCCTGAAATCGTACTGCTGCATGAACTTGAGCGTGACGAGATCCCTGTATTCTGTTTGAGGCTGCCCGTCGTCGTCCAACGTTATGGATTTGGCCCTGAGGCGGTTTGTGATGGAGTATGTCATATAATTGCGGCCCCACTCCCCGTAAACCCAGCCAATGTAGTCGGTGCTATCGTAGTTGAGATTGTATTCATTTGCCATTGTCTCGGGGTCGCCATCGCCGGACAAATCCACCTTATAGAGCAGAGACTGGTTGACGGCCGGAATGTAGTTGTAGCTTAGGGCGGGCGTGATCAGATGCTCGATCTTGTCTATGTTGCCCCAGCCGGAGACGGAGAATATCTTGTGAACCGAGGGCCCAGAGAGAGAGAGACCACAATCATAGATGCTTCGTCTCACGTCATTGCCGTGTCGCTCGATCCCCTCAAATGTGCCCTCTCTGTCGAATATCTCCCCGTCGCGGCCGCCCGTTAGCAGGTGGTTATTGTCCGCAAGGAAGGAATACGTCTTGACCTTGCCCAAGCCCTCTAGGTCGAAATTGGAGAGGTCCATTTGCGAGTCGATGTACCAAGTCTCGCGTAGTCCGGCATTGGCGGTAATCGAAAACCACTGCCCGAAGTTCAGTGGATACACGATCTGAGGGTACACGTTGAATCGCTTCGTCGAGCGCTTAACGGAGTGCCAGCTGCCCTGCGCCTGTGATGTCTGCACTAGATTGGCTGCTTGAAGGCTGAACTGGTAATAGACAGGCAAGTCGAATATCTTCTGTCTTATTCCTACCAGATTGAGCTCTGGGAGCTTTTGCAGCATCGAATTGTAATCATTCTCTTCACCCAGTCCCTCGATATGAACCACGTTGCCCGACATGTAGAAGCCACTCCAACTTCGGGTGACGGAGACCTGGGAGGTCAACTCCTGCGGGCGCCTCGAGATGGAGAATATGTGGTCCTTCCCATAGTCGCGGTCACTGATGTAGTTGATGTTGGCGGTTCCCTTAAAGCCGAGGCCCAGGTTTTGCTGGTGATGTAGGTACGTGTCCCATCGTTCGGACAAGTTGTCATAGAGCATTGTGGAGTTATCCGGCTGGTCGTCGCTTTTTTCACTGATATGAAAGAAATAGAAGTCGCCGAAGGACTCTTTTCCAAGTAGGTAACGGAACTCGAATCCCTGCCCAAACGTTCCCTCATCGTATAAGTCCGCAAAAAGCGTGAGGTCTGTGTTGTCTGAGGTTACCCAGAAGAAGGAGTTCTTCATGAAACTTCCCAGCCTCGTGCTACTGCCGATTTCCGGCATTAAGAACCCCGTCGTTCGGGCCGGCTTTATTGGGTATATCCAGTAAGGCAGATAGGCCACCGGCATTTTTTTAACCCACATTGAGCCGTGCGCGAGGTAGAGGTAATGGTCTATGTGTATTGTCGCTCGCTTCATCTTAAGCGACCAGTCGGGGACCTTCTGCTCACACGATGTGAACGTTCCATCGGTGATTTTGTATTTGTCCCACTCAAATCGCTCAAGTTGTACCGCCTTCAGGAAGTAGGATGGAGCAAGGAACGCCTGCGCGGAATAAACTCGGCCGAGGCGCGTTTTGAGGTTTATCTCGAGCCGCTCCCCGACGATTCTGTTCTCCAGATACTCCAGAATGATGTTACCCGTGGCGACTGTCTCTCTGGTGTTGACGTTGAAAGTCAGCTTATCCGCACGAATGCGCACCTCTGCGAATCGGATGTCCACGGCTCCCTCGCATGTCCATATACCGAGATTTGCGTCATAGCTTTGTCGCATGGCTCGCATCTGAATCTTGTCATCCGCGTCGGCGAGATTCATGAACCTGTCTTGTACATCTTCAATTTGGCCAATTATCTTGTTCTGAGCGTCGGCATCGGCCACAAGAAGAGTAGTGAAGAGCAACATTGCGGCAAGAACTGGCAGGCAGGCCCTTGAGGCCAGAGAATGCCAGCCGGTGTGAATCACCCTTGAGCCTTCAATTCACCGAGGTCAGAGCCTTTGCCGGCGGATGTGAAGAAAGTGAGCAGAGAGCCCAACACCTTCTTGAGTCGTTTGCGCTCGACGATAATGTCAACGAAGCCGTGCTCCCGGACGAACTCCGCGCTCTGGAAGCCCTCCGGCAGCTCCTCGCCGATCGTCTCTTTTATCACCCTGGGCCCGGCAAAGCCTATCAGGGCGCCTGGCTCGGCAATGATCAAATCACCTAGCATTGCAAATGATGCCATGACACCGGCCGTGGATGGATCCGTGAGAATGGAGATGAAGACGTTGCCCGTCGCCGCAAATCGCGCTGCAGCCTGGCTGGTCTTAGCCATTTGCATCAAAGACAGCATACCCTCTTGCATCCTTGCGCCTCCGGTGCTTGCGATCGTTATCATGGGCAGGTTTTTCCTACCCGCGCGCTCAAAGGCTCGCGTTACCTTCTCCCCAACCACGGAACCCATGCTCCCACCCATGAAACCAAAGTGCATCACGGAGGCAATAACCGGGCACGAGGCGATCTTGCCCTCGGTGTTAATCACAGCATCCACGAGGCCAGTCCTCTTCTGGTGTTCCTTAATCCTGTCCTTGTACTTCTTGCTGTCTGTGAATTTCAGTGGGTCTGTCGGATAGACATCCATATCAAACTCTTCATACTTACCACCATCGAAGAGCTGCTCGCAGCGCTCTCGGCAGCCGAGTTTGAAGTGGTAATCACACTTGGGGCAGACTTTGAGATTATCCTCGACCTCTCTTCGGTAGATGAGGTCCATGCAGCCCGGGCATTTGAGCCACATGCCATCGGGCATCTCGATCTTGAGTCCCCCGACGGGAGTCTGTATTCCTTTTTTCTTCTTAAACCAAACCATCTATCTAAAGTCCATATTCGATAACTCGCTTTGTATTTGAGATTTGAAGTCCTAAACCTGCAGGACCTCGCCTTCAGACAGAAGAGCGACATCCCCATCGAGCGAGGCGGCATCGCTTCTTATTTCATCGACGTATCGAGGCTTCATGTGGAACAGTCGGATCGGCACTTTATTGCCCAGGGCTTTGACCAGTGGCGAGCACATTTCAGGCACAAGATGCCCCGTTTTCCGGGCTAGCTCCCTCATCCTGTTTGGGAATGAGGCCTCGACTATCGCCAATCTTAAGTTTTCAACTCCTGTCGAGGCGTCAACTGCCGCTGTGATGTCGGAAGTATCCGCAGAATACAAAAGAGCGCCTCCCTCATCCGCAATCACAAAACCGACCGTCGGAACGGTATGCTCAGCAGGGAAGGGCGTAATGACGAGCTCCTCAACAGGCTTTGCCTTGTTCACACTCAGTGTTTCTATTGCCGCGATAGAACTCACTTCATTCGCAATGCTTGTGAAATCTGGCCACATAGTTCCATTGAGAAGATGCTTTTGTATGGCCTCAGCAGTCTTTGGCATGGCGATTATGCGGACACCTCTATCAGCTTGCGCGAAGATGTTATCCGCCAGAAAGGCAATGCCGGCGCAGTGATCGAGATGCGAATGGCTGATTATGGCAACATCGATCAGGTTTTGCTCCTCAAGAGTCAGCGGGTCGGCCACAGTGCCTGGGTCAAGTAGAATATGATCATTGATAAGGAAGCCCGTAACTCGATGGTCCCGAGTCACACCGCCGTAGCATCCCAAAACACGAATCTTCATAATCCGCAACCTACTTTAATGTAAAGCCCTGCAGATTCACTCATCAACTAAGCGACCTCCAGCAATTATACTAACACCGCTTTTGCGGGGTTGTCACCGCGAAGTTATCTCCCGAATAATCAGAGTAAGGCGGATTCTCTGGCCTGCCATACAATTACCCGTCCTACACCGCAGCTCGTCCTATACCATGGACAGGCTGGAAAACCCGTCCTACACCACAGCTCATCCCACACTGCAATCCAAGATACCGATTGAGCGCAAGATGATCACATCCGGCCAACCTGATTAGCGGGACTTTACTTGAGCAAGGTAGCTTGAATCAAGACCGGCCTGTTGCCTCCAGAATAGATCAATTCACCTCAACTCTTACATAATCCAAGAAGTCGCCAGTTGGTATCCCGTCGGCATCGTCATCAATCGCGAAATAGAATACATAATCACCAACAGGAATGGACAATCTAAGAACCTCCAAATCTGCGAAGGCAAATGGCTGAACAAGCGCCGTTCGCTCAAGACCGGGCGCCCAGCCAACCGAGTTGACGTAAGAATACCAGCCAAATGGTGTATCGACGCAGAGCCAAAAGTCCACTGTCTCGGTTGCGTCGCCTGGAGCGAGGCTTACCGTTATGACAACGGGTTGCCCTTCGAATAGCATGAGGTCCTCATCTGAGTGATTCGCCTTGATGTCTGGGGATGGATCGGGATGTGGATTCCATCCGGCTAGCCTGGCCATCATCCACCAAACAGCCCGACCCTTCTGCTCGCAACTCTCATACGTGGTGTGCCCCGCCTCGTTCCCATTAAAGTGGGGGTGTTCAAGCGGTACGTTGTTACGATTATAGCGATATGTGTGCTGCTCACCGTCGTACCAAGAGTCGAGATCGGCAAAATCGAATAGCACCTTGTCATTTTCATTGCAGAATCTGCGAATCTCCCCGTTGAATCGATATCGATTGTAGCCATCCTGATCTTCACTCTGCGCATTGCCGGTCATATAGATGAACGTGACGTCGGGATTTGCGTCCTCGAATGCCTGCATATTCGCCAAGTAGTCATCGAGGTAGTCTTCCCAATCACTGTAGTCCGCCTGACAGCACCAGCCAAACATCGACAGATTCAGCGCCTCAAGACTGTCCAGGATCGACTGCGTGTCGTAATAGTAGTCATCTGGCGAGTTGTCCACGTCATAAACGCACAATGCGCCCTGCTGCGTTGGCAGTTCACCGTGTCCTATTGCGGCATCGAAGGTGGGATCGGCACTCGCCAACCTCTCAAGCCCGTATATCAGCTGCGAGCCGTGAGACGTGTGTCCATAATGGAGCTTTAGCTGCTGCTGGGCAGCGTCGATCCATTCAGGTGGTATTTGTGACAGATCGATACAATTGTGGTCAATAATAATCGCCTCGGCCAGAGCCATACTCGAGGCGCTGATGCCGAGGGCTACCAGCAGGGCAAGCGAGTATGTTAGACCGGCTCGTGTGTAGCGGTTCATTTGTCTTCTCTCCAAAATCTACCTTTGAGACACCCAAACAGCCATTTTATGCTGCAAGATATACAATACCCAAGATATAAGAGCCTGACAAGCTGATAATCATCACCCGGAAAATCAGATTGACCGCAAAGGACATGGAGGGATGAAGACGTTTGCCGGCTGCCCAGAGGTTATGAGCTCGCAAGGAGTCGGTCTATGAGTTGCATCCGTTGGGTGATTATGGAGTGCGGCGTCGAGCCACCGCACTCCAAAAAGCCAGAACCGCCCGCGCCAATCTGATTTTTCGGGCATCACCCCCCAAATCAGATTGATGTGTAGGGCGGGCTTCCTGAGGCTGGGTCATAAATGGGCAAGGCGTGTTCTGTAGGGGCGATTCACGAATCGCCCACAATATGTTGTGGCGCTGAAGTTGCGCGATTCGTGAATCGCCCCTACGTTGGAACGCGAACCTGTGGACAGCCTCCTGCAATCGAGGATCACCGGACGTCCGCCAGTACTTGACATGTGGTTCTGTTTAACCAAAGCTTTGGATTTTGGTGAACACTCTTTAGAGTTCATTTGTTCTAGCAATGATTTGAGCGGAGGCGGATAGGTCCTGGTGGGTCTTCTGGACTTCAAATCCAGTAAGGGGCAGTAATGCTGTCTCTGGTGGGTTCGATTCCCACACGCTTCCGCCAATCGCTCAGAAGCGGAATCGGTGAGAAGGGTGTGCGAGCGAGTATGCGAGGAATCGACAATGCGGCAGCCGTGCTTTGCGTTATTGGAAGTAACCCCCGCCTCAATGCCAGTAGTTGGCTTGATTTCGTTTTGGTCTGACGATGTATCTGAGCTTCTTTAACCTTCAGGAGCTCCCGTTCAATCTCACTCCGGACCCAAGATTCTTCTTTATGAGCCACAAGCATCATGAGGCGGTGGAGCATCTTGATTTTGGGATAAGCAACCGGCAGGGCTTTGTGGTGATAACGGGCGACGTTGGGGCGGGCAAGACGACTTTATGTAGGTCGCTTCTCACGAGATTAGACGAGGGTGTCAAGACGGCGCTGGTTCTTAATCCTACTTTGTCGCCGCTTGAGCTTCTTCAGACGATCAATGAGGACTTAGGACTTGAGCATGAGGACAATAGTCGCAAGCGCTTAACGAAGGCATTGAATGATTTTCTGCTCAAGCAGTTCGAGATTGGGGGCAATGTTGTTGTCATAGTCGATGAGGCGCACAAGCTTTCTGAGGAGTCGCTGGAGCAGATAAGGCTTCTTTCTAACCTCGAGACCGCGAAGGAGAAGTTAATCCAGATTGTTCTGGTGGGGCAGCCGGACCTTTCAGATGTATTGTCCAGGCCTTCAATGACTCCTCTTGCGCAGCGCGTCGCGGTCAGATATCATATTGGGCCTTTGGATTTTTCTGAGACATCTCAGTATATTGCTCATCGTCTGAGGGTTGCGGGCGCTCACCTAGATATCTTCGATAGCGGCGCTATTAAGAAGATCTTTCGTCATTCAGGGGGCATTCCGCGCAAGATAAACCTCGTCTGCGATAAGTCGATGCTCTGCGCGTACGGGACAAATGAGAACCGCGTTAAGGTAGCCCATGTTAGGGCGGCGCTCAAGGAAATCGGCATTCAACACGCAGAGAGTACCGGAGTCATAGGCAGGGCTCTTTTGAGGATAGGCGTTCCGGCGGCGGCAGCCATTCTGGCCGCGCTCCTTGTGGGTTGGGTTTTAACTTCAGGGCGGCTGGGCATTTATCGAAGCGAAGTCGGGCACAAAGAGCCTGCCTCGGCCGCAGCGAGAGGGCCTGCTCGTGAGGGGGCACTATTTGGCGGACAGGCGGATGAGTCGCCGATTGCGAGCTCTAAGAGCTGGGCGCAATTCGACGATTCTGGTGTTTTCCGTGTAGAGTCGGAGCAGCTCGCGTTGGCCGGCGCGGTCGCCACGGTTCTGCGGCTTTGGGGGGAGGACATTTCGAAGTTTTACTCTCGGGACGAGTTTGAGCGGGCAACCACTCTGTCCGATGTTAGGATAATGATGACCGGTATTGGATTTAGGCTCGAGTCACATCGGGCCAGAATATCGCGTCTTATTCAGCTTGATGTTCCATGCTTAGCGCTCCTGACGCCTGAAACCGGAGTCGCGCCTCGGTATTGCGCGCTTGTTGGATACGACGGCAAGGCGGCCATTGTCGCGGATTCCATTGACGGGCTTTTAAGGCTTCACAGCACGGTTCTTGACAAGCGATCCAATTCGAGGGCAATATATATATTGCCGGACCTTGATGGTCTGAGACGGCCGTTGCGGTCAGGCAAGCGAGGACCTGATGTTGCGGCGTTTAGGGCTAGACTTTTCAATCTAGGTTTTCTGGGCGGTTCTAGAAGCGACGAATACGACGCGGAATGCGCTCGGGCGGTTCGAGAATTCCAGCTCAGTTGTGGGTTGAGTGCCGATGGGATAGCTGGATGGCGGACAATGGTTGTGGTTTGCAGAGAGATAATGACAACGAGGGTTGCAAGGCTTAGCGCCTGGGCGCCCAGAAGAAGAGATATATAGTGAGCATAATTCACGATGCATTGAGGCGAGCAGAGGATGAGAAGGAACCCAGGGCTGGCGTGGCGATTGCTGGGCGGGCGGGAAGGCCGAGAGGTTTGAAACGGCAATCCTGGCAGATTCTAGCATCAGTTGGCGTTCTCTGTCTAGGCTTGGCGGCATTGATTGCGGCCTTTTCGCTGTTTGTTGGCGGGGACATGGAACAGACATCTCGGGTGTCCGGTCAGAAATCCGAGGGTACATCGCGCGGCCCAGACGGGCTAGATAGTCAAAGGAGGTCGAATGACAATCCAGCACTTGGCTCACTTGAGCAGAGACCAGCGCATACGCCTTCTGCTGAAGCGATAGTGCTTCCGGAGCTAGTTGCGGAGGCTGCTGATGCTGCTGTCGGCGATACGGGTGTCGTCGAACCGCCCAATGACGTTTCCGCTGCATCAGATGAGCGATCCCCCGCGCGGTCTCTCGCTATCTCTTTGTCCGAAGCGGATATGGCCGTATCGAGGATGAAGCGGAAGGAGCGTTCGAGGAGGGGTTCAATCGATATTCAGGAAGTTAGCGGTGGGCCGGCTGCGCTCCAGATGTCTAGGGAGAGAACGGCGGCGTGCCTCGCTCATCTGAGTAACGCTCGAGCGTTCAGGAAGAAGGGCAAGCTTGAAGAGGCGTTGGCGGAGTATGAATTGGCGCTCAGCAAGGAGCCGGACAACGAGATGGCTCTCTTGGGCATAGGCAGTTTCTTGTTGGACAGGAAGTCTTATTCAGATGCGGAGCGATATTTGCGCACGGGTATTGGCACAGAGCGGGGCTCAAATGAACTGAAGAGCGCATTGCACACGAATCTCGGGTTGACTCTTTTTATGATGGGGATGATTGATGAGGCCGGGCGCGAGTATCAGAAGGCTATCGCTTTGAATGAGGGGAACATCAATGTCTATAACAATCTGGCGGTCGTTTACAAGCGACTAGGCAAGCTGGAGTTGGCCAGACGGACATATTGCCGCATTCTACTTATGGATAACAGAGCGCCTTTGGCATACTATGGCTTGGGGGTGCTTTACGACGGACGTGGCAAGCCAGACGAGGCGGTTCATAACTACTCCCGTTTCCTGGTTCTTGCTGGAAGGCGTTTTGTCGATATACAGGAGAAGGTGCGTGCGCGTGTAGCTCAGATCAAGATAGACAAGTCTGAGAGGAGGAAGAAGAAAAAGCGGTCTACGCCAGGCCCCTACATGCCGTAAATGTGACGATAGCATCCTGCTTTCCGCCTTTCCGCTCCAAACTCGCTATTATGGACCGTGTTGCGGCAGCAAGGTAGAAGGCAATGAGTCATATTTTTAGAACTTGGGGAATCCCATCGCATGATGCGATTTTGCAATGACTTGCTTACTTTGAGGGAATTATGATCGAGGAAGTTGCCGAGGCCAAGCAGCAGGCTGTTAAGGAATTCGCCTCCGCCAGTTGTGCAGAGGAGCTGGAGAGATTTAGGATAAAGTATCTTGGCAAGCGCGGTCTCTTAGCGATGTTCCTAAAGTCAATCGGCAAATTGAGCACCGAGGAGCGTCCGGGGGCCGGGAAGGTGATCAACGATGCGAAGGTCTCTGTTCAGCAGGCTTTTGATGAGGCCAAGGAGCGGATTGCTGTCGCAAATCAGGGGGAGGTAGCCGCGAGTTCGTTCGATTGGACGTTGCCCTCGTATTCGTTCGCGCGGGGACACCTTCACCCATGCACACAGGTAATGGACGATGTTATAGACATATTCGTGGAGATGGGTTTCAAGGTTGAGACCGGTCCGGAAGTGGAGCTGGACTACTACAATTTTGGGGCGCTTAACACACCGAAGGAGCACCCGGCTCGAGATTTGCATGATACGTTTTACATTTCAGATGACGTCCTTTTGCGAACGCACACATCCCCTGTACAGATTCGAGTTATGGAGTCGGTCAAACCGCCGGTGCAGGTGATCTCGCCCGGAGTGGCCTATCGGCGTGACGCTGCTGACCCGACGCATTTGCCCATGTTCACTCAGGTTGAGGGCTTGATGGTTGACGAGGGCGTTACGTTCTCCAATCTCAAAGCCGTGTTGGGCGAGTTTGCTCGGCAGATGTTTGGCGAGGAGCGCAAGACGCGCTTTCGACCTCACTATTTTCCTTTCACGGAGCCGAGCGCGGAGATGGACATCAGCTGCGGAATATGCTCAGGCAAGGGCTGTCGGTCGTGCAAGGGAACTGGATGGCTTGAGATATTGGGCTGTGGAATGGTTCATCCAAACGTCTTCGACAACGTTGGGTATAACAGGGAGAAGTATACTGGCTTCGCATTCGGGATGGGCATTGAGCGAATTGCGATGCTCAAGTATGGCATTGATGACATCAGGCTCTTCGTCGAGAACGATCTGCGTTTCCTAAAGCAATTCTGAGTGGAGTGTTGGGGATAGGGGATATGGCCAACCACTATGATTGATTCCTCGGAACGGGTTATGCCTCGACATGACCCAAATCTCACCATTCTGGCTCCGAAGAAATCGCTTGAGATATCGCGCACATTCTCCCTTGATGCGACCGTATCTCTCTATCTGGGCGACTGCCGCGATTTCCTCAGGCAGATCCCGGACCGGAGCATTCAACTGGTCGTTACCTCGCCGCCCTATAACATTGGGAAGTCGTATGAGTCGAAGCTCGTCTTGGATGACTATGTGCGAGTTCAGGCTGAGGTCATTGACGAGTGTTTCAGGGCCTTGAAGGATGGGGGTAGTATCTGTTGGGAAGTTGGAAACTGGGTCGAAAACGGTGAGATCGTGCCGCTGGATATCCTTCTGTATGATTGTTTTGCGAGGCACGGTTTGAAGCTCCGCAATCGCATCGTCTGGCATTTTGGTCACGGCCTACACTGCTCCAAGAGGTTCTCTGGCCGATACGAGGTCATTCTATGGTTTACCAAAGGGGATAAATACGTATTTAATGTCGACGCGGTGCGTGTTCCACAGAAGTACCCCGGCAAGAAGCACTTCAAAGGTCCCAATGCTGGCCGATACTCCTGCAATCCCAGCGGAAAGAACCCGAGTGATGTCTGGGACATCCCCAATGTGAAGAGCAACCATGTCGAGAAAACGGAACATCCGTGCCAGTTCCCGGTGGCATTGGTTCAGAGGCTCGTCCGGTCGATGACGAATGTCGGTGATCTCGTGCTCGATCCGTTCATGGGAGTGGGTTCTTCTATTGCTGCCGCCGTCATCGAGGGTAGAAGAGGCGCGGGGGCTGAGACGGTGGAGAAGTACTTCGATATCGCTGTCCAGAGAGTGGGGCTTGCGTATCAAGGAAGGTTGAAAATACGGCCAGAGAGGCCGGTTTACGAGCCGACGGGCAACTTGAGCATTGCAAAAAGCCCTTTTGAAACGTTGAGCCCTAGCTGAAGATGCAGATAGAGCAGAAATACTCGCATCTTAATGGCGAGGAATACCTCATTGTTCATCATTCAGCCATTTATGAGGAAATACGGAGCGTCATAGAGTCGGTTGAAGCTGACCAGTTCAAGACGAAGGTCAGCAAAGAACGCGGGACGCTAGGTAGGAATCTATATAGCCCCACAGAATTAAATGCGGAATTCAAGAGGCTGTTCGCTGATCGTGGCTGGAGCGAGCGCAGATACAGCTATTTTGTGACGACAGATCGAACGCAAATGGAAGAGACCATGAATCTGCCGCTGGACCAGCAGAGGGAGCATTTGATCGCGTGTGGACAAGAATCGCCAATCCGCTCATACAAGCAGACCGACTTCGTCAACGAGACGGTTGCAGTAGAGGTCCAGTTTGGTAAATACGCGTTTGTCGCATACGACCTGTTCGTGAAGCACATGCTGTTCTACTCAGGCGGAGTAATCAATGTCGGAGTCGAAATCTTGCCGGTCAAGGCGATGCAGTCCGAAATGTCGTCGGGCATAGCGTACTATGAAGGCGAGGTATATAATGTGCTCCGGCAGGGAAGAAGCAATCCCCCGGTTCCGCTCTTGATCCTTGGGATTACGGCTTAGACGCGGGCCTGCTCCTTGACTTCTCAGCGCGTTCTACCTGCTGCGCCTCATTATATTGGAACACTCCTGCCATTTTCTGAGATCACTGAATTGCTCAATGTCCGGTTTTTGCGGCTCGTGCATGATCCGCATACCTGCGCATTAAAGTGTATGCAACTTACAACGCCGCCATATTATGATACTTATTCTATCAGGCGCATCGGATGCTAATCAGCGATATATAATTTGAGAATAAGGAACGGTAAGATGACAAGCACAAAGGGCACAAATGACCCATTCGCTCGATACTTCTCGAATCTGAATCGAACGAGGCGTGACCTGTTGGGCAGTTTGTCAAACACAGACCCCAATAGGCGCTCGGCGAAATACTTGGAGATGCTTTCGGCCCAAGAGACAGCTCTTTCGAGTGCCAGAGACGTTCTTGAGTCGCAGAAATCTGTGATGCAATTGGCGCCTGAGGAGCTCGCTCGGGCGTCGGAGCAAGGCCTCGCGAAGATCGATGAGAATGTAGAGATCGACCTGAATTATTTGGCCAAGACGAAGGGAATCTGGGGGTCGCTCAAACGAGTCGCGTTCAAAGTTTTCCGATATTCGACGAGAACTTACACCGACGGTCTCTTTCCACAGGTCTCAAGATTCAATAGAGCAGTGGTCTCGCTCCTTAAACGGAATGCGGATGAGGTTCGCCGCATACAGGAAGTTGAGAGGAATCTCGAGCAGAAAGTGGAGAATCAAAGACTGTTTAGCAAAGGAGTAGTTTCCTGCATTCAGGGGATGTCCGAGACGGTTTCATTCCTCTCGACCATGCTTGAGCGTCAGAGCGCGGTGAACTCGCAGATGACATCGCTGATGAATGACATGATTGACAGTTCATCCGATCTCGCGGCTTCCCTAAAGGAGTCCATTGAGGGGAAGATCAGTCAGTGCGAGAGGAGACTGGATGGCCTCGAGGGAAGGTCGGATAGAGCTGAGGTGAGGTTGGATGAATACCCCGAGCATCTTGCGGCTCTGGATGAGCGAGCGGATAGGATGGAAGATGCTACTAGGGCAACCAACGCGCGCTTTGAGCAGAACGAGCGAGCGCTGGAGAAAACCCTGGCAGAGATACAGTTCTTTGGACAGAGCATCGACGATCTCCGCTCTTTCTTCTCGCTGCAAATTGAGTCTTTGGATACTCGGCTTGAACACACAGAGATAAAGCGGGTTGAGGCGTCGGAATCGATGGATGCTTTTAAGGGCGGGCTGGACGAGGCGAAGGATTGGCTCTCAAATCTCGAGAGCAAGGCTGATGAGCACAACGAGTGGCTTACTAACCTCGAGAACGTTAGCGAGGAACATGTTAAGTGGCTTCTGGACCTCAATGGGAGTTCCGAAGCGGCAGACAACAGGCTCTCAAGCCTCGAGAGCAGGGCTGATGGTCACAATAAGTGGATTTCAACCATCAGCGATGGCCAGAATGCGTCAAACGAGTGGCTCTCCAATCTAGAGAACACGGCCATGGGTCACGACGAGTGGCTCCAGAACCTCAGCGACAACCACGAGGTTGCAAACAAGTGGCTCCAAAATCTCAATGAGAGCTATGAGGCCGCCAATACTTGGCTCTCGAACCTTGAGAGCAAGACAGAGGGCCATGAGAAGTGGCTCCAGAACCTCAATGAGAGCTATGAGGCGACGAATGAATGGCTCACGAATCTGAACGACAAGGCGGATAAGCAGGATGAATGGCTCTCGAACGTCTCAACTCAGGCGAAGAAGCATGCGGACTGGCTCGATAATCTTGAGACCGCCCGGGACGAGTATCGAGAATGGCTATCAACTCTCCAGAAGAGCAACGAGTTGCAGGATGCTTGGGCCAGCAATCTCCAGAAAACACAGGAGAAACACGCGGTCACGCTCAATGAGCTCAACCGTCGGCAGAAGGAGATCGACCACTCGATAATCTTCATCAAGCGCAAGCTCCAGTCTGAACCGCAGAATGCGCTCGAGGCGCCAAGTATTCAGCTCAGCCCATCGCGAAATGGACAGGGCTTTGGCTTAACAGATGATGAATACGTTATATTCGAAGAGCGCTTTCGAGGCGACAGCACCGCCCTGAAGGCGCGTCAGGAGCGATATGCGCCTCATTTTGAAAATTGCCGGAGAGTGATTGATCTTGGCTGTGGGCGAGGGGAGTTTCTGGAATTGCTCAAGGGGCGTGGGATTGAAGCGCTCGGCATTGACCGGAATCCCGAGATGATTCAATTGTGCAAGTCAAAGGGGCTGAGGGCAGAGGCTTATGACCTACACACCTTCCTTTCGGAGGCGAAGGTGGGATCATTTGACGGAGTCTTCTGCTCGCAGGTTGTGGAGCATCTTCCGCCCGTTCAGGTGCTTGGACTCTGCAAGCTGATTGCGGAGAAGCTCTCACCGGGCGGTGTTGTTGTCTTCGAGACCATTAATCCCTTCTCTTTGTATGCGTTAATCAATAGTTTTCTGCTCGATCCATCGCACGTTTTCCCGATTCATCCCGAGCTCCTGAGGTTCGGGCTCTCGCTTACAGACGTTGAGGTTGAGGATGTGCTATATCTCGCCCCGGTTGGGAGCAAGACGAGGCTCGCCCTTCCAGAAGGCGATTCGGATGACCGGGACACGACGATGCGCATGAATCTTGAGAAGATCGACGGAATGCTCTTTGGCTTTCAGGATTACGCGATCATCGGGCGGAAGTCTAAGGACTAGTGATTGGCTTGATGATAGCTATTACGTCGGGGCTGTTCTAGATTTTTTGAAGAGGCGGAGTACTGAGGTAGGGTAATTCTGATCAATCGCTTTCTGCGCTCAGGATACTCATGTCACGCGTCTCCTGGTTGCGAATTTTATCTCGCAGGGATTTGCCATTAGATTGTTGGGTATGCTGCATTTTGTGGCCATTTGTGTCGTTTATGGATGGTTGAGCGCCCTATTGCCAAGCCTAAATGCGCTGAAAGGGCATGTGAGTAGCAGTAGGCGCCAGTCTGGGGATCGGAGAGGGTGGCGACCGGGGAATCCTCCGCCATCCGACAATCTCGTCCAGAGCGATGGGGCCTGCTATGGGCCGGTTTTCGTGAGGCGCTTGCGCCACCTGTTGTTAATCCAGGCCCATTCCTCGGGATGTTCCCGAATTGCCTCCTCAATTGTCTTGGTGAAGACCGCCGTGCCCTCTTGGATATGTTCGTCAGTGTATCCTTCGGGCATCCTCAGTGGGGGATGGACGACAACCTTCTGTCTGCCCTCAGGTAAATGATACGCAAACGCGGGGACTACGGTCGCGCCTGAGCGGATGGCAAGTGCCGCTGGTCCCTTGGGCGTTGGGACGAGATGGCCGAAGAAGTCAACGAAGACGCCGCCTTTCCTGGCTTCTTCGTCGGCGATGAGGCAGATGACTTCGTCCTTCTTCAGCCTTCGCAACGACTCCCTGAATGATGCCCACTGAGGGTTGCGGTTGATGGGGTTCATGCTGAATCTCGCGTGGCAGCTCCTCAACATGGCGGCGATCCCCTTATCCGGCGGTATATTGATGACGACGGAGAATCCATCGCACTCCATTGCCAGCCTGAGGCATAGAAGCATGAAGTTGCCGAGGTGTGCGCTAATTACAACGACGCCTTTGCCGTTGGCTGCGGCATTCTGGATATGCTCCATCCCCTCCAATTCCACGAGTTTAGGCATTAGATCGGGATGTCCATTTATCCATGCGAGTTCAAGGAGATTCTTGAGCAGGTTACGGGCCGCGGTCTTGCTTATGCTTGTCTTTTCCTCATCCGTTAGGCTCGGGAAGGCCAGCTCCATGTTGGCGAACGCAAGCCTCCGGTCCTTCCCCCGCAGATACCACGCCAGTTTGCCCGCAAAGCTCGCGAGTAGCACGATGAACGCGAGGGGAAATAGAGGGATCAGAAACAGCCCCAGTCTGAGCATCTGGCGCCCGAACCAGTATCTGACCGCGCGGCTGGTTTTCTTGTATCCCTTCCTGAGTCTCTTTCTCAGTCGCATTATGGCCTCTGAAGTGACGCGGTGGACTGTTTCCTGACAGCGGGCCTCAAGCTTGCGCGCCGAGCGCCTGTCTGTCTATCTTGCCCATTCTCGTTCTGGGCAGGTTCTCTCTGAATTCAATCTGCCTGGGTGTCTTGAACTCCGCCAGTCGCTCGCGACAGAACGCGATGAGGTCGCTCTCCGTGGCACGGCAATTGGATTTCAGCACGACGACGGCGTGGAGGACAACTCCGCTGAGTTTGTGCGGTGCAGGGACAACAGCGGCTTCGAGCACGCATGGATGCTCTGAAAGAACGTTCTCAACTTGGCCCGGATGAACGTTCAGGCCGCCGGTGATGATCACGTCGTCTTTCCTGCCGAGTATGTAGAGGTAGCCATCCTCATCGAAGTAACCGGCGTCGCGGGAGTGATACCAGCCGTCCTTTATCACCCTGGCAGTAGCCTCTGGGTCGTTCAGATAGCCCTTCATTACCTGTGGTCCCTTGACTATTACCTCCCCGATATGCCCTGTCAAAAGCTCGTTGCCATCGTTGCCGACGATCATTATCTCGCAGCGACGCGCGGCCTGACCAACGCTGCCGATCTTCCGCTGAGCCTCCTCCGTCCTCAACAGCGTGACGAGCGGGGAGGTCTCCGTCGTGCCGTAGCCCTGGATAATCGCGGTATGGGGGAACTGTTTGGCAGACTCCCTTAGCAGGGGGACAGGAACCACGGTTCCCATCAGAGCAACGAAGCGAAGGGACTTCAGCTCGCATTGCTTCACTTTGGCTAAGCGTAAAAGCACCTGAAAGACCGCCGGAACGCCGTGGAACCAGGTGACGCCGTGCTTCTCGATCAACGAGAGCGTCTTCTCCGGGTGGGCTATTGGAAGAAGCACGAGCGGGATGCCGTACTTGACTATCTCATTGCAGATGATCGGCCCGGATATGTGAGACATCGGCAAGATGATGCCCACAACATCTGCGGCCGACGTCTGCGTCATTGCGTGCATGGTCTCCGGGAAGAGATCAAGCTGCGAATAGGTTAGCACAACCGTGTGCGGCTCCCGGGTCGTGCCCGATGTGCTTAGATAGAGGGCGGCGGCGTCCGGCGCCACCTTCTCAATCGGGAGTTCATCCGCAGAAGGCGCTCCCGCTTGTGACAGCTCTGCGAAGCTCGCTGTGCTTTGCACGGAAACCTCAAACGGCAAACGGCCGATCGCGTTTTTCACAAGGGGTTCCAGGTCCGGCGTTGTGATGACGACCTCGGGCTTGGTCACGTCAACAAAGGCGGCAAGCTCCGGAGCCTTCAAACGCGCATCTGTCAGAGCGGCAACACCCCCGAGAAGCATCACCGCGAAATAACTCGTCGCGAACTCAATGCAATTGGGAAGAAACAGCACCACCGCCCGGCCTTTTCCGCAGCCCAACTGCCGCAGCCGGACAGAAAGCGCCGCCGCGTTCTCGAAGAGCTGACCGTAGGTTATCGTTCTCTCGTCCTCAATAACCGCGAGCTTGCTGGCACTGTCCCGCGCCGCTTTCGCGAGGTATTTGCCTGGATGCACAGTCTTCCTCCTTTCTGGTTCTCCATTTCTTATGATCGACTAAAACAAGAATGTAGGGGATAGTGGACTCTGTTGCAATGAGAACTAGTCGAATGAGGGTGGCAGCCTGGAAAGCCCGCCCGAAACCTCAATGTATGGCGACAACGGTCAGCGCCGGGAATAATTGCCCCAGGCCATCGGTAATAAACTCGATCGAGACCGCCGCGAGCATAAGTCCCATTATTCGGGTGAAGATGTTGATTCCGGTTCTACCTAGTTTCTCGACCAATGGGGCGCCGAGCTTGAAGAAGACATAGATTGCGACTCCTATCAAAGTGATCGCGGCGACGATGGTTGCGGATTGCGCCAGGTTTGAGGCCTGCTGCGTCTGCATAATTACCGTGCTGATTGCTCCTGGGCCGGCCATCAACGGGATGGCGAGGGGAACTACGGCGATGTCCTCCTTTTCGGCACTCTCGCTCGCCTCACGGGGCGTGTACTTGGATCGCGGTTGGCGAGCTCTCATCATGGCGATCGAGATCAGCAGAATGAGTATTCCGCCACCGACTCTGAATGCCGGTATGCCCACGCCGAAGAAAGCTAGGATGTAATGACCGAAGAAACCCGTAACGATCAGGATGGCGCTGACTGCAATAGCGGTGCGCCTCGGGATGCGCCGGACCTCATCATGGCCTCTGCCCTGGGAGAGCGACACGAAAATGGTCGCAGCCCCAACGGGGTTGACGATGGCAAAGATCGCTCCCACAACTTTGACGAAATAGATGAACAGGTCCATTCAGATGACCTCCATTTTTCTTGTGCGTCATTTGCTCAACACATATTCAGTCGCTCAAGACCGACTGCTTTCTTGGCGCGAAGGTGATTAGCTTCCACGATCTCGCTTCTTCATAAGCAGCGGACGGACTCTAAGGTTCCGGAATGTTCAAGATTTACATGTAGCAGTCGATCATTGACTTGTTATAGGAGGTAGATCACTATCCATGTTCCAATTTAGCCTGCAAAGAAACACAGGTCAAGATGAAGGTATAATCAGATGGAAGCCCACGCGGGTGAGATATATGCGGTCCTCTCAGGGCTATTCTGGGGCATAGCCGTTTGCCTCTTCAAAAGAGGCGGCGCAGATATGCCAGCGCTCTCGCTGAATCTTTTCAAGAACCTGTTTGGTGTCGGTCTTTTCGCGATAACTCTGCCGATTGTGGGTCAGTCCCTTCTGATAGATGTCCCTATCTCGGATTATGTGATTATAATCGCGAGCGGGCTTGTGGGGATGACGATTGGGGATACCCTCTTTTTCGCCGCGCTTAAGCGCATGGGGGCCTCGCTATGGGCAATCATCAGCGCGCTTTACGCGCCGAGTGTCATCCTGATGGCATATTTCGTGCTTGACGAGAAGCTAACGAATTGGGACATAGTCGGTGTGGTGACTATCGTTGGGGCCATAGTTCTCGCGTCGGTCAAGCGGGACGAGCTCAACGTTCGCCTCGATAGGAATCTCATAATCGGCATTGGAATGGCTATTCTAAGTCTTCTTCTGATGGCGGCAGGCATTGTAATGATGAAGCCGGTTCTGAGCAGAACGCCGCTTTGGTGGGCCATACAGGTGCGGCTCATCGGTGCGACGGTGGGCCTCATTGTGATGGTTTTGATTAGTAAGAGAAGGAACACCCTGCTTGCAGCTTTGCTTCCTACAGCGAACTGGAAGTACATTCTGCCGGGCTCTTTCATCGGTCCGTATCTCGCGCTCGGTTTTTGGATTGCGGGCTTTAAATACACATTGGCCGGGTGTGCTGCGATATTAAACCAGCTGAACATGGTCTTCATCTTTGTGTTTTCGGCGATGTTCTTGAAGGAGCCTATCACTTGGCGCCGTGGGCTTGGATTCGGCCTTGCTATGCTGGGCGCCGCGTTGGTGATTCTTCTTTGATGGTTTTTTAGTCTTTTTTGGAGATTGCTGGCGCGACTTGACAAAAAGCGTCGCTCTGGGTCATTATCAAGCGGAAAAAGAATCGCCACCTGGGAGTGTGTTAGAGAGCGGCCTTTTGACGCCGGCGAATCGTGCTGGCGGGCTTTCCTCTACTTCTGAGGAGTTCGGATTGCATCGCATTCTGAGGGGCGGATGATAGTTGACATAGACGAGGTGCAATAGTTGTGAGTCTATTCATTACTTTCGAGGGGGTTGAGGGTTCCGGCAAATCCACTCAGATCGAGATGCTTCACAACACTTTTGTGGACATGCGGCTTTCAGTAGTCAAGACACGTGAGCCAGGGGGAACAGCGGTAGGAGACCGGTTGCGCTCGCTACTGCTCGAGCCATCTAGCACCCCGTTTTCGGCCCAGACCGAGCTCTTGCTTTACATGGCGGCGAGAGCGCAGCTTGCAAAGGAGGTCATTGCGCCTGCCCTGAAAAGCGGCACTTTCGTCATCTCCGACAGATACATGGATTCATCCGTCGCCTACCAGGGATATGGGCGCGGCGTGGACTTGAGATTCGTCAAGCACCTCAATAAGAGCGTGTCAAACGGTTCTATACCGGACTTCACTGTGCTCTTGGACCTCGATCCTGAGATCGGGCTTGCACGGATATCGTCCAGACCTCTCGGCATATTTAGGAGCGGCTTGAGCGGCCTGGACCGTGTGGAGAGCGAGTCGCTTCAATTCCACAGAAGGGTGCGCAAGGGGTATCTTATTCTTGCCAAAGAGAATCCGGAGCGATTTGTAGTTGTTAATGGCAGAGAGAGCAAGGAGTTGATACACAAGCAAATCGTCCACGAGCTTATGCGCAGACACGGAGGGAGATTCCCAGCGAACGGCTCTGTCAATCCTAACTCTTCGGAACGCTCTGCGTGAGCAGCAGGACGCCTCGTTGACTGCTCGTTGTTACTCGCGCCGAGTGGTCGATTCTCATGCCTATAATCCAAAGCACCTGCCCGCTCTGGCTGCAGAGCAGCGGATAGTGCTTTCTTGCCGAACTCGGGATTTTGGCCTTCTTTAGAAAGGAACTCACACCGACTTTCTCGGTCATTCCAAGAGGCGCAAATGCATCGCCAGGGCTCGCGCTTCTTAGGATAAGGGCATTGCCCTGGCCGAGGCAGGAGTCCATATCGATTAGAGCGCCTTCCTCCGATATCGGCAACAATCTCGACGGCTCTTCAACGATCTGTGCCGTAATACGAAGAGATCGATCCGCAACCGAGGCTTCGCCGGGCACCGGCAGCTCCACGCAGAACGGCAGGGCGTGGGATACTTCCGCGCTCGCATCGAAGAGCATTAGACCATTTCTTCTCAGAACTCTGATGCCGCCGGGCAGCAATACGCTTGGTTCGCTTTTACTAGACTTAAGCACGGATTGAAGCAATCCGAGATGATTTGCGCGAATGGTCTGATTATCGTAGCCAGACTCCGATAGCGCGAGCCTAAGAACGCGCCTCAAGAGCGCCGGCTTCAAGCGATCTAAGTTCTCTACATTAAGCGATAGAGGTTCGCTCGAGTCTTGCCGGGCTTCCTGATAGGCTTCCCAAGCCAATTTGCTGACGATTTTTGATTCATCCTGGACGATCTTCGAGAGAGCGCAGATCTTTCGCAACGCATGATCGCCAAATATCTCAACTATTCTTGGGACAAGTTGATGCCGTACTCTGTTGCGCAGGAATCTGGTTTGGAGATTCGTGCTGTCCTGGACGTAATCAATCCCATTGCAGTCAAGAAACGCCAGAAGCTCCGACTTTGGCGTGTTGATCAATGGGCGAACGAGGCGCGAGGAGATTGGCTCAATACCTCGGAAGCCGTCCGGGCCCGTGCCTATGAAGAGTCGCATGAGAAGGGTCTCCACCTGATCGTCTGACGTGTGGCCGGTGGCAATCTTGTCCGCGCTGATTGCCGCCGCCGTATCTTTGAGAAAAGAGAGTCTATGCGCTCTTGCCCGCGCCTCAATCGACCCTCTTGCGATTTCGGACGCTTCATTCTCGGAGAGGACCTTTACATGGAGCGGCAGGCCGAGGGCTGATGCGGCGCGTTCGACGAACTTTTGCTCGAAGTCCGATTGATCGCCTCGTAGGTTGTGGTTTAAGTAGCAGAGGTCAAGCGATATTCGATACCTATCTCTATGCCGCATGAGGATGTGGACTAGGGCGGTTGAGTCTGGCCCGCCGGAGTAGGCGATTAACACTTTGTCGCCTGGGGAGAACATCTTGGTCTCGGCGATTGTCTTGATGACCGTTACCGGAACCAATTCCGTCTGCGATTGGAGATTCCCGTCTGTCATAGTCAATACCTAACCTTGAATACGGGGGTCAGACTCACCCACCTTGCTCCTTAATGCACAAACATTATAGGATAATCATCATAAAGCAAAAAGCGCTTTTGAGTTGAGAATCCGCTGACACCGAGTTTGGGGCTGAGTAATGGCAAGATCAGAATGAAGAGGCAAAGCCATCTTGTATTCTTGCTTATATGCCTTATTGCCTCAGCATCTTGCGACTCTTTTGCAGGTGAGAGCCCACCCGCGAAGATGGATTTGACTGCTCAGAAGGAGGCGGAGATTAAGAAGAAGAGCTTTCCCATTCACGGCTCCTATTTCATTCGGTATCGCCTTCGATTTGCTGATGGCGAATGGGAGCTATTAAACTACAGCCAGCTCTCGCTGGACTTGGGAGACCCCGAGCGGCACAAAGTTACTGGGCACGTCTTCAGCTTATCCACGTCGAGTTTGGGCGAGAGGCGCGACGATGGCGCTCGGATGCCTGCTGGCATTGACGACACCTATCATATTTCGCGGGAGTTTCACCACCGTGGAAAGACATACGAGGCAAGGTCAAGAAGCCGACTTGGCTACTGTTATATAGATATTCACCGCTTGGGATTTGTCAAAAAGATAAGGCTCGGACGGCAGCTGGTCTATGAGACACCCGAGCCGGCGCATTTCGATGGAGCGCTGGTTACGACCGAGAGAATACGGTCTCTTAAGTCGCTTGAGTTCACGTTCTATGGCGGTCTTCCGATCCATTCTTTTGAGGCGTCGAGGACAGGGGATTTTCTCGCGGGGCTCTTTACGAATATCAGGCCGTGGACGGGAGGTAAGGTTCAGACTTCGTTCGCTCGCGTTGAGGACGAGCTGGAATCTGGGAAGAGGGAGGACAATCATCTGGCCTTGTCGATTTGGCAGCGCTTTGATCTTGGACTGGGGCTTCATTTGCAGTACGAGAGGCTCAATGACAACGATGGCGATCTCCTCTTCCGGGCGAATTATGAGGCGCCGGTGGCGGATTTCGGCGTGAATGCGTCCTACTATCAGCTGTTTGAGACGAAGAGAGAGTTTTCAACTGAGTTTGATCCCTGTTTCTCATCTCTGCGCGAGCTGTATTCTTACTGGCAGGCCCGGTTCGCGGCTCACAAGGGCTGGACGGAGCATTTTCTGGCCGAGGCGGGCTTTGAGTTGAGGCAGTTGAGGAGGAAGAGAGATGAATCGACCTATAACCATGAGTTCAAGAGGTATTTCACCATCCTTTCGCTATTCGACCTCCCAATCGAGGACTTGACGTTCAGCCTCAACGGGGACCTGTGGGATAGCGAGGCGAAATCTGGGGACAACTGGACGATTGGCGGCGACTTGGATTATGAGGTCGGTCGCAAGTTCAAGGTGTCGCTGGGTTCCGCTTATTCGCTCTTTGAGTATGATTACTTTTCGGACATGGAGCGGGACGACGTCAGGACGTACTATGTTAAGCTACGGTTTAGGCCTGTGAAGGTGCTTACGCTTGGGTTGAGGTATGATCTTGAGGACGATGATTTCGAGATTTATCACAGAGTTCAGGCCGACCTTAAGGTGGCGTTTTGATAATTGAGAATCTCAGAAAGCTGAAGACGAATCTTGGGTTGCTTGTGTTGGGCGTCTTGCTGGCGTTCTTCGGCTGCACGGTTTACCACGAGCTGTCGCCAGCGGGCGCTGGGCGATTTCCCTTCAGCCATGATGTTCATGTTACCAAGCTGGGACAAGATTGCGAGAGCTGCCATCCGGGTTGCCGCGAGTCCAACGACGCCGGGATGCCAAAGCTCGCTGCCTGCAAGACCTGCCACCGAGGCGCGGAGCAATATGCGAAATACATCGAGCCCTTCGTTCGGGACGGGCGACTCAGCCTCAGCACGGTAACTAACGTTCCTGAAGATGTCATCTTCTCGCACAAGCTCCATTCTGGAAAAGGCATCAACTGCGAGTCTTGCCATCGAGGCATAACGGGGAGCGGGGCGATTACGGCCGAGCTGAAGGTGTCAAAAGACGACTGCCTGAGCTGTCACGGCAAGGCCAATCTGTCAAGTGAATGCCAGATTTGCCACAAGGTTATCAACAGGGAATGGGCGCCGCCCTCACACGCACGAGGTTGGGAACGAGCGCACGGTTACGCTGTGCGGGAGAGCCGTGATTTTCCGTCCGAGTATCGCTGCAAGATGTGCCATCTGGACTCAGAATGCCAGAGCTGCCATCAGACCCAGCAACCCCGCGACCACACCAACTTCTTCCGACGGCGAGGCCATGGAATCGCGGCAGGCATGGACAGGCGCAGATGTTTGACTTGTCATAAAACCGATCTCTGCACCAGTTGCCACGAGAGCAATGCGCCTCGAACGCATACCGGCTCCTTTGGCTCGCCTCGAAGTCGGCACTGCTTGATGTGTCACTTTCCGCTTTCGGGCCAGTCATGCTTTGTATGTCATAAGACCGACTCAAGCCATCGTGCTCAGGCAGCGCCTATCCCGAATGACGGGCGGCACAGGGGCGTTGGTGATGAGCAGTGTCGGTCCTGTCATTCACCTTATATGAAGCATCCGGACCCCGGCGAGCAGTGCAGGCGCTGCCACATTTAGCCCAAGCTTCATCAGGATTATGATCTCGAAAGGGATCAGTTTGTGAGATGCACAGGCTGGATAATTTCGGAGTGCGGTGGCAGGCGCCGCTTTTTGATCGCCGCGGCCAGGCGCGGCGTGCTATGTTAGGCCCATTGGTGTCTGGGTCCCTAAATCGCTGTCTGAAAGGGCAAGAGAGCAATCTATGATGGTGGTGTCAAGCCACCACCAGTGAAAGCGGCATCAAGCCGCCGCAGTCCAAAAGGCCAGAGCCGCCTGCGCCAATCTGATTCTTCGGCGCTTGACGTTCAAGTTGTTTTTCGGCATTTTGTACAACAGTCTCAGAATTTAAAGTGCGGCTGCACAATGTGCTCTCGGCGAGTAGAGGTGGACATGTTAACAGCCCTAATCCTGTGTCTTTGTGGCATTTCTGCGCTAGGGCTATCTCAGGATCAAGGCGATTCGCAGGGCCTGTCGATTGAGTTCAGTCCTGAGAAGCAGAAGTACATCACGTGGGACCGGCTCAGGCTCTATTTGGCAATGGATAGCGGTTCGGACGAGCTGGAGATTGATCTGTATCTTGCCATTGCGACTCCGGATGGCCAGTTATTCTGCCTCGTGCCCGATCTGTCGTTCTCCGGCCTTATGGTCGAGAATAGCGAGCTTTTCCCGGCGGATTCGAGCTATTTTAGGACATTGGTACCTGCTGCGAGGAATCTGCGGCTTTTTGTCGGGCAAGTTCTGGGAAAGACTCTGGTTTACAAGGCGGTCTTTGCCCGCGAGCTTGACCTTGCCGAGGGCACATACACGCTTTACTCGATGGCCTGTCTCTCAGGAACTTCGTCGGTTATTTCCATTTCCGGCGCGTCCTTTTATTTTCGGCCGCAGCGTTGCACCTTGAGCGGGACGATATTCGACGAGCATGGGCTTGCCTCGTCAGCCACGGTGAAGATACAGACAACGCCCAATGCAACGCTGAGCGATAGTAACGGGCGGTTCCGCCTTGAGGGCGTGCCGTGCGGGAAAACGGTCAGGGTCTCTGCCTGGAAGTATGGATATTACTGCGCGGTAGTTGAGGCGACGCCTCCGACCGTGAGCGTGATCCTGCATCTCAACGCGATTACCGAGGACGATGACGAGGCGTATGAGTGGCTGGCGCCGGACCCGGTCAATCTCGAGCAGGATTTCTGCATAAAGTGCCACCCGGGCATACATGAACAGTGGTCTGTTAATTCCCATGCGCTCTCCGCTAGCAATCAGATATTTCAGACGCTCTATAGCGGCACGGACGTGAGCGGGAATCCGGGCGTGGGGATGGGATACAAGCTCGATTTCCCCAATACGGCTGGAAGCTGCGCGCTTTGCCATGCGCCTGTTGCCGCGCTCAAATCGCCTTATGATTCGGATATGTCGAAATTGACGGGACTTGCCCAACGGGGCGTGTTTTGCGAGTTCTGCCACAAGAGCAAGGATGCTGACCTGTCGAATCTTATGACGGTTTATGGG
>JAGHCW010000193.1 GCA_021160245.1 bacterium | reverse complement strand
TCATTACGTCCAGGTCTCCGCGTACAGCGGAGCTGCGAGGTGGGCCACATCTGAACTCAAGTCCTTTAAGTTCAGGATTCTCAAGACGGCTGAGGAATTTGCCCAGGCGGAGAAAAATGCTCAAGAGGCCAAGAAGGAAGAGAAGGCGCTTCTGGATAAACAGGTAGGCGAGTCGCCGGCGGCGAAGCCGACGGACGAGGTAAAGGCCCCAGAGGCTAAGAGCGAGGCCAAGTCGAAGGATGCCCCTGAGCAGAAAAAGGAAGTAAAGGAAGAGAAGAAAGTCGAGAAGAGCGACAAGACTGATGAGAAAGACGAGGAGGCGGAAGAGTCCGAATCCGGCGAGTAATCCACTGCATAATCTCTAAATTAGGGATTACAGACCCGTCCCAAAGAGGTGAGCAAGGTCTTGGCGTGGGCTGTTAGGTTCTGCAATCGAGGGCGGGCGCCCGGCAAGCCACAGCTCTTTTAGCTAGCAAGGCAAAGTGGTTGCTTTCGAGGCGAACGGCGCATTCAATAGAGGTGTGAACGACATGCCAGAGAGCAAGAAGGTCATGGTCATTCATGGCCCAAATATCAATCAGCTTGGCAGACGGGAACCTGAGCTTTACGGGACCAAGCGCCTGCCGGATGTGAATCAAGAGCTGATGGAGCTTGGCCAGCGGCTTGGACTTAATGTCTCGACTATCCAATCCAACAGCGAGGGGGAGATCATCGACAGCATTCAATCGGCCGAGCTCAATGGCTTCTCGGCGATAATAATCAACCCCGCCGGTTATACCAATACGAGCATTGCGATACGCGACGCCATCGCGGGCGCCACATTGCCTGCGGTTGAAGTCCACATCACAAACGTTTTTGCCCGTGAGCAATTCCGGCAGACGATGATGACGACGGGCGCCTGCACGGGAATGGTCTGCGGATTTGGTGTTGGGTCTTATGCCATCGCATTGCGTGCCGTATCTTCTGCCCTGGGCGGAAACGAATGACCTGGCCGATTTTCCCGGAGGGCGCCGGTTGAGCCCGACCGCCCCAAGATGGCCCAAATTCTCAATTATAGTACCAGTCTATAACGGTGAGGCGACCATAGCCGAATGTCTTGAGGCGTTGGCCTCGCAAGACGTGCCTCATCACGAGTTTGAAGTAATCATCGTTGACGATGGCTCCACCGATGACACGAGTCGCATTGTGGAGCGATTCGACGTTAGGTACATATATCAGAGCAATCGGGGACCGGCTGTCGCTCGCAACAACGGCGTTGCCCATGCGCGTGGAGAGATAATTCTCTTTACCGACGCTGATTGTGTGCCGGAGCCGAATTGGCTGCGAGAGATGGTCAATCCGCTCGTCCAGGACCACGACGTCGCGGCCGTAAAAGGAGCCTATCGAACGAGGCAGAAGAGCTTCACGGCGGTGTTTGCGCAGGCGGAGTTTGAGGAGCGTTTCAAGCGGCTAGCTAGGCGACGATACATAGATTTTGTTGACACCTACTCCGCCGCGTTCCGGAAGGAAGTGT
This sequence comes from bacterium, assembly GCA_021160245.1. Classification (GTDB taxonomy): domain Bacteria; phylum B130-G9; class B130-G9; order B130-G9; family B130-G9; genus JAGHCW01. The sequence continues at coordinate 3,952 of JAGHCW010000193.1, read as the reverse complement.
TCGAGGCGGTAGGAGGCTTTAATCCGAGGTATCCGAAGGCCAACAACGAGGACGTGGAGCTCTCCTTTCTTGTCGCGCAGAGGAAGCATAAGATGGTCTTCAATCCCCGGGCAATCGTCTATCATACGCATCCGGACACGGTGCTGAAATATGCGAAGCTCAAGTTCGGCCGGGCCTACTGGCGGACATTCGTCTATGACAGGTTTCCGCGCAAGGTCGTCAGGGATTCCTATACACCTCAGACGCTTAAGATTCAGATTCTTGTGGCGTTTTACCTTATCGGAGCGCTCCTTGGCTCGGCTCTGTTTCAGGAGTTCTCGGCCTGGCTGCTGTTTTTGGGGGCGGCAGTATTCGTGCTTCTCAGCCTTCCTTTTGCGGTGGCGACATTCAAGGGAAACAAGTTGCTTGGGCTTCTTTCCCCCATCTTTCTATTCATTCGATCATCAGCATTTGGCTTTGGCCTTCTTGCGGGCCTCGCCTCGCAAAAGAAGCGCAAGTTGCTGTTCCCGACGATACAGATGGCGAGCGACATTGTCGTTTGCAACATCTCGCTGGTTTTTCTCTATTGGCTGAGGAGCAACATAGGTGAGGTCTTGGATTTCTCTGGGCTTGGCGATCTTGCCGGGTATTTTCGGCCGGGACTTTTGCCTCAATCGGTATATCTTATGGCGCTTCCTGTCGTGACGGTTGCATGGCTTGCTGTTTTCGGGTCATTTGGTCTCTATCATCAAGCTAGGGGGACGTTCAAGCCGTACCAATTGGTGAAGGTGTTTCTCGCTGTGTCTCAGTTGACGATCATTATTATGGCTGCCCTTTATTTCTTCAGGATTGAGTATTCTCGTTCGATTGTTCCGCTCTTTTGGGCGGTGAGTCTTGTGCTCGCAAGCGTTGTAAGGTCCCTCATTTACGCCCTGCAGGCATTTCTCTTGGGCAAAGGCTACGACAGGCTGCGCGCAATCGTGGTTGGAACGGGAGAATCCGCAAGACTAGTCGGTCACAAGCTTCATTCTGTGCCGAAGCTCGGCTACGACGTTGTGGGATTCGTGGACGATTCTCCCCTTGAATCGCTCAAATGGAAGGAAATGGGTGGTCGTGAGGTCTCGCTGCCGGTACTCGGGTCTATCTCGAAGCTCGAGTCGTTGATCGAGGAGCATAGAGCAGACGAGATTTACATCTCAAAGCCCGGCCTTTCTCATAATGAAGTTCTGAATCTAATTGCTCGTTGTGAGAGCGCAAACGTGGGATTCCATGTCGTCTCGGACGCGTTCATTATTATGACCGGTAAGGTCGATATGGACAGTGTGGGGGACCTCCCGCTGATAGACCTTGGCCCCGGCCAGACCTCCGCGCTATACCTCTCCGCAAAGGCGGCGATGGACAGGACGCTCAGTTTGTTATTTGTCATCTTGACGCTTCCTTTGACGGCGATTATCTCGGTCGCCATCAAGATCGAATCAAAAGGTCCCACAATTCTTAGGTTTGAGCGACTCGGATTGCGTGAGCGCCCGTTCTTGCTTCATCGGTTCAGGACGTTTCATCTTCCGGAGCCTTCTAAGCTTGAGGGCAGACCCGTGCCGCTTTCCGTCCAATATACTAAGGTCGGGCGGTTTCTGGAGAGGTTTCACCTGGACGAGTTGCCTCAACTGATTAATGTCCTAAGAGGCGAAATGAGCCTCGTCGGGCCGCGCCCTGAGATACCGCTGATCGCGAAGAAATATGAGCCCTGGCAGAGGCGCAGATTCGATGCCAAACCGGGCCTCACCGGCCTGTGGCAGCTCGTCGGGTCAGACATCGTCCCACTCTACAAGAACATGGAATACGACTTTTATTACGTGCGGAACCGCTCGCTGCTTCTGGACCTCTCTATTTTGATCAGGACGCTGCCTTCGATCTTCTTAAGCAGAAAGCCCCGGCGCTAGACGGGCTGATCAACCGGGCCTTCAAGCGGCATCTCGGGACGATTCACTCCAGGCTCCAATGTTCAACCGCTATCGTATCAAAGACGCGCCCGGTGAAGGAGTCCATGACTGCACCCAGGAAGAGGTACTCTCCAGTTGGGGCGCCGTCCGGCGCCTCGAGCTCGAAGATGGGATGGAAAAACGCCCGAGAATGGGACATCAGCAGGTGATTCTCAACGAATGGAGCGGCCTCGGTAACGAAGTCCGGTAGATAAAATATGGAGTGGTCCGGAGTCGCAATGGCCACATAGATGTCGATTGTGCAGTCGGTGGATTGATTAACTAGTCCGCCGAGAAGCACTATTTCGTCGCCGGCGTTATATGACGGTTCCCAGGTTCGAAGATGAACGCTTGGCTGGCTGTCGATCTCCTCATCGACCAGACTTGATAGCCCTCTCTTGGTAGCAACCCATTTCTGGCCCAGGCTGTCAATGGCGATGTCCTGCACGGAGTCGTCGCACAGGCCGTCAACAGAGTAGTATGTGATGAGATTCCGTCCGTCAAACCGGCTCATTCCGACCATTGTTCCTAAGAAGAAGACCGTCTCGCTTTCTTGTGCTATCGTATTGACGAAGTTGAAGGCAAGCCCATTAAAGGGGCGAAGGTGTCTGATGACTGAGCCATCGAAGAAGTTGCACCCGAGACCGCCGCCGAAGAACCACCACCCGTTCTGGGAGAAGTGAATATCGAATATCTGATCGTCCATGAGGCCGTCCTTCTGATCGAATGTCTCGAATCTGCCATCTTGAAGACGCGAGGCGCCGTGTGATGTTGCGAACCAGACCCCGCCGTCGGGGCCAAAGGCCACATCAAAGACTATGTCCCCTGCCAGGCCATTCGTCTTATCAAAGCTCGTCCAGGTCTCGCCGTCCAGCCTGCTTGCGCCAAATCTGGTGCCGGCCCAGATGCTCCCTTCGGGGCTTTCGGCGACGCATAGGACCCAGTTGCTGGCGAGACCGTCGTCGCTGGTGAACCACACCCATTCGTCGGATGAAAGGCGCCCGGCGCCCCCGGCAGTTCCCACCCAGACTGAGCCGTCGTGAGCAAGTAGGACGTCCTTAACCTCGGTGTTCATCATCCCGTTCTCATTCCCAAGCCATAGCGTATTGTGGTCCTTCAATCGGCACAGCCCATTAGTTGTTCCGAGCCACTTACTGTCCTCATCGTCTATAGCGATGGACAAGATGCTCTGCTCTCTCAGCGCGTTCTCTACTTTAAGATAGGTAAAATGCGTCCCGTCCCAGACACAGATGCCCCCGTCTTTCGTGCTGATCCAGACGTTGTCGTCATCATCGAGCTCGACCGCCGTAACGTCATTGCCGGGCAGACCGTCATCTGTTGTAAGCACCCGCCATCGGCCCTGATCGAGATAGGATAGCCCCCGGCGAGTGCCGAACCAGCTGCGACCTAGCCTATCGCATTTCACAAGAGTAACCTTGGGATCGGGTATATAGGACTTGTTCCGGTACGTCTTCATGCCCCAGCTATCCATCTTGGTCAGACCATAGAGCGTCCCGAACCACTTGAGGCCATCATCCGAGGCCCCGACGGCAAAGACGCAGTTGTCCGCCAGTCCATCGAATAGCCTGATTTTTTTCCACTCATTATCCTCGAACTTGCCAACGCCTCCCTGATATGTCGCAAACCAAACGGCGCCCTCATTGTCGGCCGCAATCGAGGTGACCCAGTTCCCGGCAAGCCCGTGATCGGTTGTGTACGTGGTCCATTCCCCGTTCTCAAAGACCGATGCGCCATTCGTCGTTCCGGCCCAGATTCTTCCCTCATGGTCTTGCGCCAGGGAATAGACCCAATCGGAGCCGAGCCGAATGCGGTCGGCCTCTACCCAGAAATGCCGCCCGTCGTAACGGATGACACCCCAGCCGCCGATGCCAATCCAGAGCGTGCCATCCGTCGCAACAAGGAGCGCCTTGATCATATTGCATGGAAGCCCCTCCGTCGTCCTGAAGACCTCATAAGTCCGAGCGGCTCGAGAC
>JAGHCW010000023.1 GCA_021160245.1 bacterium | reverse complement strand
GAGTTCAGAAAATGCCGGCCTAGCAGATATGACATCTCCAGTCTTATCGATGCCTATAACCAGCCACACCTTGCTTTGGGAGAGCTCTTCAGGATAGGCGACTGTCATCTCGAGAAGAGGCGCAAATCGAAGCTTTGGATGGGGGCATTTGTCGCCCGGGATGCCCTGGACAATCCGCCCACCAGAGAGCCGCTTCCCCATATTCTCTTTAAGAATTGCGAAGTCCTTAAAGCCCACGAAATCATCGTGGTCAAGGTCGCACCGGATGTCCCAATCGTGGTCTTCCGGAGTGGCTCCCAAGGAACTCTCCATCAACCGTCGGTCATTCTTATCGACCACTCCCGAGCCGTCTATGTCCCCCGGCAGCACCGGTGCTGGCTGCACGTCTTCAACGTCCGCGCCATCCGTCTCCTCCGATTGAGAGGTCCCAGGAAAGATGATGAGCGTCGAGGCAAGGACGATGACGGCAAAAATGAGGATAATTGTCCTGCTATCAAACGGACACAAACTACGGCCAAATCGCCGACATATATGTCTATACATACTCGCCGCGCCTCGGGTCAAGAACGTCCCGCAGCCCGTCTCCAAAGAAATTGAGGCTCAAAACCACCAGCATTATTGTAACACCCGGGATGAATACAAGGTGCGGAGCGACGAGTAGATAGATTCTTCCGCCATTCAGCATTGAGCCCCAACTAGCGGTCGGCGGCTGGATGCCCAGTCCCAAGAAACTGAGCGCCGACTCGGCCACGATAACGCCCGCCATGCCAAGCGTCGCCCTTACGAGTATCGGCGAGATGATGTTCGGCAAAATGTGCCGGCCAACGATGCGGAATGTGCTTGCGCCAAGCGACTCCGCTGCAAGGACATAGCCCCGCGTCCTTATCGAGAGCGCCTCCCCTCTGGCAAGCCTCGCATAAGGCGCCCAGCCACAGATGCAGAGCGCAAGGACAACGTTAAAAAGGCTTTGCCCAAGCACCGCCATCATACCTATCGCAAGGAGTATCCCCGGGAAAGCCAAGACGATATCAACAACTCGCATCGCCGCCTCATCCCGCCATCCCCCGCAGTAACCGACCAGCGCGCCCAATGAGACGCCGATCACAAGCGAGATCGAGACGACTAGCGCCCCGACAGTGAGAGATACCCTCGCGCCGTAGATAAGCCTTGAGAGTGTGTCCCGCCCAAACTCGTCGCGGCCCAGCAGGTTCTCCCAACTTGGGCCCTCGAGGCGACGTTTAAGGTCCTGGTCGTTTGGCTCGTGGGGCGATATAAGAGGCGCGGCCAAGGCCACGATCACGAATAAGGCCAAGATGACCATCCCAATCCTGGCGGATAATGGAAATCGCTTCAGAACTCTCATATTGCCGCGCCTCAAGATATGCTCGAGCTTCTTATGCGAGCCATAATAGCAAATCAGAGGCGGTTGTGTAACGCCCAGTGAATTATCGACTGAAGGCCAGGTGCGCAGTCATGTGCCATCTCCGTCGAAAATCGACCTGTGAGGCGGCATCGGAAAGCCCATCCCACTCATTATGGCAGCGGATAATGGAAGCCCATATCGACGGTGCCGGTATCCGGAGTCCCATCCGCCCGAGTTGTCGTATCCGATAGCCCTGCCTCCTCCGCTGATCTGCTGCCGGCGTCGATACAAGGGCTGTCCGGATCGAGGTAGTAGTCGCCAAATGGCCCGATGACGAACATCGGGTTGTCATGGATGTTGCCCGCACCAGCGTGATCGTCTTCTACGCAACAATACGTGGCCGAGCAATCATAGAGATCATCCTCATGGCCCCAGATGATGCAGTTCGTTATTGTCGGTTGTCCAAAGTCCGTCCATATTCCTGCTCCAATGTCCCAAGGCTCGATCGCGAAGTTGTCAGCGATCGTGCAGTTTGAGATCGTCGGGTAGCTGCCCATACAAGATATGCCGGCACCTTCATCCCCGGTGTTCTTGGTGACCAGATTATTGTCAATCACAGCAGAATCGCTCGATCTGCAATGGATTCCGCCACCTTGCGAGCCAGCGGAGTTTCCCATGATCGTGTTGCTTTGAATGAATGGCGAGCATTCATCGCAGTTTATCCCGCCACCGTCACTCCAGAGACCGGCGCTGTTGCCCGTAATCACATTGTCTCGGATGACCGCGTCTTTAACCTGACAGTAGATGCCGCCTCCATGCCAGCCGGAAGAATTGTCTGTTATCCGATTGTTGAATATATCTGCTGCTGCAAAGCAACTTATACCGCCGCCGTCGCCGTCGGTTGAATTGTCCCTGATTGTGTTGTCCATAATACTCGGAGACTCAAACCAACAATATACGCCGCCACCCTTGCTGCCCGCGAAGTTCTTGGCAATGGTATTGCCAATGATATCCGGCGAGCATTCTGTGGTGTAGAGTCCCCCGCCGCCCCCCCCCCCGGCTCGGTTTCCAATGATGAGATTGTCTGTGATTGTTGCCGAGGCGGAGCAGTAGATGCCCCCACCATAGGTCCAATACTCCTCAGTTTCATTATCACTGATTGTGTTGTTGGCAATCGTTGCCCAACCAGAGCAGTAGATGCCCCCACCTCCTCCCCCGTTGCCGCCTAGCGCCCAGTTCTTTGTAATCGTGTTGTTCTGAATGACAGGGGAGCTAAGCCAGCAGAATATACCCGCGCCTTCATGGTCAGGCCAGTCCCAGGAGTCTGCATGCCCCCCTGTAATCGTGAATTCCTTTATTGTGAAGCTGCTCATACCGAAACATGTAATCACATGAGGCGCCTCGTTCTCCGCATCGAGGATGGTCGTCTCTCGATCCTCGCCGCAGAGCGAGACCCAGCTCTTCATGTTCAGCGGAAAAGACTCGCCGTTCGTGCTGGCGGCGTATTTGCCGGCGGCGACATGGATCGTCACGGGATGCGACTCTGAGGCATCAACCGAGGCGAGGGCGTAGGTTATTGTCTGCCACGGAGCGTTCTCGGAGCCATCGCTTGAGTCATCCCCGAATGCTGAATCGACGTAAACATCCGAGCCTGAGGGGCAGCTTATCTCGAAGGGGGCGAGGCTCAGATCGCAGACGTATTCAGATGTCCCCGGACGGGTCAGGACTGAGGCGAAATAGTACTGGCCCTCGTGGCCAATCGGGACGATCTCGGACGGCACACCAAACCACTTGAATGGCACGCGGCCCATGAAGAACGGGTTCGGGACGTGAATACCGCAAATCCACGGGCCGATAAAGCCGCTCCATCCGCTCTCGCCCAGAGTGTACGTTGGAACACCCGGCGCGATGAGGCCCACATAAACATCAACGTTCATCGCCTCGTCATAGTTCTCGCCCGACAGGCTCACTTCAATCACGTCGCCCAGAGCGTAACTATCCGCGTCCGTGTAGATCGCGATTGTTGGTCCCGCGGCAGCCATTGTCGGCCATAATGCGAGCAGTGCAATAGTACTGATGAACAGAATCACCCTTGTTGTCCAAACACCTGTCGTCATGGCATCCTCCTTCTGTCCCATTTACAGGTAGCAGCCCGCTCATGGACAGGTTGGAAAGCCCGCTCTACACCGCCAACCGCCAACCGATCATTGCGGAGAATTGTGGAGTCTCATCTGATTGAGGTTTTTGAAGTAAGCTATCGGGGTGGAGCGCCTCCGCCCGGCCCAATAACAAATGGCCAACTCCCCACCCCGACGAATGCTTGAAGCCGTAGGATGTCTCGCTACTACAGGAGCTGTATGAAGACTTCCTTTACGATAAAGAAGACCGTAACACCCAAAGCCAGGATGAACGGGATAGCAAAGACGGCTACCGAACTCTCCATCGTGTCGTCCGGTCGATTGATGTGTGATATGACGTTGCTCATGCGCAAATCCCCTCTATTAGTCGCCCCGGGCAACTCAGCTTCCCTGATTGAATGCGCCCGCAAGCGCAAGGAAGATCAAGCCGACCAAAGCAACTACAAGAAATAAATAACCTATCAAATCAAGCGTCATCGCCACATTTTACCTCTGTGAGCGAACCGATCGCCTCGCGATTCTGATTCTCGTTATCTGCCACTACTTTATCTCCAAATAGGGCCATAGGTCGCTCTCATTACTCTGCTTGTCGAATGCTTTGAGTTCAAACAAACGGGGACCTGCCGCCAGGATATCGCTCCCCATGAAGGCTTGGAAAGTGTATATCGAATCGAGCGCATCGTCATCGCCGCCTTGACCGTTATTGTAGAGGCGCAGACCGATTGGGTTGCCCTCCGCATAGACTTCCACTCTGTCAATGTTGTCTATGCCGTCATAGTCCTCTACCCACGCTTGGAAGCGGATAACTCCGCCCTGAACAGTCAAATGAGTGTATGAGTAACCAGCGGCGAGTATCCGGGGCCGGTGCATCTCATTGCCCTGACCTCCTTTGCCAGCAAGAGCAAGCGAGTGGAGCATGGGGGCATGGGAGCCGCTGCCAGACGACTTGGATGCCGCGGCGGATTTAGGCGACGGGGAGACCTTGCCCGAGGCGCCTTGCCGGGGTGACACAGGCTCCTCCGTCTCCACGGTCAGATATGGCCAGGGAAGGCTTCGTCGGCCATCGGTGTTTTCTGCGGCTATCTCCAGCAAATAGCGTCCTTTGAGCATACCGGGTTGCACGCAATAGCTCGCCGAATACCACCGGCCATCGAGCTTTTCGTCAATGCTCCTGCCCTCATCGGAAAGCTGCAATAAGAAAGCGCTATCGGGGACGGATAGCTCCACCTTCGATATTTCAGAGAGCGGATCGATCAGAGCGTAGATGTAGAGATCACCACCGTGTTCGCTGCTGACAGTCGTCATCCCGTAGCCCGCCATAACGACCTTGGGTGTATTATGGAACTCAATCGCCGTGAGGTGGAATGGCCTCGTGCCCTTGCTGAATCTCCTGTCCTCGCCATAGACCTCGATCATCACATTCTGAAATGGCGATAAAATCTGACGAGGCGAGGCGTAAAGCGCATAGCCTCCGATGACCTCGTGCCTATCGACCTCGACCTCCTGATTGTTGACGGAAAGCCAAATGCTGTCCGGTCTAATTCCAACACCGGGGTCCAACATAACCATCGATAGATTGAAGTCATCAATTGGAATGACTGTACCTTGAGGTGGGAACGTCTCCGCGAGATATGGGGGGCTGATGTCTCCCCTGCCGGGAATCAGATAGAGCAACCCTCCGTCCGTGGTTCCCACTGCCACGTCGCCGTCAATAGTGATGATTGGCGCGGTCTGTATGAAGTAGTGGAGCTGCACAGACCACTTTACCTCGCCATTTTCCCCCAGAGCGGTGAGGTAGGGCTTGCTTTCCTGGAACACGGATTTCGTAATGGTATAGAGAATACCATCACTCCCGATCGCCGGGGCCGAAACAAAGCATTCTCCAACATGGACAGAGCTGTCCCAGGCTTCCGAACCATCAGTATTGAATGCGGTGACGTCACCACCAACAAGGACATAAACTATTTCATTGTGATAGCAGACATAAATGGAGCCATCGCGTCGTGGAGTCGGCTGAGCCCAGTTCAGACCGCCGGTTGAGCAGAATGAATACAGCAGGCCATCAGATCCGAAAAGATATATATTCTCATCTTCGTCCACCACAGGATGCGTTAGCGAAGCAACCGGAGCCGGTCTGCACCAGAGCATCTCTCCGTCAGCAGAAATGGCAAAGACCATACTATCCTCAAGGAAAGGGCCAATCCGCGTGGAGACTCCGCTCGCCGCGAAGTATATCGTGCCTGAGTGGCCTATGGCCGGCATAGAACATTCGTCGAAGGCCCCCGGCGCCTGAAAGTCCCATTCCTGCTCTCCGTCGATTGTAAGATAGGACAGTCTTCCATCGGCCGTGAATGCGACGACGCCGTCTTGGCTAGGCACAACGTAAACTTGACCAGATGCCCAACCCAATGGATGCGTCCACTGCACACTGGCGTCCTCAATGGCCATGATCTTGGAGTTGCCGTCCTGCAATCCCCCAATGAACGTTATCCCATCATGGGAAACTGCCAGGTCCGTGGGATTTAGGAAGGTCTCAACGCAGCTCGCCACGGTCTCAGAGCCCGCTTTAGCAAGAGACTTGTAAACGAGGCCGTCCGGAGTAGCAGTCTGAATTAAGCCATCGCGGCCCAACACAATGTACTCGCTCACATCGTCCACGAAGAGGAGCATTGTCTCCTGAGGCGCGCCTAGCGGTCCCGCATACGGGCTGCAATATGTTCTGGCCGGTCCCTGTCCCGCGCCTGACCACGGAACTGTTGACACAATCGTGTCCTGAGCTGCCGCTACCGACATCACCAGAATAAGCAGGGCGACCTGCGCTGCAATCGTGAACTTGTTCAATGCAATTCCTTTCTCAGTCACAACATGACTCCCATATCTGCTCATAATACAAGCACTAAACATGCCATATCGAATAATTCTTTCACATGATCGCGCCTACTGTAGCACTATAAGGTCGATTATAGCAAGAGAGCTGTTTTGGGGCGCCGGGCATGGCTGGGGTGGAGTGGCTCTAAATTGACCCACTTGTGAGGAGAATTCGCCCCGGCAAACGGCCATTCTCGGCTCCTATAGCCAGAGCTGGGGGGTGGGTCAATAATTGACCCCCCCTGGCAACATATTGATGGTCACAAATTGATCCACCCCCATCAAGGAGATGAACATCAAGGCTAGATAAAAAGAGCATGCGCAAGAAACCGCGCTATATGGGCAGATAATAGAATGAAATGACCCCGCCATCTGTCTGCACGGGACCTTCTAAGGTAAGAACTCCACCGGCTGCTTGGCGAAGTAATGCTGCGTAAATTCCTTAATGGGCATGCGATACATCTTGTAGCCAGCTCTGCGGAAAGCAATGTCATAGCCCTCAATGATAAGCGTCGGATTCAAGCGGATTATGTACTCATTATCGCTCTTTAGGTGCGATGTTATCAGTATATTCTTGACGATGCCCTTGGGTTTGTCCGGGAACGTCGCCTCGATGTCAACGGAGACGTTGCGGTTCGGCTGGGGCTCCGTGTGGGCGATATGCTCATTCGTTACGCCAAGCATATCGTATGTATAGAGCTTGGAGT
>JAGHCW010000069.1 GCA_021160245.1 bacterium | reverse complement strand
TTTGAGTAACTGAGCGAATTGGGAGATGCGTTGCGATATATGCCGAATTATGTAGATAGAATGTCGTCTGAAGGGGATTACGAGTCATAAAGAGCGATAAAACAGCTTGACATCGCATGTCGAGCGGCTATCATATAAGTACTCGATTACAATAGGCAACAGGGGGTCTGGCATGTTCTTAGCAGATATTGCGTTGGTATTCTCGAATGCTACAAGATGTTGCGGGGGGGTAGCGCAGCGCTATCTTTTCTTGTCCGCCATAGCCTCCTCCTTCGCACCAGCTGCGCAGGGCAATCCGGCGACGGTGGACCCAACCGGACAAGGCCCGCCCGTGCGCGCATCACCATAAGTTCACCTTCACTGTTCCCAGTTTTGGGAAAAGCCGACTAAGAGACGTTAGCCCCTCGGCCGGCCGCAGTCGGCGTAGTAACGCGCCCACACAGTGAACCAACAATTTGCCAACCATTTACCAAGCAAATTGTTGGATAACAATGCGTGAAAAGATAAGGAGAAGTCAAATGACGAGAAAATCTCTCGTGATAATGTCAATCTGTCTATTGCTTGGTGCTGGATTTGCGGCTTATGTCTGGGCAAGCGCTTGCTGTGGCGAGGTGGAGGGCTGCCTCTGCAACGGCTGGTGCTCCTGTAACGACGAGGAGGACTGCGAGTACGATTTCAACGTTTACCTTGACTCTACTAAAGTCACGGGCACATCGGTGAGGGTCTATTATGAGAAGGAGGCAGGCGGGCCCACCCACAACACGATGTTGACAAGGGTTGACCTTCCCCCCTACAATTTGTGTGTGCTTTACAGGCAGACAGTGGAGCTTGATCCGGTGGACTATCTGTACTGGTTTGAGAGCACCGGCGAATGTACTGACCGGGACCCTGAAGATGCTGCAAAACATCTTCTGCAAACCAAGTGCGAATAGCAGTCTGAACATCGCCTGGGGCCCGGCACTCCGGGCTCCAGGCATATATAATAGGAGATAGCAAGATGAAACTAGTAGTTTTTGTGACTGTTCTCACACTGATATTCTCTTTTTCCCAGGTCGGCTTGGCCCAGGAATTCACGCACTACATGAATCCGTTCTCCAACGGATACAACATTGCCGCGGCGACCGATAGCTCGGTCTGGTTCGGCTCTGGCAGCTACTTGTGCCATTTCCATCCCGCGCAGGATGACATGGAGATGTTCCGCCTGCCCTCGTCCGGTTCCGGGGTAACGGTCGATACGTCCGGCGCTGCCTGGATTCATTGTGGCAGCTCGATATGTAGAGTTAGCGGAGGTTTTGTGCAACCCTTTACATTTGCTGGCAAGGACATGGATGGTGACGTGATTGTGTCCTCGCCTGACGGAAGCGTCTGGGCCAGCTACAGCATCGATAATGCATCGTCGAGACACGTCCTTGCCCGCTTCCAAGACGGCGCCTGGGAGGAGGTAGAGGGCCCAACAGATCGGCGGGCGATATCAATCTGTTTCGAGGAGGACGGCACGGGCTGGTTCGGCTATTCTTGGGGCGCCCCCCTCCAGCTTGCCAGATACAAAGACGGCGGCTGGGATACGTTTACGTTTAGTGGAGATGACGTTGATGGTGTCCGGGATATGGCCGCGGGTCGGCCCGGTGAGGTGTGGATTAACGAGGGAGTAAGAATCGTGCAGGTTCAGGACGGGAGCATCGTGCAGACCTACAGTGGGGAGGATGGCCTGGCGGGTTCCCCAACCGACGTGCTGGTGGACGATCAGGACCGGGTCTGGGTGACGCATTATCAAAGCGGCGTCTCGATGTTCGACCGCAATCAGTGGACGGTCTTCAACTCTCTGAATAGTGGTCTGCCTTCAAATAGCGTGAGCAAAGTGGCGGAGACGCCTGACGGCTCTCTGTTCTTTACGACAGCGGGAGGCCTGGCCAGATACAATAATGGCCTTTGGAATTGCTACACGGGCGGCGAGAGCACCGTCATGAACAACGACGTCCGGTCAGTGGCCGTGAACGAGCTAGGCCGGGTCTTCTATGGGACGGCCTTCGGTCAAGTAGGCTACTTCGATGGGTTGCGATGGAAGGCCCTTCACGAACCGGGCATCGTCGCTTTGGATTGCGTTAACGACATTGTCTTCGGCGCAGACAGCACCGTCTGGCTTGCCTGTAATACCAATCTCAAAGCCTGGAAAGGGATGATGGCCAACTATGAGCGCACAGGCCCGGGAGGGATGTCTCTCTCCTCGGCAACCGACATCTGTTTTGACCTGGACCAGAATCTCTGGGTCTGCGCGGGTGCAGGCCTAGCCAAATACGATGGCCAGTCATGGCTGACATTCCAGGCCTACGACAATCAAACTCCTCCAATGGAGATAAGGCCTGACTGCATCGCGTGCGACCACGAGGGCCGTATTTGGGTTGGGACGGACATCGGCGTCGCGGCGATCAAGGACGACCAGCTGGAGCAGTTTCTGCCCGAGTACACCCATGTCGAAGCGATCGAGTGCGACAATGACGGAGCTCTCTGGTTCGGCTTCGGGGGCTCAGAGCGAGGCGTGCTTCAATTTGATGGTGAGAACGAGATCGCTTGGTACACAATGGATGATGGCCTCCCGAGCGACCGGATCAACTGCCTCAAGTGCGATGCCTCAAACAACATCTGGGTGGGGACGAACGATGGGCTCGCTCGATTCGATCGGACCGAGTGGACGAAGTGGGACATCGACAGCGGGCTCCCGGTGAACGCAATACGCGACATCTCGACCGCGCCGAACGGCGATATCTGGTTCGCAACCCCCTCCGGCCTCTTGTGCCTCGAGTCTGGCATGGCGCAGCCAGGGCCGAGTATCACGATCTCGACCGATGCTGAAACGTATCACGCCGGCGACACGATGCTCGTTGCGCTGACCTATGAAAACCCGGGGCCGGACATAGAAATCGACATTCAAATCGCTTGCGTTCTGCCGGACGGCTCGCTCTATTACTACGAGGGAGGGGATATGCCGGAACCATACATAAGCGGCCTCTTGCCCTCCGGGACATTCATCCCCGGCTTTCCCGTCTTGATCCACGATTTCACCGCCGATTTCCCAACCGGCGACTACACCTGGCTGGCCGCATTCTTCGAGATGGGCACAATGACCATGATAGGCGAACTCTCAAGCGCCTCGTGGCGCTTTGAGTAACATGCCAATTGGGGAGTTGTGCATTTCGTCCCGCAAGGCACTCGACGTTGCCGGTTTTCACGCTCAGCAAGTCATAGAGAAGCACCTTGTGGCATACCTCATCTGCAGGGACGCCGCTTGAAATGACAACCATAGGCTACTACAATGAATCTCAATCGAATCAAAATGGTGGTCAGCAGGATGCGGAAAGAGGATGTGAGGCGGAAGATTAATGGAGTGCATAACGCCGGCAAGTAGAAGCGTATGAAGATCGACAGGCAAATTATCATAAGCGATCATGCATTGTTCCAAATGCGCAGGAGGGGCATTGCAGCCGACAAGGTGCGCGATGTGGTCCGATTTCCGGAGCAAGTAGTATTGTCCAGGAGGCAAGCGCAGAGTATGCCAGTCGCGCGATAAGGATGAGATTTCAGGAAAGGCACTGTTGCTCAGAGTGGTTGTGGAAGAACAAGGAATGTGTCAAGTTATCGTAACCGTCTATAGAACATCGAAGATAGAGAAATACTGGGAAAAGGAATGATTGCGTGAAGGGAATTTACGACCGGGAAACGGACACTCTTACCCTGATCTTACGAGAGGCGAGGATCGAGGAAAGCGACGAGGTTCGCCCCGGCATCATATTCGACTATGACGCAGACGGCGCGGTTGTCTCCGTCGAAATACTCGACGCATCTCGGAATGTATCCGAGCCTCTGTCATTTGCATACGAAGTCAAAGAACAGGCGGTTGCCGGTTGAGGCTTCGGTCGAAGTACTTCGCTGCGCCCCGGAACCCTCGTGCAGGGCTTTCCGGTACTGACCTGCGAGCTCGTGGCAGACAATTGATTCATTCTTTGGCGAGGCGGCCATCGAAACGGCCGTCGATCTCGGAGGTCTCGTATTCGGAACAATAGCTGCAAAGCGAACAGAAGTTGCCTTTGGCGTGGCCTCGACGGAGGCGGACCATGGCCTGCGAGTTTAGGAGGGCGTTCATGCTGTCCTTCTTAGCGTCGCCGACCGCAAGCAGGCCTTCGTAATCAACACAGCACGCCACCACCGTCCCGTCCCAGAACACAACGAGCGTGCCTTTCCAGAGCTCCCGACAAGGCCGGCGCCTCGGGACGTTCTGATATGTCAACATTGGCTGGAACGTTATGTGATCAACCTTTGGCCCCCAAATCTCCCGAAAACGCTCAACGGCGCCCTCGGACAGCTCGGAGACGACGTAATTGATCTCAACGCGGAGATCGGGATTCAATCTCTCTTTAACTTTCAGAAACCGCTCAACATTCTCTCGCACAAGGTCATATTCAACCCCGCGGAAGTACTCATAAGTCTCGTCAATGCCGTCAATGGAGAAACAGATAGTCGAGAGCCCCGCGGCAATGATTTTTTCGGAGAGTTCAGGGACAAGCAGCGTGCCGTTTGTAACCATGAACGTCCTGTGGCCGAGGCGCGTCGCGGTTTCGATGATTCGGTCGAGTTCCGGGTGCAGCAGCGGCTCGCCCCAATCATAAAGGTAAACATATTGAAGATTCTTGCACTGCTTTAGAACCTTTCCCGCGAGGCCAACGTCCATAAAGCCCTTCTTCCGCTTCAAGTTGACGGCGGGGCAGAAGCGGCATTTCAGGTTGCAGGTGTTGGTCACCTCTAGCATAACGCTCGTCAGAAAGAACGTCTTGGGGAGTTTTAGAATGAAAGCGGCATGATTCAGAGCGGAGCGTGCAAGATCGGTCATGCTCGGACAGCGGTCGAAAACCACATCTGCAACCTGCCGGTTTCTGGCGACTTTTGAGGCGGCAAGCCGAGCTAGAGAGTGAAGAGCTGCCTCAACCTTGTTCATCGATTGCACTTAGTGCCGCTCGCAGGGCGGTCGCCACGGCCCTGGGCTCAAGCTTGCCCGAGGCGCCATGCATTAAGTCGCCCATGAGCAAGTTGAACGCCTTATCAGCGGGCAATCGGGCGATGAGCGTGCGCTTGGCTGCAAGTTGCGTGGAGACGAGTTCCTTGATCTTCTTCTCGTCGAGTTGCCCCAACAAAAAACGCTCGATCGCAAGATCCTGGCTATCGTCATTTTGGAGCATGTCCCGAATCACCCAGCCGGCGCCCTCGCAGGACAATTTGCCCTGCTTGAACTTGTCAAAGACCTTGAAGAGATCATCGTCCGTGAGCTTCGACGTGTTAAGCCCCTCTCGATCAAAGGCTCGAAGACGCTCCGCCAACAACGTTACTGCAAAATGCAGGTCAATGCCCAATCCCTTGACCACTCGGTCAAAGAGACGCCATCGACGATTCCGCATTAGCTGCCTGATTGCGTGGTTCGAGATGCCGAGAGCTCTAAATCGCTCGTAAGTCTCAAATGGATTCGCGGCCATCTTATTTTTGATATTCTCAAGCCGTTCTGCCGAAATAGCAAACGGCGGAAGGTCGGTGTCCGGATACATCCGGTCAGGCCCGGGCAGTATCCGCTCGAATCCCGTTGTCCCGTCGTCGGAAGCCTGCCTCGTCTCATTCGGCACACCGGAGATCGCATCCTCCACCCTAAGGCGGACCTCGGAAACGGCCAGCTCAACGTCCGCAAGAGGACCCCAAACGAGAATCACCGCGTCCGTCTTTGAAGCATCCAACTCGGAGAAAACATCCGCCCACGCATCGTCGCTGAGATCGCCCGTCCGTGCCTCACCGTCGTTGAACAATATGTTCGGCTCGCCATCGAGGCACGCGATGACCTTGATGCGCTGCGAGATTTCATAAGCAAAGGGCTTATTGGGCTGAAGTTCATGCCCCAGCATTCCGGCCATGTTCCGAAGGCCTATCGCGCGGACGATGGAGCCGGGCTCCGCCTCAAGAGCGTCTTGAATGATCGTAGAATCCAGCTGATCGGCTAGCTTACTGATATCAACATCCCAAATCGCAAGCGTCTCTTTAGCTACGCCCCGATTCTTAAGCTCATCTTTCAACTCAAGCAAGTGCTTCTGCCTGAGCGCCTCATAATGAACGAGCGGGCCTATGAGCGAGAGTTTATCTACGCCCTTGATCTCGACTCTGGT
The DNA here is from genome assembly GCA_021160245.1 of bacterium. Taxonomy (GTDB): domain Bacteria; phylum B130-G9; class B130-G9; order B130-G9; family B130-G9; genus JAGHCW01. The sequence continues at coordinate 35,025 of JAGHCW010000069.1, read as the reverse complement.
TGAGCCGCTGATGCTGACGTTTACGTCCTCTCGAACGCTGCCCATGCCCCGATTGACGAGACCCGTTCCCTTTAGGGCCATGCTGATCTGCTCGGCCACGCCCTGAACCTCTAGAGGCGTAACCATGTCGCGCTCCGTTACAACCTCGATAAGCGGCGTCCCAAGCCTGTCGGCTTTGAATGTTACGCAGTGCCGGATGTCCGAGACCTCGCGGCAAGCATCCTCCTCAAGCCCGAGCTGGCGAATGTGAATGCGCTTGCCCCTATATCCAATCTCACCGTCTATTCCAATAATTGAGGTGCGCTGGAAGCCGGTCGGAATGCTCCCATCCAAATACTGCTTGCGCGTAATGAAGACCTCGTCAATCGTGGTGCAGCCCAACAATATCGCTATTTGAAGCGCTATCTCGACCGCATTCTGATTGATCAAAAATGGAGGCGTGTCGTCCATCTCGTACGTGCAAACGCAGTCGTGATAGAGCTGATAAACAATATCCTTCTTCGTCTTGAACTCCATCAGCGCAGTGCCGTCATACTCGCCGAGCTCAGAGAGCGTAGGACGCATGTGCCGGACGACTATCGCGTCATAATCGTTGTCACGGTGCATCTTCACAGGGCATCGACAGAAGAGCTTCTTCTCGGTCTTTATCTGCTGATGTATCTCAATGCCGGACGTCAGTCCAAGCGCCTCGTATTCTTCATCGCTCAAGTAATTGACTGCCACCAAATCTCTGCCCTCGCGGATATGACTTCAGGACATGATACTGCCACGTCGTTGCCGTGCTGCAAGCCAACTGCCAATCTATAAACCGAAGATTGGCTGGGGCGGAAGGATTTGAACCCCCATTTCAAGGCGTAAAGCCATGCGTCGTTCCATTTTGACCACGCCCCAGTCCACACGATTCTCATAAATCAGGAGCAGAACCATAACACAGATTCTCCGGTGTCAACAAGCTTGCTCTCATGCCCAAGAATCAGATTGACGCAGGCGGCACTGGCTTTTTGGAGTGCGGCGGCTCGACGCCGCTTTCTTCTGTGGTGGCTTGACACCACCCTCTCACAGATAGCCTTCTTGACCTTTCAGACGGCATAATCACTAAACAGGTTCAGCTCAAAAACTGACTGCTGTCGAGCTCATAACCTATGAGCAACAGGGAAACGCACACAAGCGATCTACCATCCTACAACCGTTGTCTGCTCTACATACCATCCTTCCTCAACGACGTCGACGTACATCATGTCGTCAGAAGACCTAGAGGCCTTCGTGTTGCGTGGAGGAACATATGCAGGGCGCACCAGTGGATCAAAAACAACTACACAACCGGTAGTGATATTTTTGATATAGCCAGTACCTTGCGACACGCGCAGGAACGTGGGATTTCTATGAACGAAGAGCCTATAGCCCAAAGTATAGCAGCAATATCCCCGGGCGCGCAGCACATGACTCAGAATGTTTTTGATGGGTGTCTTCTCCTCCGTTATGGTCACTTCGCCGGTGAGATGTGGTGCAATGATCTTTACACCAGTGTTCTCCAATAGCCTAAGTAGCAGTTCGTTGGGGTCGGCGTTCACTACATTGACGCTGCACGGTCGTTCTAGTACGGAAAGCGCCGAGACGGCTTGACAGGGGGAAAAAGCACCACTAAGTGCGATTACACAGACAGACAGACAGACAGACAGACAGACAGACAGAGTCACTAGTTCTCATGGTCAACTCCCTGTGTTACAGAGTCCATTCTCGCTATCATACTTTCTGACTCAACTGTATTGGGTTCCGATGCGCATTTCAACCCCTTCTCTTCGAGTAGATAGCGCAAATGACCGATGGCAGATCTCTCGCCGGCATTGCTTGACTTGAGCATCAGCTGACGGCTATATTCGCCAAGATTGGGATGCCCGCGCTCGGCCATCTTATGTCTTTAGATTACTCCAATTAAATGAATGAAGGTCAGGCAAAAGGTTATGGCTGAGGTGGTTCTGGTTGAGCCTATATTCGGGCATTGGGACGCGCTTCGCTCGAAGCCGACCCCGCCACTCGGGCTTCTGGCTGCAGCGAGATATGTCTCTTGCGAATTCGATACCGTCCTGATCGATCAGAGAATCCACGATGACTGGCAGGAGAGATTACTCAAAGAGCTGAACACGTCACCGCTTTGCGTTGGCATTCACAGCCTGACGGGTAATCAGATCAAACACTCGCTCGAGGTCGCCTCGTTCATAAAAAAACACTCGGATGTTCCAGTCGTTTGGGGAGGCGCACATACTACGCTGCTCCCGGAGCAGTCGATTGCGGACCCTTATGTCGATATAATCGTCGAGAGCGAGGGTGAGGAGACTTTTCTGGAGCTCGTCAGAACGCTCAAGAAGGGCGGCGATTTGGCTAAGGTCAAGGGCTTGTGGTATCTGAAAGACGGTGAGCCGACGAACACCGGGCATCGGGGCTTTTTGGATATGAACTCCCTGCCTGAGATGCCTTACGATCTCGTTAATTTCCACGACTACTTACCACTTGAGTTTGGCAAGCCGACGTTTTACATGGAGAGCTCAAGGGGCTGCCCCAACAATTGCTCCTTCTGCTACAACAAGGTCTTTCACCGCCGTAGATGGCGGGCGTTCTCCGCAGAGTTATTCGTTGAGCGGATGCTCTCCGCGGCCGATAAGTTCGATGCCAAGCATTTCTATATCGTCGATGAGAACTATTCAGTTGACATCAAGCGAGTGCTTAAAATAGCCGAGCTGCTCGTTGGAGCTGGCATCACATGGACGACTACCGGTGGACATATCCCTGAGATGTCCGGAATGAGCGACGCCGACTTCAAACTGCTGGAGAAAAGCGGCTGTCGGAGGCTTTATTTCGGCGTCGAGTCTGGCTCGGAGCGAATACTGGAGCTGGTTGGCAAGAAGTTGACATTTGATCAGCTCTTCGACGTAAACCGGCGCCTCGCCAACGTTGACATAATTCCCAGGTACAGCTTCATAACCGGGCTTCCTTATGAGAGTCGTTCTGATCTTAAAAAGACGGTTGAGCTCATAATGCGCGTCATGAGAGAGAACCCCCGGGCAACGATTACAGCGCTTGCGACGTACATTCCGTATCCGGGCTCCGATCTTTATGAAGACGCTCGACGCTATGGTTTTGAGGAGCCGGGGACGCTTGCCGAGTGGGGTGAGTTGAAGATGGAGAAGAGTTCCCAGCGTTGGCTTTCTAAGAGCGATAAGCGAGTTTTGGAGAGCCTCTATTTTCTCTCCTTCTTCATTGATTCGAAGGCAAAAGATTTCGTGTGCTCAAATCTGCTCGGGTTTCTGGCCTCGCTCTATATGCCGATCGCCAGGTTCAGGATGAAGCATTTCTTCTTCGGATTTATGCCTGAAATGCGGATATCGCAGAAGTACTTAGACAAGGCGAATTGATGGGCCAGAAGGCTAATTGGGGGGTGGTCCGGCTTAGCACGGCAGTGAAAACGGCCGGCCCCGGCGACTGAAGGTTAGGTCTGGTCAAATGATTTCGACATGGCATTATATCAATTGATAAGATATTCGCATGGCAAGGCCCGTCTTGTGATCGGAAGAGGCGTTATGGTTTTCAGGAGTTTTGTATGAGCAAGAAGAGACGAGCACACATAGTCGGCGCGGGAATCAACGGCCTCACTATTGGTTATGAGCTCGCTAGACAGGGATTCGAGGTCATCCTTCTTGAGAAGTTGGCGGAGGTCGGCGGACTTGCGCGGACGTTCAGATATGGCGATTTCAGTTTTGATATTGGCCCGCATAGGTTTCATACAGACATCCCGCGAGTCAGTGAATTTATAAAGGACGCTCTAGGCGATGAGAGCATAACAATCGATCGATATTCGAGCGTTTATCTTTTTGACAAGTATCACAAGTGGCCGCTTCGGCCGTCGTCGCTCCTCAGATTGCCATTTGGCGTTCTTTTTCATTGTGCTCTTGACCTTTTCAATCGCCGCAAATTCACGACAGAGAGGTTCGACGACTACATAAAGAGCAAGTACGGCGAGACGCTATACAGGATATTTTTTCACGATTACACCATGAAATACAACTGGGTGCATCCGTCCAAACTGCACGCAACGTGGGCCTCGGCCAGCATAGACAGGGCGATCATCGATAAGAAGGCGAGCATGAACTCGCTCTGGGATACGCTGAAGGTTACTTTAATGCCTCATCCGGTGACGACCAAATTCGTCTATCCCAAGCATGGTGTGGACATCTTCTCTCGCAATCTAGCTAGAAAGATCGAGGCGCTCGGTGGGCGCGTCAGGACAGAAGTCCAAGAGCTAGAGCTTAGTTCGAAAAAAGGTCGAGTTGATACGATAACGGCCGACGGGCAGAGGGACGATGTGGACGTCTTGGTCTGGACGGCGCCTTTAACGCTGCTTGCGGATAGGCTGGGGCTTCCAAAGCTCAATCTGCGCTATCTATCGCTTGTCGCGTTCAACATTGAGATCGATCACAAGATAGACCTCAATGACCAGTGGATATACTTCCCGAGCAAGGACTTGACCATAAGTCGAGCGTCTTTCCCGGATAATTTTAGCCCTCACATGGTTCCGGAAGGCAAAGGCAGTGTCTGTGCAGAGATAACCTCCCTCGGACCGGCGGATCTGAAATATGCAGAATCCAACTTAGATAATATCATAGCCGATCTTGAGAAGGTTGGGATGTGCAAGAAAGGCGCAATCCTTAATGTCCATAAAGAGCTCGTAGATAACACCTATCCCCTATATGAGCTCGGGTACATTCACGAAAAAGAGCGGATGCACGAGGCGCTAAGGGCTTTTCCGAATATTCATCTTGGTGGCCGCACGGGAATGTTCTGGTACAACAACATGGACAATTCCATTGAGCAGGGCCTTCAGCTCGCGGACGAGCTCGTATCGAACGGGGAGCGGAGAACTTAGCGAATGGCAGATGAAACGTTCAGGTCTGGCTATATATCCATTATTGGCAGGCCGAATGTCGGCAAATCCACACTCCTAAACCTACTCGTCGGCAAGAAGATCGCGATAATCACCGAGAAGCCTCAGACAACGCGCAATCGGATTCTGGGCGTGAAGAATCTCCCGAGCGCTCAGATGATCTTCCTCGACACGCCTGGCATCCACAAACCGTCCAAGATGATGAATAAGATCATGGTCAAAACTGCCCTTAATGCTACATCTGACATGGATATTGTCGTCTTCATGGCAGAGGTCAGAAAGAAAATACATCCAGAGGACCTCTTCATTTTGAAGAACCTCGGCCGCGTGAAGGCGCCCGTTGTCCTCGTCATGAACAAATGTGACATCTTGCCAAAGCATTCGGATATAGACATCAAGGAACTGACTCAGCGGTATCAATCGCTTCTTGAATTCACCAAGACGTTCTGGATTTCCGCCTTGCTTGGAACAAGCGTGGATGACATGGTGACGTCATTGGTCGAGATGCTTCCGGAAGGCCCGCAGTACTTCCCGGACGGCATGACAACGGACCTGTCGGAGGAGTTTGTGCTCTCCGAAATCGTTCGCGAGAAAGCAATGATACTCACGCGTCAGGAGCTTCCGTATTCAACCGGCGTCATCGTTGAACAGATCAAAGAAGTAGGTGATGACGAGAAAAAGCACGTACGCATCCACGCGACGATCTACGTCGAGCGCAAGTCCCACAAAATGATGGTGATCGGCAAAGGCGGAAAGATGCTGAAAGAGATCGGAACGCTCGCGAGGAAAGAGATGGAGGCCATGCTTGGCATCAAAGTCTTCCTCGACCTCTTCGTCAAAGTGAAGGAGAAATGGACCGAAAACGAGGCGATGCTCCGGAGGATGCATATTTGAGTGGTGAGTCGTCGGACGCGAGTCACCAAAGCGACAGCAAGGCAGAGGTCCACTCGCCCTCTATGGGTCTATTACATCGTATTCGAAAAAAGCTCATATTCTCGATCGCGTTTGCGGCATGTATTTTCCTTGCCATCTCCATATATTCAGACTTCGACAAGGTCGCCTCATCGCTAGCCAAGTTTAAGCTCTGGTACTTACCTCTAGTGCTTGGGCTGGCATTCACAAATTATGTCCTTAGGTTCCTCAAATGGCACTACTATCTTCGTCTTCTTGACGTCAGGATCAAGTGGACAAAGAGCTTCAAGATATTCCTCGCTGGCCTCACAATGTCGATAAGCCCCGGTAGATTCGGCGAGGTAATAAAATCGCTATTTGTTAAAATGGTCGATGGTTCGGCCATCGCCAAGACCGCCCCAATTGTGGTTGCAGAGCGATTCACCGACTTCATCGCTTTCCTAATACTCTCCGCGTTCGGCGCGGCAGCATTCGCATCAGGTGGCAAAGTCCTTCTCATTAGCACCGCCGTGACGATTATCGTCATCGTTGTCGTTGGCTCGAGGCGGCTCGCCGAACCGCTACTTGAATTGATTGGCAAGCTGCCACTCCTGAGGAGGTTTGCGCACAAGGCGGTTGAGGCGTACGAATCGATGTACCAGCTGATCAAGCTCCGCAGGCTCGTGCCGGCGGTCGCTTTGAGCGTTGTGTCTTGGTTCTGTGAGTGTTTAGCCTTCTACCTTGTCCTGCATTCGCTCGGGATCACGCGGTGCGCTGGTTTCGTTGACGCGGTGTGCATTTATGCCTTCTCCACGCTTGCTGGTGCGATAACGATGATGCCCGGGGGAATTGGCCTAACTGAGGTCAGTCTGACCGGTCTCTTGGTGAAGCTCCCCTGCGACAGTCAGGTTGACAAGAGCATGGCCGCCGCAGCGACGATCATCATCCGCCTCTGCACGCTCTGGTTCGCCGTCATCGTCGGCATCATCGCCTCAACGCTGCTGAAGGATATTGGGGAGGAGGAGAGGGAGGAAGAGACCTCAAGTCCTCAAGCCTGACGCTCGATCGCACCACGGCTCAGTATTCATCCAGCATAGGCCGACTTTCATTCGCCACCTTGACAATGGCATCAAGCTTTTCTGTGATCTCCGGATCGATCTTGTCGATGGGCACGTAGCGGGCGAGGACGTGGAAGTTCTTCTTCTCCATTGCATTAGGGAGGTTAAGCTTCTCGTAATACCTGTTGAATAGCGGTTTCAGAAATTCGTTGCTAACCTTCGTGTCATTGTCCCAAGGAGAGCCCTCGCCAAGAGTCTTCTTTGCCTGCTCAATTTCCTCAATCGATTTTTGCATGGCTCTAACGCGTCTTTCGATGATGGGCTGAGCGAATATGGGGCCATCGGAGTCATCCTTTGCCGTTCCTTCAGCATAAGCGATCAGCGTCTCCCGATAGCAAAGATAGTTCTCGATCTCCCGTCTGCGCCATTCAACACTCCGCAAACCGCCTCCGCCTGGAAGCTCTGTCTTGTCCAGCCTATCGAATATCGCCAGCCCCACAAGCTGAGGAACCGCCTCATGAAGCCCGTGATAGTGGCTGGAGACTTGTCCCGTATCATTCCCGCAGTAATGTACAAATGGTCGCTCCAGGCATTCAGAAGCCTTAGCATGACTCAACCTCTCTGCGAATGTGCGGAGAATGCCAAGGTCAGTAGAGCCTTCCAGATAGAGAACCCAGCCCTTCAGCTCAGCCTGGTAGTAATGCTCGAAGCCGATCCCTGTAAGCGCTTTCCTGACTTGGCTCCCTCTGTCATCAATCCTATGCGGTTTGCCAACAAAGGCCACTACTACATCCGTTTGCGTAGCCTCATCGAGCAGCACCTCGGAATGGCTCGCCGCAATAATCTGGTTCCCATTCTCGCGTGCCACATCGGTCAGAAGCTGATATGTCTGTCTCTGCCGGAGTATCTCAAGATGAGCCGCCGGCTCATCAAGCAACAGAACCGCTCCAGGATTCGCATACATATAGGCGAGAACAAGAAGTGTCTGTTGAAAGCCTCGACCGGATGATGATAGGTCAAGCTGAGTTCCGCGCTCCGTATAACTCATTCTAACCTCTCCACGTTCAGCAATATATTCGGGCGCGTCGAGCTGGCACGCGAAAAGCCGATCGATTTGTCCAACCAGCTTCTTCCAGACATCCCTCTGTCGATGGATATGGATTCTAAGACAGAGATTACGAAGAACCTCCGCCGTCCTGCCCTCACCGATTCGGACGTTGATCGCCCCCTCGTCGATCCTAGTTTCATTGGAGGCAAGGCCGGACATGGGAGGGAGGAACGCCAGTCTCACATTCTGAGCCTCCTCCGGCACTGGCAGCCTGTCTGGGTTCTTGTCCTCGCTCAGACGCAGCGGGCGGCAATAGAGGGATTCCTCGTTAGCATAGTAGAACTCAAACCCACATTGCCACTCAGCTCTGTCGGAAATACCCTCAGCGATAATGTCCATGAACACGTTGTCTATCTGCTGCTTGCCATCGATTCTCTGGACGTTCCTTATATGAAGATCAAGCCACAGGAGTTTCGCATTTGGCGCCGGAAGCATAATCAGGTCGCGCCGGTTGATCGTAATGCCCCTTTGCTTCCTTGGGCCTTTCTGCCCCTTGCGCTTCTCCGTCCAGCGCCTCATGCCCAGCTCCCACAGCGACAGGGCTTGGAGCGCCGAGGTCTTCCCCGAGTTGTTGGGTCCGATGAAGACGACGGGATTGCCGAGCTCTATCTCGACTTCTTTGAATCGCTTGAAGTTTCTGATGATCAGCTTTGTAAGCATGGCACAGCCCTTCTTTGAGTATCAGGCCAATCCTTCACAATTCCAACACACTCTAACAGCAACGCCGGCCATAAGGATAGCGGAAACTCCTAGTTCCCCTTCACCTTCTTCATCGCGACATTGCACGCCACGAGCACGGGATCCCAGGCGGGCGCGAAGGGCGGGGCGTAGGCAAGGTCAAGCCGCGCAACCTCCTCAACGGTAAGGCGGTTGAAAAGCGCGCAGGCAAGAACGTTCGTTCTGGCAAGCACGCCATCTTCGACAACGACCTGGCCGCCGAGCAGCCGTCCGCCGAGGCGCTCGAAGACGATTTTCACTCGAATCATCCGGGCGCCGGGGCAATGGCCGGCACGCGATCTGGGCGAGACGACGACTGTCTCGTAATCGAGGTCGAGTTTCTTCGCTTCCTCTTCGGTCACGCCGACGCGGCCGACGCCAAGCTCAAAGACCTTTGAAATCGCAGTGGTCGTGATCCCCTTAAACGTCGAGTATCCACCGGCAGCATTGTCCCCAGCGACGCGGCCTTGCTTGTTAGCCGTCGTGCCGAGCGCCACCCAGACCTTCCTGTCCATTACGACGTCGAGCGATTCGCAGCAATCGCCAGCCGCGAAGATGTTCCCATCAGACGTCTTCTGCTTCCAGTCGGCTGAGATTGCCCCAGTCGCCCCAATAGTCAAACCCGCGTCCTTCGCCAGGTTGACATTCGGGCGAACGCCGAGCGACAAAAGAACCAAATCCGCCGGATACTCCTTGCCACCGGCCACAACACCATTCGCATAGCCGTCCGCGCCGAGTTTAACACTATCAAGCGGCGATGAGAGCAGCAGGTTCACGCCCTGCTCCTTCAGATGACCCTCAACAACGCTCGTCAGCTCATCGTCCATCGTGCCCAAGACGTTCGGCAACATCTCAACAATCGTGATACTCAACCCATTCCGCGCAAGCGCCTCGGTCATCTCAAGTCCGATATAGCCCCCACCAACGATGACGGCGTTCTTCGGCCCGCGATCCCTGATGTAATCCATTATCGCAATAGCATCCGAAAGCGAGTGCAGCACAAACACATTCGGCGCCTCAAGCCCCGGAATCGGCGGGTGAATAGGCACTGCGCCCATACCCAGAACGAGCCGGTCGTATTGCGTCTCCTGCTCCGTGCCCGATTCGAGGTCCCTGAACGCAACCGTTCTCGCAGTGGGATTGATGCCCAGCGCCTCGTGCAGGACGCGAACATCGAGGCGCCGACTCTCGCGGAGATCATCAAGCGGAACTTCGATGACATCGGCCCTGTCCTTGATGTCCCCCGCGATGAGGTAGGGCAGCTGGCATAATCCAACGGAGACATCTTTGGTCTTCTCCAAGACGACAATCTCAAGGCCCGGGTCGAGGCGCCGAGCCCGTGCCGCCGCTGAGAGCCCCGCCGCGGAGGCCCCAATCACAACTAGCTTACTCACGGTTCTGGTCATTTCAAAGTCCTCCAGCTTGAGATTGCGAATTACCTTTATCGTGTTAGTGTAAAGCGTTTGAAGACCATTTTTGAATTATACTCTGACGAAAGTCAATTCGTCGTTCAAGGAGGCGAGTGATGAAGACTGTATATATGGATAACAACGCCACAACACCAATCGATCCCCGCGTGAAGGAGGCGGTGCTTCCGTTTCTCGGGGAGCTCTATGGCAATCCGTCATCTTTGCACGCGGTCGCAAAACCCGTCAAGCAGGCGATGATCGAGGCCAGGCAGCACGTTGCCGACCTGATCGGCGCTGAAAAGCACGAGATTTTCTTCACGGCCAGCGGAACTGAGGCGGATAACTGGGCGATTAAGGGGATTGTCGCAGCATCCAGAAATGAGAAGAAGCACGTCATAACGTCCAGCGTTGAGCACGAGGCGGTCCGCAACACCTGCAAGTACCTGACGCATCTGGGGATAGACGTAACGTTTCTGCCGGTTGACCAGTATGGGATGGTCGATCCGGACGACGTGAGGCGTGCGATAAGGCCTGAGACAGTTCTGATAACGATCATGCACTCAAATAACGAGGTCGGAACGATTCAGCCGATTGACGAAATAGTCAGTATAGCGAAAGAGGCGGGCGTTGCCATGCATACTGACGCCGTGCAGAGCGCCGGAAAGATGCCATTAGATGTCGGACAGCTCCCTGTGGACACAATGGCCCTTTCAGGTCACAAGCTCTACGCGCTGAAGGGCTGCGGAGCGCTCTATATTAGGTCTGGCTTACTTGTGAGGCGCCTAATCCACGGTGGTCACCAAGAACGAGGCAGACGAGCGGGGACCGAGAACGTGGTCGGCATCGTCGCCCTGGGCGCGGCCTGCAAGCTCGCCGCAGAAGAGATCGGGACCGAACCTCAGCATATCTTCGACCTGCGCAACCGGCTGGAGGCGGGCATTTTGGAGAGAATCTCTCACACAACGCTGAATGGGCATCCTAAGATGCGGCTCTGCTCGACGACGAACATTCGCTTTGAATATCTCGAGGGCGAATCGATATTGCTGCGCTTAAGCGCAAACGGCATCTGCGTCTCAACAGGCTCAGCCTGTTCGTCCGCGTCGCTTGAGGCCTCGCCCGTTCTAATCGCGATGGGTATCCCTCCGCAGCACGCGCACGGGGCCATAAGGTTCAGCCTCGGCCGCATGAATACCGAGGAGGACGTGGATTATGTGCTCGAAGTGCTTCCGCCGATTATCGAGGAGCTGAGGAAGATGAGCCCGCTTTTCCCGGGGTGATTTATTGTAGGTTTCTGTCCACAGATTACGCAGATTACGCAGATTAGGAGGTATTTCCAAGAATGAAGGATTTCGTTGTTAGATTCGACCTAACAGCACTCTTCATGCATTCAGTTCTCTCTGCGCCTCCCCTCCAAAATCTGCCTAATCTGCGTAATCTGTGGACAAACCTACTATGAATGAATCGACGGGCCAAAGGGACCCGAAAACCTACGCAATTATCGGTGCCGCGATGGATGTGCACCGCGAGCTCGGTTGCGGATTTTTGGAGGCTGTTTACCAAGAGGCACTGGCATTGGAGCTCACTGCGCGCAAAATCCCATTCGAGCGAGAAATCGGGCTACCGGTTTTCTACAAAGGAAAGCAGCTTGGCACGCAGTATAGGGCAGATTTCGTTTGCTTTGATTCGATAATCGTCGAGCTGAAGGCTCTAGATAGAATAACAGGTGTGCATGAGTCGCAGATAATCAATTATCTCAAAGCCTCTGGCCTCGCTGTCGGCCTAATTATCAACTTCGGCCAGAAATCGCTCCAATACCGGCGCCTCATTCACACTTAATCTGCGAAATCTGCGTAATCTGTGGACAAACCTACTTCCCTATCTCCTGAACCACTTTCGCTACTGCAAACCGGCCGCGCCCGAACTCACCCGATAGAATCTCGATGGCCCTCTTTTTCGTTCCGTGAATGCGGATGAGGCTTTCGTAGCGCAACCACAGACGCTCTCTTTCCTCTTCTGTCCAGGGGTTGCCCTGGTTGGCCAATTCGGCTTGTTCAGGGATCCTCAAGCTCGGAAGCAAGCAACCCGGCGCGACCTTCCTGACCTCGCCAATCTGATAATCGAACGCTATCTTGCTCTTCTCGAAGCCCATCGCACGTCTATTCAGGCCGATGGCGACCTTCGCGGTCGAGAAACTGCCGAGGAAGAGGTCGCAGACCAAATCGCCCTCGTTGCTGCTGTATTGAATGAGTTTGGTCAGCAATTTGGTCGGCAGCTCGTTCTTGTTCTTGCGCTGGCCGGGCTTGTATTCGCGTTTGATTATCCAAACGTCTTCACGGTCTCGGTAGTTGAGCGAGCCCTTGTCGTCCTTCTCATCCGCGCCAAATCGGCAATAGGCATTGAACGTCGCTCTGCCGCCGGGCTTAACATAATACAAAATATGATAATGCGAGGAGACGTATTTGCGCCTCGTATGGACTCCAAAATTATACTTCCAAATGATGTGATTGATCTCCTTTAGACTCGTCGTGCGCAGCGCGTTTAGTATATGCGCCAAATTCGTATAGCCGGATACTATATAGATAGAACCACCGGGCTTGAGTATCCGGGCCGCCTGCGCAATCCACGCCGTGCTGAAGTCAGCGTATTCCTCGGCCGGGACCTCGATGTAGCCATCAAGCACGAAGCCCTCTTTGCGGTTGTAATGCTGATGAAGCGTATCCCCCTGAATGCCATAAGGCGGGTCTGTGATTATCAGATCAACCGAGTTGTCCGGGACGTGCCTCTTGCAGCCCTCGATGCAATCCTCATTGTAAAACCCTCCCGCGTTCGACATCGTCAACTGACCCTCATCCAGCGAATCTTCCACGTTCTCTTCGGGCAGGATGCGCCTGATCGCCTCGCTCTAGTCGCGACCACCGTCGCAAGCGTCAGCGGCCCCAATCTGCCCACAGACATCAGCAGAATGATCACCAGCTTGCCGTCATAAGTCAAGTTGGCGGCAATTCCCCGTGAAATCAGAGTGATTATGTAGGCGGGCTTTCTGTCTATCCCACAATATAGACCGCGGCGCCAATCTGCATCTTAGCTCTCCCGCCATTCTTGACAGATGACAATGTTGGATAGTATTTTAGAAGCTGTGACCTTTGTGTCCGTCCGATACAAGGACACGAAAGAGCAGCGCTTGTTAAGGAGAGAATTGCATGTCATTTTCGGCATTTGCGCACGGCAGCGATTGGGTTTTAACTTGAGCGTGATACGCATCAGAGCACTCCGGGTTCTATTGCCAGTTGTCGTTGTAGTCCTTGTTATTCTTGGCGCCACCACCGTCTTTCCCGTCGGGTCCTCCTCATCAAATGCGCCTCCAAGGCCTCCGATTGGTATTGCGCTTCAAGATAGACCCAATGACGCGGGTGGCGCGATAGAGATAACGTGGGAGGCCTCAAAAGACGACTCAAGAGGGCGTGGGACAGTCAATTCCTACAGCATTTACCGCTCTGAACAGCCCCAGAGCGGCTTCGTCAAGATCAAGACTGTCAGTTCCGGCAAGGAAGAATATCGATACAATGACGAAGAGGTCGAGAACGATAAGCGCTATTACTACAGAGTTACCGCGGAGACAAGCAGCGACGCCTTTTCAGATTCCGGCGTCGTTGGTCCGGTCACAGCATCCCCCCAGTGGTTTCACTCTGACCGATGGAACATGCTAATTGCCTTGCTGATCGTATCCGCGTCCGTCCTGACGTTCATAACATTGGCTCGCAAGGGCAAGGACCTATACATCAGACCAATCGCCGGCCTTCAGGCCGTTGACGAGGCGGTCGGCCGCGCGACTGAGATGGGCCGGCCAGTTCTCTACGTTCCCGGCATTCTAGATATGGACGACGTTCAGACGATAGCGGGCGTGGCTATTCTCGGCCGTGTCGCCAGGAAAACAGCGGAATATGAGACGTCGCTTCTGGTTCCCGTGTCGCGCTCCGTCGTCATGTCGGCAGCGCAAGAGACGGTAAAGGAAGCCTACTGGGATATGGGCAAGGCCGACGCCTATCATCCAGACATGGTTCGCTATATTACGGACGATCAGTTTGGCTTTGCGGCCGGTGTTGATGGCATCATGCTTCGTGAGAAGCCTGCAACGGTCTTCTTCCAGGGGGCATTTTACGCAGAATCGCTGATACTTGCTGAGACAGGCCACTCGATTGGAGCGGTGCAAATAGCGGGCACGGCAATGACATCGCAGCTGCCCTTTTTCGTAACAGCTTGTGATTACACGCTCATCGGCGAGGAGCTCTTTGCGGCCGGGGCCTACTTAACCGAGGACCCGCGCCTCGTCGGAAGCCTCAAAGGGCAAGACGTCGCCAAAGGACTTGCGATCGCCTTCATAGTGATCGGGATCATACTTGAAACGGCCGGCTATCACTGGCTGACTAATTTCCTCAAAGTGAATTGATGGAGACTGACGCATGAGGCGCGAGATACCGCTAATTATCACATTCGTCTGCGGCATCACGATGATCGTTCAGTTCTTCATCCCTCACGAGCCATTCGGCAGCATGAAGTCCTATTTCCAGCAATCTTATATGATCATCGCCGCATTCGCGATGATCCTCGGTATCTGCAACCTCACAAAGCTCCACGTCAATAAAATCCGCTACAAGCGTCCGCACTGGGGATACAGCATCGTTCTCTTGGCCGGGCTGGCCGGCATGACAATTCCGGGTCTTTTTGTTGGCGCAATTAAGGAGGGGGGAATTTTTGATTTCCTCTTCAAGAATGTCCATGTGCCGATGCAATCCACGATGTTCTCACTTCTAGCATTCTTCGTTGCCTCGGCCTCGTATCGCGCTTTCCGGGCACGCACACTGGATGCAGCTCTTCTCCTCGTCGCAGGATTCATCGTCATGCTAGGTAGGGCGCCGATTGGCGACGCCATGACAAGTTTCTTGCCGGAAGGCGGACAGATGTCGGATGTTGCGAATTGGATAATGGCTGTCCCAAACACTGCCGGCCAACGAGCGATTATGATGGGCGCCGGCCTCGGCGTCGTCGCCACATCGCTGCGCGTCATCCTCGGAATAGAGAGGAGTTATCTAGGCGGTGACTAGCATGGCGCCCGAAGCAAAAAGCGGCATTGTCGATAGACTCAGGAACATTGACCGGCGGATTATATTCATCTTCGTCGCGGCGAGCGTGGTCATTCCGTTAATGTTCCCACTTGGTCTGCCTCTCAAATCGAGCCCGCCGTCAAGAGCGTTATTCCAGGAGATTGAGAGTTTGCAGCGAGGCTCTGTGGTGCTGATGGCTTTCGATTACGATCCCGCAACAGAAGTCGAGCTTGGACCTATGAGCCTGGCGATACTGAAGCACTGCTTTCGGAAAGGCCACAAAGTCGTAGGCCTCGCGCTCTGGCCGCAAGGCGCCGGCCTTGCTAGGGCGACCTTCTCGGAAGCAGGATCGGATTACAACGTTAAATACGGAGTCGATTACGTGAACCTAGGCTTCAAAGCCGGAGGCCTCGTAGTCATTGATTCCCTGGGCAAAAGTTTCCACGAGAGCTTCCCAAAAGACGTTGACGGGACGCCGCTAGAAGACCTGCCCCTAATGAAAAACATCAACACTTACGCCGACATCGACTTCGTGATGAGTATGTCGGCCGGCGATCCGGGCCTGCCCTTCTGGATCATGATGGCGCAAGGCCGCTACGGCAAGAAGGTCGGCGGTGGATGCACCGCAGTTTCTGCCCCCATGCTCTATCCATACTACCCGAACCAGCTGGTGGGTCTCTTGGGCGGTATGAAGGGCGCCGCGGAATATGAACTGCTGGTTGGCGAAAAGGGCGCCGCGACAAAGGGCATGGACGCACAGTCAATCGCCCACGCCCTCATCGTGCTCTTCGTCATCATAGGCAACATATTCTACTTCGTGGGCAAGCGCCGCGCAAAACGAGGAGGCGGTGTGATATGAGCCTCGAACTCTTCGGCACATGGTTGGCGGCGCTACTGACGCTCTGCATATTCAGTTTTCTTTACAAGGACAATCCGTTCTATAAGTTCGCCGAACACCTCTTTGTCGGCGTCTCCGCCGGCTACTGGCTCTGTTACAACTACTGGAATATGGTCAAGCCGAACCTAATTGACAACCTCGAGGCGCATAATTGGGAATATCTACTGCCTCTGATTTTAAGTGCATTCATGCTCATGAGGCTCATCCCGAAGGTGGGATGGCTCTCCCGGTGGGCGATTGCGTTCATGATAGGCTCCGGCGCCGGCCTCATGATCATCACATATTTGCAGTCAAACTTCCTCGAACAGATAAAAAGCACGCTAGTTTCGCTTGACCCGACCGGATTGCCCTGGTATGTAGTGCTTAATAGTTTTCTAATTTTTGTAGGCGTGGTATCTGGACTTGTTTATTTCTTCTTCTCAAAGGCACATACGGGAGTTACCGGCGGAGTCGCAAGAGTCGGCGTCGTGTTTCTCATGGTTTGCTTTGGCGCCTCGTTCGGATACACCGTCATGGCGCGTATCTCTCTTTTAATAGGTAGGATGTATTTCTTGCTCCACGATTGGCTTGGGTTGGTATAGCGAGTTGGATATGACGAGAAGGCCTCATCGCTTTTTGCGCCGCGCAGTTTTGTCGCTAGCGTTACCCATGCTGCTCTTTGTCTTGCTAGTCGCAACTGGCCACGCTCAATCAAGCGCCTTCGACCGGCCACCCGCCCCAGTTACGAATGTAGCGCTAAAGGACGCGCCCGACGACGCTGGTGGCGCGATAACGATTTCCTGGACACTTTCGCCGGATGACGCTGGCGGCGCAATGGATGTTATCGGCTACGATGTCCGTCGCTCAACATCGCCCGACGGCCCATTCCAGACGGTTAAGTCAGTGCCAAGGGGCTCGTCTGAAGCTGCGGATGAGACGGACCTCGATAGCGACGTAAACTACTTTTACCGGGTTGTCGTCAAGGACGCTAAGGGTGAGGCGCCCTCCGTTGTAGCAGGGCCGGTCCAGGCAAAGGTCCAGTGGTTCAATCTTGGTCGCCTTAACACTCTCATTGCGACTATCATTTATATTACTCTTCTCCTTTATTTCATCTTCCACGCCAAAAAGGGAAAGAAACTCTTCATTCGCAGACTGGCCGGGCTCGACGCGCTTGACGAGGCGGTCGGCCGTGCAACTGAAATGGGCAAGCCGATTTTATACGTTCCTGGTATCAGCCAGATTAGCGATGTTGCCACAATCGCGTCGATCAACATTCTGTCGGGCGTTGCGAGGACCGTGGCCGAATACAATACTAGGGTGATCGTGCCCAACTACGATCCAATCGTAATGACCGTGGCCCAGGAAGTTGTCCGAGAGGGCTTCCTCGCAGCCGGGAAACCGGACGCCTACGACGAGCACGATGTATTCTATGTTACGACCAACCAGTTCGCGTTCGTAGCTGCGGTCGATGGAATCATGGTCCGGGAGAAGCCTGCAACCAACCTATTCATTGGCATGTTCTTCGCAGAATCACTGATTCTAGCTGAGACCGGCGCATCGACTGGCGCAATCCAGATAGCCGGCACCGATGCGGTGGCCCAGATACCCTTCTTCATTGCGGCCTGCGATTATACTCTTATCGGCGAGGAGCTCTACGCGGCGAGCGCATACCTTAGCCGCGCTCCGTTGCTTCTGGGCAGCCTCAAGGGACAGGACTGGATGAAGATATGTCTTATTGGCTGTATAGCAGTTGGTGTTGTTACGCTTCTGTTCGGCATCGAGAGCTTTCGGGATTTCTTTGAGACACCATTGATGATTTTTAGGCAGTAGCGTTGTTTCACCGGACTCATGAATTGTATAGGACTTCAGATTTGACATGATGAGAAGACAGGTTCCTCTCCTAATCTGCTTCGTTGCCGGCATAGTGATGCTGTCGCAGAACTTCATCCCTCCCCTGACGTGGGTATATCAGCAAGCCCTTGAATGGGCACGAATCATCTCGGCCATTGCGCTCTTCATCGGTTTGATCAGTTTGGTTCGTGTTCACACAATGAAATTGAAGCGAAAGGCTGCTAACTATCGGTATAGCTATGTAACGCTTTTCGCTCTATGCTACATGATAATAGCCGGGTTCCTGACGAAATATGGCCTTTTCGTCAAGCTCCATGCAGGATGTGATACGGGCTCCGCATGGGAATGGATTGTAACTGCCCTCGAGAAAGCGCTCAATTTCCAAGAGATTTTCCTGAATGTTCAGATTCCCATACAGGCGACGATGTTCTCTCTACTCGCCTTCTATATCGCCTCGGCCGCATTCCGCGCTTTCAAGGCAAGAACGTTCGAGGCGACGCTGCTCCTGATCGCGGCAATGATTGTCATGCTCGGTCGTGTGCCGCTTGGCCAGATGATACCGGGCGTGAAGGAGATAACTGTCTGGATTCTCGATGTCCCGAATACGGCCGCAAAGCGTGGCATTATGATAGGCGTTGGCCTGGGGATGGCCTCTACATCATTGAAGATCATGCTCGGTATTGAACGGACGTATCTCGGCATGAAGGACTAACAAAGGTCATAGCATGAAGTTTTTATTCTTTTTGTTGCAGATGGATAGGCGGATCGTTTTCGTCCTCGTGGCGCTTGCTGTTGTAGCGCCGTTGATAATGCCGCTCAATCTCCCGATTGTGGTTGGCGACAAGGTGCGTCGATTGTATGACGCCATAGACCAGCTTCCCGCCAGGAGCCGTCCTGTCCTTGTCTCCGTGGATTATGACCCATCGACCGTGCCGGAGCTTCAACCAATGACGCTTGCGGTCCTCAGGCACTGCTTCAGCAAGGAGATACCGGTTATCGTAACGACCATGTTTCCCACCGGCGCCGGGCTTGCAAGAGACGCCATGGAGACCGTTGCGAAGGAATATCCCAATCTGTCTTACGGGACGGATTACGCATATATGGGCTACAAGCCGGGCTATTCGCTGGTCATTCTCGGAATTGGTGAGAACTTCCAAGCGACGTATCCCTCGGACGGGTATGGGACTCCTAGCTCGAAGCTGCCTATCCTTAAGAACGTGAAGAACTATGATGATATAGCCATAATGGTTGATTTCACCGCCTCTGCGGCTTATGAGGTCTGGATCATGTTTGCGCATCAGAAGTATGGATGCAAGGTTGGGGCCGGGGTCACAGCGGTTATGGCAAGCGACGCTTATCCATACTTGAACTCGGGACAACTAGAAGGCTTGCTTGGTGGGCTCAGCGGGGCGGCCGAATACGAGAAGCTCATCGGGGCGCCAGGGACAGCCACGATCGGGATGGACGCCCAGTCCATTGCGCATATTCTCATCATCGTCCTGATCATTCTCGGCAACGTCGCCTACTTCGCCACGAGGCGCCACCGGGAGCCAGCGCAGACTGCCACTCCGCAACAAGGAGGCAGCGCATAACATGACAGGAATGGAGCTCTTCTGGACCTGGGTCGCGGCTTTTCTCACTCTGAGTATTTACTCCTTCCTATATAAGGACAATCCTTTCTATAAGTTTGCCGAGCACCTTGTGGTTGGCGTATCAGTCGGTTACATCTTCACAATCAACTGGCACCAGGGACTTCACCCCTACCTGTTCAACCCGCTGGCAGCGTCCTGGGAACACCCATACAACTTGCTCCGAGTTATTCCCCTTATTCTGGGTCTGCTATTCCTGCTTAGAATCAGCCGTAAATACAATTGGCTGAGCCGATTCACGATTGCCCTTGTCATGGGGATCGGCTGCGGCACGGCGATCCCTCCCACAATTGAGACCAGGATCATCCAGCAGACTAAGGCCTCAATGATAAACATCATCGACCAGCCGAGCTTATGGGCCGGCTTCTGTGCTGTTACGATTCTCGTGGGCACAATCTCCACACTCATCTATTTCTTCTTCTCAAAGGAGCATAAGGGCATCCTCGGCGGCACCGCCAGGCTTGGCATAGTCTTCCTCATGGTCGGCTTCGGCGCTTCCTTCGGCTACACCGTCATGGCCCGTATATCGCTTCTCATCGGCCGCCTCAACTTCCTCATCAACGATTGGGTAATTGGCACCTGGAATTTTATTGCGGGTTAAGTACGCCGACTTCCGTCTTTAGGCCATGCTCTCCATTCAATCTAGTCAATCGGTCTTTTCTCAACTTCAACCATTAGACATGCTGCATATCCACTCCTGCACGCCACAATCTAACCGCCCGCGCGCTTTAGCAAGCTACGCTTGATTGAACAGTCCACTCTGGTGTAGTATCTGCGCACCGTTAGACTGGCAGACAAATTTTATGAATCTTCGCCTTTCACGCCGGGAGCGCACGCGTTGCAGATGAATTACTTTGGCAAATTGAGATTGATCCGGACTCGCTTAGCATATTTCGTTCTAGCGTTTATCGCCCTAGCGCTGGTTCTTCCAACAGGCGGCTGTGACAAGGATGTCCATGTCTATGTGGGCGCGAAGTTCCGCATATCAAATGACACGGATGAAGACCTTCATATCTACCTGAACACTGTCTATCAATGCAGTGTTGAAAGCGGGGAAGTGGCCAAGATCAGCGACCTGGACGAGGGCGATTACGAGGCTGAGGCGAGGCGCCAGTCAGATGATGCGGTGGTCAAGAAGGAGTCCTTCTATTTTGAGGAGGGCGAGAGCTATTGGTGGGTCCTAAAGTAGCCTGAAGGCCGACTCGCTTTCGCCGCTCCATTCACGCCCCGAACCGATTTCTTCACCTTTCCAGCAAAGATACAATCCTTTGGGCCATACTATTCACATTTGCAGGGCGTGCCCCATTTGTGCCCGTAAATGCGCACACGAGGAATGAAGAGACCGTAATAGAGCCTATTACATAGAAGAGGGGCGTCTGACAGATAGGGTGGTGATATCGTTGGGAATGCGGCTATAAGGGTAATGCCGAGAGGGGGACTCGAACCCCCATGAGCTCTCGCCCACTGCCCCCTCAAGACAGCGTGTCTACCAGTTCCACCATCTCGGCATCTTCAGAATCTATTGCGCTATTCTCCCCCGCCTGCAGGTCAGTTGCCCGGGACAATCCCAGTCTGCGTGGCGGCTTCACCCAGGGTCCCCAACGTTCCGCCTGAGGCTGGCGATGGGGAATCTCCCGGCTTCTGCCCGGGGCCCTGCTGAGTGCCAGAGCTTTGGGTCGCTCCCTGTTGAATTACGGACGAGGCGCCAGCCGGCGTGTAAACGTAAGAGAGGACGATTGACATCACGAGAAAACCGATCGCAATCGCGGTGGTCAGTTTCGAGATGAATGTCGCTCCACCCGTTACGCCAAAAGCAGTTCCCGAGGAGCCGCCGCCAAAGACACTGGCCAGATCGGCTCCCTTTCCCCCTTGCAGCAGAATGATCGCCACAAGAGCTATGCAGAATAAAACGTGAATAACAATGAGTAATGTGATCATTCTCTATATGGACCTCGCCTTTGAGATAATGCCAAGAAAAGAACTCGCGTCAAGGCTTGCCCCACCAACCAGGGCGCCATCAATATCAGGCTGCTCGAACAGCGGGCCGGCATTTCCCGGCTTCACGCTGCCACCGTAGAGTATTCGCATCGACTCCGCGACCTCATTGCCTGAAAGTTTCTCAACTATTCCTCTTATAAACTCATGAGCCTTCATTGCGATTTCAGGCGTCGCGGTTTTCCCAGTGCCAATCGCCCAAACGGGCTCGTATGCCAAAGTAATCCTGCCCATATCCTCCTTCGAGAGACCAGAAAGGCATCCGCGCACTTGAGTCTCAAGGACCCGCATAGTCTCTCCACTCTCCCGCTGATTGAGCGTCTCGCCAACACATACAATAGGAGACAAGGAAGTAGCGAGGACAGCATTCAGCCGGCGGCTTATGGTCTGGTCTGTTTCACTGAAGAACTTACGGCGCTCAGAGTGTCCCAAGATGACGAATGCGCAGCCCACATCCAGGAGCATTGATACCGAAATCTCCCCGGTATATGCCCCATCTTTTCCCCAAGCACAGTTCTGTGCGCCAAGGGCCACGATGGACGAGGCCAGTCGCTCTGATGCGCTCTGAAGCGCTGTGAATGGAGGGCACACCAGAACGTCCACATCGTTCTCGATCCTGTCCGGTAGGCCCGCAACAATAGCATCAATGAGCTCAACTGACTCCGGTATCGTCCTGTTCATCTTCCAGTTGCCAGCTATGAGCGGCTTCCTGCTAGTCGTCATCTACAAAATCCTCATTTGTCGTCAAGCGCGGCTATTCCCGGAAGCTCCTCGCCTCCCAGGAACTCAAGCGAAGCGCCTCCGCCGGTCGATATATGCGTAATACTATCCGCAACGCCGGCCTTTTTTACCGCCGATACAGTCTCTCCGCCACCGATGACAGTCATTGCTTCGGACTCTGCCAGCGACTTCGCCAGAGCCATTGTCCCTTGCGCAAACGGCGCCTTTTCGAATACGCCCATTGGGCCATTCCAAAAGACTGTGGCCGCGCCCTCTATGGCGGAAGCGAAGAGTGTGGCCGTTTCCGGGCCGATGTCAAGCCCCTTTTGGTCAAGGGGTATTGCATCCATAGAAACAACCGTGGTCTTTGCATCATCGGCCACCTCATGGGCCACCACCACATCCACCGGAAGAATGATTCCGGTCCCCTCGGATTCCGCATCCTCCAGAATATCGCCAACCATCTTCAGATGCTCCTCCTCAAAAAGCGATTCGCCAATCGAATACCCCTTCGCCGAGAGAAATGTATAGCACATGCCGCCGCCAATAGCCATCGTGTCAACCTTGCCGAGCAGGTTCCTGATGAGCCCGATCTTGTCCTTGACCTTCGCGCCTCCTAAGACAACGACGAAGGGTCTCTTAGGCGATTGCATCAGCGCCCCTAGGTGAAACACCTCGCTCTCCATCAATAGGCCCTCAACCGCTACAGGCACGAACTTGGCAATTCCCGAAACCGAGGCGTGAGCCCGATGCGAGGCGGAAAAGGCATCGTTCACAAACACATCGCAGAAGAGCGCGAGTTGCTTGGCGAACTCCGGGGAATTCGCCTCCTCCTCCGCCTTAAACCTGGTGTTCTCAAGTAGCAACACATCGCCATCAGAAAGGAAAGATACGGCTGCCTCGACCTCCGGCCCGACACAATCGGTTAAGAACCTAACGCTCTTGCCTAGAAGCTCCTCGAAACGCCTCGCAACCGGCGCAAGACTCATCTCGGGCACGACCTTGCCCTTCGGCCGCCCAAAATGGGAAGCAACGATCAACTTCGCCCCTTCATCCAAGATATACTTGACCGTCGGAAGGTGCGCCTCAATCCTTGTATCGTCGAGAATCTCGCCATTTGCGCCAAGCGGCACGTTGAAATCGACACGAAGAAAGACTCTCTTGCCAGCGAGATTCACATCGCTGACGCCCTTCTTCGCACGTCCGAGACCCATTAGATGCTCTCTCCTATAAGCTTGGTAACATCAACAAGCCGATTGGAATAGCCCCACTCGTTGTCATACCAAGACAAGACCTTGACCAGTTTGCCGCCAATGACTGCTGTGCTTAATCCGTCAACGATGGATGAGAGCGGGTTGCCATTGTAGTCAACGGAGACCAGCGGCAAGTAGGAGACATCCATAATCCCCTTCAGCTCGTTCGCTGCGGCATTCTCCAGCGCCTTATTGACATCATCTGAGGTCGTGTCCTTTTCGACTACGCAAGAGAAATCAACCAGCGACACGTTTGGAGTCGGCACGCGTATCGACATGCCGTCCACCTTCCCTCGAAGCTCTGGAATAACTAATGCCGTCGCCTTTGCAGCGCCCGTCGTAGTCGGGATCATGCTTACTGCCGCCGTCCTCGAGCGCCTCAGGTCAGAATGGGGGTAATCGAGCGTTCGTTGGTCATTGGTGTACGAGTGTATCGTTGTCATATATCCGCACTCGATGCCGTAGGTCTCCAGTAGTACCTTCGCCACTGGCGCGAGGCAGTTCGTCGTGCATGACGCGCAGGAGATGATGTTATGACGGCGGGGATCGTAGTCATTGTGGTTTACGCCCAGAACGATCGTTACGTCCGGCTCCTTTGCCGGGGCGCTGATGATGACCTTCTTTGCGCCCGCGTCCAAGTGCTTGGTGGCGCCGGCTCTGTCCCTGAAAAATCCCGTAGATTCTATGACGACGTCGATTCTCTCGTCCGCCCAGGGCAGTTTCGCTGGGTCCCGCTCGGCCGATATCTTGATCATCCTATCGCCTATCAAGATCGAGTCCTTGCCATAAGAGACATCCCCGGGGAATGGCCCATGCGCCGAATCCCACTTCAACAGGTGGGCGAGCGTCTTTGCATCCGTCAAATCATTGATCTGGACGAATTCGATGTCAGAGTTTCGATATGCAGCCCTGAAGAAGAGCCTTCCAATCCTACCAAAACCGTTAATTGCCACTCTCAAAGCCATCACACACCTCTTCGCGTAAAATGGTTCACATTAATTGCAAAATCACGTTATGCATCCTGCCTTAAAATCAGCTCGGCTCTTCCTCAAACAGACCGGACGCAGAACCCTTCTGTGCTTCCTGCGAATCCTCCGCAGCAGCTTTAGCCTCCGCATCAGGCAACTTCTCTGCCTCCTCAGCTACTCCCTCCTCAAACAGATCAAGCGCCTCGTCCGCCGGCTTCTCCTCGGAAACCTCGGCAACGGCTGCGGACGCTGCGGCATCCAAGTCAACGGAGACAACATCGCCGACCGGCGCCACTTCATCTTCCCCCCCCGGCGACTCTTCTTTCTTCGCCTGCTCGATCAGGATATTCAAAAACGCCTTGGGATCATCTTTGTTCGCAGACAGCGAAACCAGGCCCCGGAGTATCTCTAGACAGGGGACAATCAGATAATCCTCCACGGGCGGATCAGCGTCCAGAGAATCGATCTTCTCCTTCATAAGCGGAAGAAGATTGCCAGCTCTGTTCAGCTTCACATCATCCGGTGCAACCACTAGGGCGCCGCTGCCCATCTTCAGAATCTTGATGAGGTCATCCATGGCCTCAACAAGGTCCTTGTCCTCTAGATGCTCATCCTCCTTCGATCGCTCAATGAGCAGGTCGTTCAGAGGCTTTGACACCGCCTCGAATGTCGCTATCGCATCGGGGTTCTCACCATCAAAACTGCGCTTGAAGCGCTCGCCAAGCTGCTGCTCCCGCTCATCCTGCTTCTCCGAGGCGAAAACCTTGCTCTCTGTCAGGAATGGGCAATCATCGGGGCAGTTGCCCTCTGTCTGCACCAGCCCACAACACTGAGAGCAGATCATCGAGTTCTTCAGCGGGCAGAGCCGCTTGCCCCTTCTCTGTTCGCATATTACACACTTATTCACCGTAAATGATCTCCTAACCAAAAAACTCCGGCACGCAAAGCAGCACGACGCTTACAATCGCAAGCAGTAAACATGCAATCGATACGATGCCACCGACAAGATTCAAGGGGAACTTCTTAATCTGTGACGCCCAGACCCCCCAAAAAAGGCCAATAAGCCCCACGACTATCCCAATTATGTGCAAAGCCAAATCGCCCGCGCCTCCAAACACCCGCCGCCAAGAGCTCGCGTCAATTCCACACTAAGACTGTTTACCAAAAGGATGCATAGAATGCAATCTAAGCTTCTGAGAGTCAAGCGCGCCGGGCTATGCGTGCAAAAATCAGATCGATGTTGACGGACATGGTGGGATGAACTCGTGGCCCGCTGCCAAAGGCTGTGAGAGTGACAGACTCGACCGATCTGACGTTTAGTTCTTCTCTATTAGAAATAGAAATTCTTTGTTGGGCGATTCTGCGTCCCGCACCCATTCGGATGTCCATCGCATATCGGCCATGACGTTTCTTCTGTAGTCCATTTCGATCACTTCTATGATCTTCCCGCATTTGCGAATAGATTCATTCAGTTCCGCTGCTGTGGCTCTCCCACCTGAGCTATATGACAAGATTATGTATCGTGCGCGGGCATTCTGCAGAAGACGTTCGATTGCCTCTACTGCTATGAACCTGTTGGTCCTCGGGTCACGGCGAAACTCCTCGAAGATCGAGGCGGCGATCACGTCAGAGCTATCGATTCGTCTTCGCACTTTCCCGAAGAGCTGTGGCTTGTCATTCAAACAGACGGTCGTCCAGATGTGATAGTATGCAGCATATCTTACTCGCGAAGGTGGCATCTTCTCGTTATTCGATCCATACGGTGGGTCAAAATAAGCGAGGTCAACTTCCGTTCTTTCAAGAACGTCGAAGATATCTTCCTGCAAGACCTGATGCTCGTTTTCTTGAATAGTGAAGTTGGGGATTTTCAGCTGCATTTCATTGTATGATCGAGCTGACCACATGTTGAGGTATGCAGCATAGTGGCCTATTGTGCTGTCAACGGAATCAAGGGCAAGCATCAAGCTTACTAATGCTGCAGATCGTTCGCTCTCGTCCAGGTCGAGATTATCTATCTCCTCACGAATTGCATCGAGCTTACGTGTATTATGTCTTTGCCAGGGCTTCTTGAGATTGTCCGGTTGCCTGGCGAGCCCCCCATTGGGCGCGCCTCCATAATTCTCGGTGAACCAGCCATCCCTCCCCGGCAGAGAGTTGAGGTATTCAATAAGTTCCCCATAGTGTTTCCTTGTGTGTCTGTTTAGCAGGTAGCAGGTTGCGAACACCCTTGACCATACAGCAGTGTCATTAGCGATAACCTGACGCCCTGAACAGGCCAGAGCCTGAGCAACTCTCGTTGTCCCGGAGAAACCGTCAAGTATAGTCCTGGGATTGGCCTTTCGGATTAGTTGGAGGATATAGGGTAGAAGTTTGAGCTTTGAGCCTGCGAATTTGATGCCTTGCGTTGGAGGTGCATCAACGATGATGTCCTCAAACAAGCTCAACGTCTGCATTTCTTACCTCAAAGCGAACAGCCGCTTCTGTTCCTCAATGTCCTTCTTGATTATATCTAGAGCGGACTTGTGCCCCGCCGCAGTTGCCACGAGCGCGTGAGAAAAGAGCTCGACAAGAACATGATTGTCTGAATAGTCAATCCATCCACTCGTCAGGCTTTCGAAGTATTTCAGCGCATTCTTAGTGTGTGTCCAAAGACCCCGCTGGAGTGCATTGGCCGCGGTGCCGCCGTAACGAACCTCACAAATATAATCGCCCGCCTCGTCATAGAACCGATATACCGGATGCTTTCTTCCGCGTCCTTCCGTTTCAAGACGCATATCCGTCATTGATTGCTTGGCTCGTTCGGAGTCGAAGACCAGGATGTTGCAGCGCATTTCCTTCTCATCATATATCAAAGGCAAGACGTTGATATTCGCAAAGTCACTAAACACCGGATCATCTAGAATCGCGAGAGTAGCGTCTCTCCCGCGAATCTCCTCCCCATGGTCCCGCAGGAACGGAAACATCCGAAAGTTCTTGTCCGTTGACAGCTGTAATGGTCCGACGCCGTACGCCTTCAAGCTAACAGGAAAATCGATGTTGTGAATTTCATCGATTATCTGAATGTCTTCTTCCCGCTGTTTTGCCCTGTAAAGATCCTTGCCAACATGTGTGGAGCGGAAATCATACATGTATTGGTTGATGAACTCGGAGATCGCAATCTCAGCAAGGTCTCCGTGCGTTTTATTGCCAATTAAGCGCATCGTGAAGATATTGCTCAGCGTTGTCTTGATAAGCGCCGGGTTCTTGCTAATCAGAAGCTTCAGCCTCTTCGTGAAGTTCTTGTATGCAGCTCGTTGGTTCATATCAAAATCAAACGGTGGCTTATTCTGGGTTATTTACACTTCTGCTAGACCACAACACCAGAGCATTGGGATACCTAACCAATATGCTTTCAGAAGCAGGCTCTGCTGTCAACAGATTCAAGGATGTCATGCCTTTGGCACCAGATCAGCGTGTTCACCATCGGTGGAGCTGAATTGCACCGGGAAATGGGCTATATCGCTGGAGCGGGAAACGGGATTTGAACCCGCGACCCTCGCCTTGGCAAGGCGATGCTCTACCTCTGAGCTATTCCCGCTCGCAAGTATTGTAGTATAGTAAGTTTCGAGGCGCGATGTTGTCAAGCTCCAGTGGGGAGTTTTTTGGCAATGCGGTGTCGGAAAATGAAAGAGAAGAGCGAATAGGGGATAAACTGAGAGGACTGCTGGTTTCACAAGTGTATTACATTTGCGGCGTCTCTCTTGACTGCAACTTCTGACAATGTAGATTGGACCGTGGTATCAGAGGGTTTTTGACAGAATGACCACAAAACATCTGGAAGCCCACTAAGAGCAAGGATAGAACGTCAATGCAAAGCCTCCGCTGTCCCAGCAAATTGCTGCTGATCGGCCTGCTATCTCTGTGCTTGACAGCCCCGGTCGCCTTAGCTCGTGACGAGGCGGCGATGTATCATTTTGCGCTGCGACTCTTTGAGAACGGAGAATATCAGCTCACTATAACGCAGCTTGAGGAGCTTATCTCGCAATATCCGTCGGGCGAAATGCTCTCTGACGCGGTCTTTCTGATGGGCTATGCTCACGACAACCTCGGCAACTACAAAGACGCTGCCAGATGCCTTTTGCGATACGTTTCGGAGTTTGAGGGCGGCAATAGGCACTGCAGGGCTCTGGTTCTGCTTGCGACGAATCAACGGCGCATGGGGCACTATTCAAAATCTGAAGAGACGCTCAAGGTGCTACTTGCGAATGCAAAATGCGATAAGCAGCTCGAGGAGGGCTTGGGCAACCTGGCCGAGCTACTATTCGTCCAAGAGCGGTATGAGGAGGCGATTGCGCGCTATCAGGCTCTTTTCTCTGCAAGTAAAGATGCTGCCCGGAATCAGCAGATCCTTGAGCACTTCGCACAATCGAACCTCGCTGTGTCCAGATTTGACGAGGCGCGCAAAGCGTTCAAAGCGCTACATAAGAGGGCCAAAAAGCCTGAAGACAAGGCCCGGTATCTCTCGAGTTTGGCGGAGGTCGATTATCTCGCCGGCGACTATGAGCACTCGGAGAAGCTCTACAGCAAGGTTCTCAAAAATTTCCCGGAGAGCGACGCCTCGACATCAGCGACTCTCGGGCTTGTATGGTCTGCTTACAGGCAGAAGAAGTTTGAGCGCGCCGCCTCGCGCATCAAGGAGTTCCGTGCCCGAGGAGTTGGCGACATCGAGTTGGCCGGCGATGTTATCGACGCCCATGAGTTGTGGGCCCTTGGAGATCGAGATCGCGCGATTTATAAACTAGCGGAGATGCTCGAGAGAGCTGCCGGGCGAAGAACGCGCCCCAGGTTCTTGATCATGCGAAAACTCTCAGAATGGCAGGAGGCAAACGGCGATTATCTATCCGCCGCAACGACTTGCCGAGAGATGCTCAAGGGCGATTTGGGAAACGAGTCTCGATACGAGATTCGGTTTCGTTTGGCGAGATGCCTTCTATTGGCAATGAGGCTCAATATAGCCGAGAAGATGCTGAATGAGCTGATTGAGGAGGACTCATTTGGCGCTCGTATTCAGGAATGCTACCTATTGCTTGCCAGGGCCAGTCGTATGCGGATGGATTTTGCTGAGGCGAGAAAGCGGTTCAAGGCTGTCATCAGCACATTTCCCAAGAGTGTGAGCGCCTCTGTGGCCTCGGTGGAGCTTGGGGAGATGATGCTTGAGACCGGCGAGCCGATGGAGGCAATTGGCCTCTTGAACTCAGCTCTTGGGAGCTCCGAGATCGAAGGTGATACTAAGGAACTCGCACGATTTTTGCTCTGCAAATGCTTTGCTGAGATTAAGGCGTTCGAGAACTGTGAGGCTTTTGCGGAGGGATTCTTGAAGGACTATAGGAGCTCAGACTACCGTCTTGAGGTTCAGGCCTTAAGGGCGCAAGCGCTCTACAATCTGGCGAGCGCAAAAGGCGCGTTGAGGCAGTTTGAGGCTTACGATAAGGACTTCCGAAGGAGGCCGCCCGAGGATGGTGTCGTTTTGGGCGCCTTATTCGCACAGAGGTCCACAGGGAAGCTGAAAGCATGTCTATCATATCTCTCAGAAGTCCGCGGCAAGTATGACTTCTCTGCGGAGTTCTTGAGAACGCTCAAATTCTGGGAATGCTACTTGAGAAGAGAACGCGGAGATGAGCGAGCTGCTTCCGAGCAATTCGCAAAAATGGCAAGAGAATCCGCAGATAGCGAGCTTTCGGCGCTCTGTTTCGTCGAAGCTGCGAAAAGCGGCGTCAAATCGGATAGATTGGACGATGTAATCGAAGCTCTGACCGAGTCGCTCACTGAGGAGCCGGGCTGGCCTTTCGAGTCGGTTGCGCAAGAGATGCTCCACAAGACGCTGATTCGAAAGGGTGATTTCGAGCAGTCAGTCGCGTGCATCACCAATTTGCAGGACTACGAGCCGGGTGTTTTCTTATCGGTGGACCGAACCTATCGGCGCGCTCTGGGCTTCTTTGATGAGCAAAAGTATCGGAAGGTCATTCGGATACTGAGGAAACAGATCGAGGCGAATCCGGGGAGCAAGTTACTCGGGAAGTCGAGGCTCCTTTTAGCAAGGGCGCTGATGGCGAGGAACCGGCTTAGTGGCGCGCGGGACGCTATTGCGGCCATTATCAACGATAAGAGCGCAGACCCTCAGATAAGGCAATTTGCGCTAAGCCTCTCGGGCGACGTCTGGTATCGCCGGCAGGACTATCGTAGAGCGCTAAAAAACTATCGGGATTTGAACCACCCGGTGTTCTCTGCGCCTTTGGATGAGGCTCAGCTTTTGTTTAGGGTCGCGCAGGCTTATAGAATTGTGGGAGAATTGGATAGCGCGTTGCAGTTTTATGCAATGTTCCTCAAACAACAGCATGGTCTTGACGGCCTGTGCAAAGAAACGGTGGTGGCCGGGGATAGCCTCCGGAAGATGAAAAAATATGAACTTGCGAATGAGGCTCTATTGGACGTCATAAATGACAGTACTTGCGAGCCGCGTTGGCAGGTTGAGGCGCAGTTCTGGTTCGCTCACGTGTTGCAAGAGCAGGGAAACTACCAAGCTGCGATCGTTGAATACATGCGACTTGACATGTCATATACGGGGAACGAGACATCCGCTCCTTGGATAGCAAGCGCCTCGGCCAGCGTCGGCCTCTGCTACGAAGCCAAGGGCGAGTTTGCGAACGCAATGAGAACGTACAAGAAGATCATGAAGAGGTTTCCGGATTCGCTTTGGAGCAAACAGGCGCAGAAGCGGATCGAGCGCATTGAGGAAACCAGCGCTATCAAGCAAGAAGCGGGCGGGGAATAATGACCAGCAAAAAGATCATCATCAACGCGGAGCTCGGCGAGACTCGAATAGCAATAATGGAAGATGATGTTCTGGTCGAGCTTTACGTTGCGCGGCGTGAGAACGAGACCTTGGTTGGCAATGTGTACAAGAGTCGGGTAACGCGAGTTCTCCCTGGTATGCAAGCCGCTTTTGTGGACATTGGCCTTGAGCGAGATGCTTTTCTCTATGTCTCGGATGTCTATGACACGATGGACGAATATGAGCGTTTGTTGACCGGCGAGGTCTCCAAGGAGCAGTTAAGAGACGGCGTTGTTCATAAATCTAGACCCAAGCATCCGCTGCCAATAGAGCAGCTTCTCGCTCTCGGTCAGACGATTGTGGTTCAAGTATCGAAGGACCCCATCGGGGCAAAAGGCGCTCGAGTCACGTCCTTTATATCGCTCGCGGGTCGGCATTTGGTGCTACAACCATCGGTCCCTCACCTGGCCATCTCCCGGCGTATCGAGGATGAAAATGAGCGAGAGCGATTAAAGAAAGTGGTCAGCCTGCTGGAACTCGGCGGTATGGGGCTGATCATCCGGACACTTGCTGTCGGCAAGGGTGAGGAGGAATTTCGCTCTGACGTTCAGTTCTTGACTAATCTGTGGCGCAATATACTCTTAAAAAGCGAGACCACCCCAGCACCAAGCCTTTTATATAAGGAACCGGACCCTATACTAAGGACGATACGAGACTTCTTCACGCCGGACGTTGAACGGATGGTCATCGACTCGGAGGAGGCCTACCAGCAATGCGTTGAGTATGTCGATAATATGCTCCCCGGACTTGCACACAGAATAAAGCTCTTCGTTAAGGACACTCCTATTTTCGACGAATACGGCATCGAGAGCGAGACGCAAAGGGCGCTGCGCCCCAAAGTGTGGCTCCGCTCGGGAGGCTTCCTTGTGGTTGACCAGACGGAGGCGCTTGTAACGATTGACGTCAACACGGGGAAATACGTCGGTCAAGATAGTCTGGAGAAGACCCTCTTGGAAATCAACCTCGAGGCGACCCGGGAGCTTACGCGCCAGCTTAGACTTCGCGATCTCGGTGGCATCATCATAATCGATTTCATAGATATGGAGATCGAGGAGAACAAGGAACGGGTACTGGAGGCACTTGCGACGGAGCTTAAGAAAGACCGAAGCAAGACGACTATCAATGAGATTTCAAGCCTCGGCCTGGTGGAAATGACCAGAAAAAGGGTTCGTGAGAGCCTTGAGAGGATGCTTTGCGAGAAATGTCCGCTATGTGATGGCGTTGGGCGAATTAAGTCGAGAGTTACGGTCTGCTACGATGTTCAGCGGGAGATACGTCGCGTCGCAGAGTACTCGGCTCACAAGGAGTTACTCGTCAGGGCTCATCCCTCCGTAGCGCAGACGCTCCAGACGAAGATGAAGGACATAATCGTCGAACTGGAGAAGACGTTTCACAGACGGGTGTTAATAAAGGCAGACCCCGCGCTTCACCCAGAGCGTTTTGATGTCGTGGGCATCTAAGAGGAAAAAGCATGAGTGAGCCTGTATATTTATCAGTAGTCGTCCCAGCCTATAACGAGGAGAAGCGCTTGAGGAAAGGACTCATGTCGATTCTCTCTTACTTTGAATCTAAGGACTTCCGAAGTGAGCTCATCGTCGTTGATGATGGCAGCGTCGATAGGACACGCAAGATAGCCGAGGCGTTCGGTGATGAGGTTAAGAAACGCTCCGACCGGACAGGCTACGAGGCGGTGAGTAATCCCAGAAACGTCGGCAAGGGATTCTCCGTTGCCCGAGGTATCGAACTTGCTCGAGGTGAGCGGATTTTATTCACCGACGCTGACCTTTCAGCACCCATAGGTCAGGCCGATGAGCTGCTGCTCTGGATCGACAAGGGATTCGATATGGTCATCGGTTCGAGGCGCTTGCCCGATTCCAAGGTTGATCCCCAGCCGTTTCATCGGCGTTTCATGGGCCTTTGCTTCAGACTCCTAACCTCACTATTGGTGGTGAGAGGCTTCAAGGACACTCAGTGCGGCTTCAAGATGTACACACGTGAAGCTGGCAAGGCAATCGCTAAACTCCAGATGAGCCCCGGCTTCGTTTTCGACGTTGAACAGCTCTTCATTGCCCGAAAGCTGGGCCTCAAAGTGCTGGAAGCGCCTGTATTCTGGGCCGACGATAGGGAGACGAAGGTCCGTGTTCTCGCCGACCCATTCAAAATGGCGATTGGACTGATGAAGATCAGAATAATTCATACGAATTTGGATAAGGACCGAACTATATGAGCACAACGACGTTTGGCGTGATACTGGCCGGCGGCGTCGGCTCGAGGCTTTGGCCTCAGAGTCGAAGAAACACGCCAAAACATCTCTTGCAGCTTATCGGCGAAAGCTCTCTGCTTGAAATGACACACAATCGAATTCTGGGCGCTATAGATGAATCCAACATCGCCGTGGTTACTCTCGCCGAACAGCAGAGAGAAATCAGAGAGGTCTTGCCCACGCTTAGACCGGACAACCTGATACTTGAGCCGGTTGGGAGGAATACTGCCCCGTGCATTGGGCTTGCCGCCCTAGTCCTTAGCGAACGATGTCCGGACGCCTTGATGGCCGTCATGCCGGCAGACCATACTATCGCAGAGACGGGCAAGTTTCAGGAAATCCTGCGCCTCGCCGGCGCCATTCTCACAAGAAGGCCCAATGCGCTGATAACCATCGGGATACCACCCAGACAACCCGCCACGGGCTACGGTTACATAAGGCGGGGCAAGCTGTGCGATGTGCCCAATTCTACGGACGCCATCCGATGCTCCGAGGTCGATCGCTTTGTAGAGAAACCGCCTCTTGAAACTGCGAAGGCGATGCTCGCAGCCGGCGATTACCTATGGAATGCTGGAATATTCTTCTTCCGAGCGGACACGATTCTTCGAGAAATTGAAAAGCACATCCCAGATCTTGGATCGGCAATTGGCTTTCTCAAAAATCATATCCATAGTCCAGATTTCGGCAATATTCTGACCGAGGTGTACGAGAAGATCACGCCGCTCTCAATCGACAATGGTGTGATGCAGAAATCAGACGCGGTACTCGTAATCGAGGCGGACATCGGTTGGGATGACGTCGGAAGCTGGGCATCCCTCGCGGACATCTGGCCCTGTGACGACCAGGGCTGCGCCTCGAACTGCGAGCTTATCGCCATTGATTCCAAGAACACCGTGGCATTCTCGCACGGGAGAGTTGTAGCAGTAATCGGGATTGACGATGTAGTAATTGTGGATTCTGATGATGCCATTCTGGTCTGCCGCCGCGACCGTGCTCAGGATGTTCGGCAGATAGTCCAAGAGCTCTCGGAGAGACGCCTCGTCAAGCATCTATAGCCAATCCGGTGCAGCGGATAGACATTCGCTACTCAACCCGATGGGTGATTTGATCGTGGTGTAGGACGGACTTTGTGAGACTGTTCTTCGGTGTTGAATGTGGGCGTCTATAGCAGCCCAGACACCCTCCCACACTTTAGATCTGATTTTTCTGGTCTTGCGGTTTGGCGAGTAGTTGACACGCCTCATCTTGTTGATAGTATGCAGAACAGCCTCTGGGCGGCAGTGCTGGGAATAGTGAGCGATTCTAACTGACTAAGACCACCCGCCCGCCTTGAGCCAATACTAGAATTCGTGGACAC
>JAGHCW010000206.1 GCA_021160245.1 bacterium | reverse complement strand
CCTTTCAAATGGTGTAAGTGGGTTATTGCCAAGTACCATCTGTTGCAGGCTTGGCGCGATGGCGCGGTTGTATTCGATCCCACAGCTGGCACCGGAAATTTTCTTCAGGCTCTAGTGGCATCCGCCGTAGATAACGGCGTCGAGGTCACGGATAGCATGATTCGCAGGCTGTATGGCGTTGAGGTCGAAATGCGCTTTGTGCAGCAGTTCCTCTCCGGAATGAAGCTCCGCTATGGGATCACATTCCCCAGTGAGAACTTCATATCTGCTGACTATTTGTTTTGGCGCGGAACAATACGGGCAGACATTGTCATTGGCAACCCACCTTGGATGAACTTCACCGAACTCCCGGAATTATATAAGGAGAAGCTCAAGCCACTGTTTAGAAAATACGGCCTTGTGGGAGCAACGCGGCCAATAATTCTGGGGAATTCTCGCGTAGATATTGCTGCTCTAATAATCAGCAGGTGCATTCAGGAGCACCTTGCAGAAGGCGGAAAAGCGTTATTTTTCATGCCGTTATCTTTGCTCCTCAACGATGGTGCTCACGAGCAATTCAGAACCTATGAGGTCAACCAGGTGGATTTTCGTATTTGTCAGGTATTCGATTTCGGCCGGGAGAAGATATTTGAAAATGTATCCACGAGCTATTGCTTTTGCGCCTTTGAACGCAACAAGAAGCAAAGGTTTCCAGTTCCTTATTATGTCCGTGCTAAGGAAAACACATGGGAGCGCTATTCTGCGCTTCCACTTCGGGATTCGACGGATTCATGGACCATTCACGCCCATTATTCTGAACACACCGGCCGGTCGCCGATCCCTCGCATATCAGTTCCGAAGTCCTCGAAACCCAGGCAGGGGATAAATACATGCGGGGCAAATAGAGTCTATATCTTCGATAGGATCGAAGAGGAAGAGCCCCATACGCTCATTCTAGCAAACCAACACACAAGAGGCGTCCGGTTACCCAAACAACTCGTATTTCCCCTCATTTCACATGAGCAATTTCAAAACAGCGAATCATCTGCTAGTCGCTTCATATTCGTGCCGCCTGATCCAACAACCGGTAGGCCTCTGCATCAAGATGATTTGCAGCGTATGCCCGATGCTTGGAATTATCTCCTTTCCATGAAAGATCTGTTGACGCGCCGGAAGGGAGTCATGATCAACTCCTGGATCGGCAGAGCGTTTTGGTGGGCGCTATTGGGTGTTGGGCGATACTCATTTGCACCATACAAGGTCGTCTGGGAAGCCTATGGCCGATCTACATTCGAGCCTCGGATTTTCTCCTCTTGTGAATTTGGTCTCTGGCAACCAAACAACGCGCTCCAAGCATTTATGCCTTTTCAAGAAAGGCCTCAGGCGGAGAGAATTGCCTCGCGATTACGTGATTCTGGCATCCAGTTCTGGCTTGAGTCGCATCGAACGGGTGGATCGTGCAACTGGGCCCAGCCCGGTCGCATAGGCAAATTCCTTTGCTTCGACGAGGCCAAAGGCACAAAGCGGCAGGGACGGCAGTTTGAACTGCTTCCCCGCGGGCATTGAGGACCAATTGAAAGTGATGGCATTAGGAATCGCGCTGCTAGACCCATCACGCCTACGCAGCGTGGGTCGCGTCAAGCCGCCATGAGTGGAAGCGGCAGCCCTGCCGCCCCAATCCAAATGGCGCCACCCGCCCGGGTCAATCTGCTTCACCAGCATTGCCTTTATATTGACAGAACTGCGGCGAGAACATAGTCTGCGCATTTTGGGTCAGGCTTGTTGGGGCTTTTCAGAGATGCTGCGGACTGAATGAGGACGGGGATGGGTCAGTTCCTGGAGAGATCGCCGCTTGTCGCGCCGGCGATTGCGCTCTGCGTGGGCATTTGGGTTGGGCGCTATGTTGCTTTGCATCCAGCCATCGCTATCCTGACGGGTCTATTGATGGTCGGCATTGCGGCGGTAATGCTCAGGCGCCACCGCTCTCTCTGCAGAGCATTTCTTTGGGCCGCGATCGCGATTCTCGGTCTTGGATGGTTCAATTACAGCTTGCAGATGCCCGCAGACCCCCTGCCAGATTGGCTGGACAAAGCCAAGGTCCGCGGCGAAATCACAGGTTTTCCCGTGACCTTTGCGGGCAAGACGAAGGTCAAACTGAATGATTGCATGGTCGAATACGAGGGACAGACCTGGTCGATAGGCTACAGCATGATGCTCACAATAAGGGCAGACCGCGAGAAGTTGTGGCCGATTAGCGATCTGAAACATGGCGAGCTCATTGAGGCCAAGGCGAGAATTAAAAGGCCGAACTCGCGGCGCAATCCGGGTGGTTTCGACGCTCGCGAGTATTGGCAGAGACGAGGCGTTCTGCGGCTGGCATATTGCTCCGAGGCGAACCTTACGCGCCTCGGCAACGACGGCGGTCTCTGGTCGGGCGCGGTCAACGTGTTGCTCGGGGTGAGGCGGGGGTTCAAGGGGCTGCTGGATGAGACCTGTAATCCTGGGAGGTCGCCGATCATGGCGGCGCTTGTGCTTGGAGACAGGACGGGGATCACATCGGACCATCGCGATCAGCTTCAACGGCTTGGGATTGCCCACATAATCGCTATCTCGGGGCTTCACATCGGCTTCGTGGCATTCTTTTTTTACCGAGTGTTTCGTGAATTGCTGCTGCATCTGGGCATTCTTGCGCGGGGCGCTTCTGGCCGGCGAGTGATCTGCCTCGTGACGATAGTGCCGGTTCTTGCTTACGCTTTAATCGCGGGCCCGAGGCACTCGACTATTCGGGCGGTGATCATGGTCTGCGCCTATCTAATAGCGATGGCCTTCGATCGCCATAGAGAGACCATGAACATCATAGCGCTCGCCGCGATAGCTATCCTATTGTGGATGCCAGGTTCTCTCTTTGAGGCGGGCTTCCAGCTATCGTTTGCCGCCGTAATCGCCGTCTCAGAAGCTATACGGTATCTCTCTGCCAGAAGAAGATACTTGGAGCAGCGCCGGATACAGCGCTATGTAATTGGGCTGGCGGTCGCATCGGCGGCCGCGACGCTTGCCACGGCGCCTATCTGTGCGTATTGGTTTGGCCGTGTAAGCCTCATTGCAGTTATCGCTAATGTGCTGGTTATCCCAACGGCAATGGTTCTTGTGAATCTTCTATTTTTCTCGCTCTTCGTTTTTTTGATCAACGCGTGGGTCTCATCGGTTCTCTTGTCACTTGCCGATTGGGTAACTTGGGTAATGCAGGCCACCATGGACGTCATCGACAAGGCGCCCTATTCCTCCTTGATCGTCCCAACGCCAGGTCTCTTCACCTGTCTGATGTTCTTTGTCTCTTTGCTTCTTGTTTCTGCCCTTGTATTAAGGCTAAAAAATCAGGAATGGGGAGCTGATGAGGAAAATGAGAGGATGCGAACTCGCCTAAGAAAGGCGGCGATACTGTCGATTGGCCTTCTCATTGCCTCGGTCGTTATTGGCGCCAGATGGAGCCCAGATGGGGAGCTTCGGGCGGCTTTTCTCGACGTGGGCCGGGGATTCTGCTGTGTTATCGAGGCGCCGGGTGGTAAGACCGTGCTTGTTGACGGGGGTGGCTCGCGTTACTCGGACACCGGCGCAGGCAAGAACGTCATTGTGCCGTACTTGCGGAGACGGGGCATAGATCGGATTGATTACGCGGTTTTGACCAACCCATCGGGCGAGCACATCGATGGTCTTCTCGACCTTTTCTCGGAGGCCGGGTCCAAAGCCCTGGGCCGGCTTGAGATTGGGCAACTTATGATCGGGGATTCTAAGAGCGAGAGCCGCAAATTCCGAAAACTGATGGATTGGGCAAAGCGGCTGTCGGTTCCGATCAGCCATATTGGCGACAAATTTCCCGACGAAACACGGCTTCAGATCAGACGGCCTTGTGAGAGATCACTCGTCTTCAAGTTGGAGTTTGAGGACTTCTCCATCCTTTTCTTGAGCGAGGCGGGGCCACTTGCGCAGTTGCTGCTTACCGAGCACGGCGCCTCGCTGAAGAGCACAGTGCTCGTGATTCCCGTAAGAGGGTGGTCGAGCTCGGAGGGCAAGCATCAGAAGGACATTCTGCCCGAAGAGCGGGCCTTCTTGGAGCTCGTGTCGCCATCGGCAATCATCGCCTCGGGCATCGGCCCCGCTATTTTGAAGAAAGACAAGCCCCGGGCTTTTCCATACACGATCGACGCGTTCAAGGTCTATATGACGAACGAACTCCATTGCGTTATAGTGGAGTCCAATGGACGCGATTGGCGTGTGATAGCGCCCTTTGCTGAGGGTGAAAAGGGAGAGCGATGAGAATCGGGATTGATGGTTCGGCGATGCTCAAGCAGCCTACGGGGATCGGGCGGTATATAAAGTGCCTGATTGAGTCGCTGGCTCGGAATGCGCCTGAGGTTGAGCTCGTGGTCTTTACGTTTTCGTATAAGGATACGCCGCCAGGGGATTGGTTTGCTGAGTATCCGAACGTAAGTGTTGTGCATAAGAGATGGCCCGGCCGTGCGGTTTTGTGGCTTTGGGAGCATCTTCGCTGGCCAAATGTTGAGGCGGCTATCGGGTCGGTGGACATCTTCCATTCGCCAAACAACAACGTCGCGCCTCAACGAGCAGGCAAGAGCGTCACGACAATCCACGATCTCTTTTTTCTGGAGCATCCCGAGCGCACGCACAAGACGGGGGGGCAGTATTATTTTCGCGTCCTGCCGAGGGTCATTCACAAGGCGGACCACGTTATCGCCGTCTCGGAAGCCACTGCTGAGGGCACAAGAAGGGCGTTCTCGATTCCACCTGAGAGAATCTCCGTCATCCATCAGGGCGTTGAGGAGCGATTCTTCCGCAACCCGCAACCGCCAACCGCCAGCCGCCAACTGCCAACGGATGAGCCATACGTCTTGCATATTGGCACGATTGAGCCACGCAAGGGCATCGACACGCTGCTGTCGGCGATGGAGCACCTTTGGGGGGAGCGTAATTTTAAGGGCAGCCTCGTTGCCCTGCAAGGACGAGGCTGCCCTTAAAATTACGCTCCCCCCAAAG
>JAGHCW010000214.1 GCA_021160245.1 bacterium | reverse complement strand
AATTACAGATGAGTTATTGTACCCGTCTGGTGCCCTTAGGGGCGCCTCCGCCCGACCCTCTCGCCTCCGGGCGCAAGTCCGTGGGGCGTTTGGGTCTTTAATCTATTCTTGGGATAACGCAAATGCTAAAGCTACAATTTGTTCGTGAGAATCTTGAGCTCGTCAGGCGAATGACGAAGCAGCGTAGTGACGATCTGGATTTCGGCGCTTTTGAATCGCTTGATTCGAGGCGTAGGGACCTTCTATCTCAGGTTGAGGCGTTGAGGCGTCAGAAGAACGAGGCGTCGCAGGCGATTTCCGGGAAGGACTTGCCGGGGGATGTGAGGCAGGAGCTGATCGTCAAGATGCGCGAGGTCTCTTCCGAGGCCAAGAGGCTTCAGGGAGAGCTACGGGAATGCGAGGAGAGCCTGGACCAGTTCATGCTGGTCATTCCGAACATCGCAGATGACTCCGTGCCCATTGGCAAGGGCGAAGATGACAATACAGAGATCAGGTCTTGGGGCAAGAGGCCCGTCTTTGATTTCGAGCCCAAGGCTCATTGGGAGCTTGGCACAGCGCTCGACATTCTAGACTTTGAGCGAGGCGTTAAGATAGCCGGTTCCCGGTCCGTGGTCTGCAAGGGGCTCGGGGCGCGTTTGGAGCGAGCGCTCATCAATTTCATGCTCGATCTACATACGAGCGAACATGGCTATACAGAGATACTCCCGCCCTTTATGGCGTCCTCGAAGTCTTGCATGGGCACGGGGCAGCTGCCCAAATTCGCGGCCGACATGTTCCGTTGCGAGGGACATGAGCTCTTCATGATTCCCACGGCGGAGGTTCCGCTTGTGAATCTTTTTAGGGGCGAAACTCTCTCCGAGGACGAGTTGCCGAAGAACCTCGTGGCATACACGCCTTGCTTCAGGCGAGAGGCGGGAACCTACGGCAAGGACCAGAGGGGCCTTATACGCCTCCACCAATTCCAGAAGGTGGAGCTCGTCAAGTTCACGACGCCAGAAAATTCGTGGGATGAGCATGAGCGCTTGACGCAAAATGCAGAAGAGGTTCTTAAGCGGCTTGGGCTATCATATAGAGTTGTTAATCTATGCACAGGCGACCTCGGCTTCTCCGCGGCCAAATGCTACGACCTCGAAGTCTGGTTCCCACATCAGAGTAAATACCGTGAGATATCGTCCTGCAGCAACTGCACCGATTTTCAGGCGAGGCGCGCCGGCGTAAGATACAAACCGGTCGGGGGCGGTAAATCGAGATTCGTCCACACGCTGAATGGCTCCGCGCTTGCCGTCGGCAGGACACTGGCGGCCATTCTCGAAAACTACCAGCTCGCAGACGGCACAGTACGAGTTCCGGAGCCGCTGGCCCCGTATCTTGGTGGCGTATCCGTCATCGGCGGCTAGAGAGTTTACTCCGAGACTATTTGATCATCTCAAGAAGCTGCCTTGCGTAGTTCACCGGAATAACAAACCCCATCGACTCGGCGCGACTCTTGGCGACGAGGTTCGTCTCCTTTAGGCCTTCTTTAGTACGTATCGCGACCTCGCCCTGCATGACTGGTGAGGCGACATGGACGCCAATTACCCTACCGGTTAGACATGAGATCACGGGCGATCCGCTGTTCCCTGAATAGGTCGGCGCCGAGGTCTGCAATCTGCCGCTCTGTCGGTCAGTTCCGCTTATCACCCCGGTTACGGCGCTGTGCTCATATTCGGTGCTAAGAGGGGTACCGATAATGAGTATCTTCTCGCCTTTCTTGGCGCGTCTGCTGTCTCCTATGGCGACCGACGGGAAATCCGATTTCGGTGTCTTGAGCTTTATCAGAGCGAGATCAAGATCATCGTCTCGCTTGATGATGAGCACTTGATACCTCACGCCGTCGAACGTCTGAACGGTTAGACGGGGCACATCCTTAATGACATGCGCATTCGTGAGAATGTAACCCTCCGGGTCCACGAAGAATCCCGAGCCGTGCCCTATGAACTTGCCTGCTTCGTCGTGGCATAACACCTTCACAACACAGGGGTCATAGCGCTCGACAAGACCGGATACCCCCGCTCGCAGTTCCAGGTCGGGAAGAGCCGCCTCAAGCCCCGCTTCCAGGCCGGCGGCCGCGCCCTGCTCAACCGGATAGTCGTAGTAGTAATAGACAAAGCGATTATTGATGGACGGCCCCTTCGCTGTATGCACAAATAGAGGCTCAGCCGCCATCGCCCGCTGAATTGCGTCATCAAGATCGAAGAGAGTCTTGCCGTCATATTTGAGCTCAAAAGTCGCCATTCTCGCTCGATATTGGTACGAATACCGAACATCCCGCGTCCCATCTATCTTACGAAGAATCTGAGCAAACTGGCTCGACACTTTCTTGTAATCACGGCCCGTTACGTTCTTCATCAGGACCGAGACATACTGACCAGCCTTCCCCTCGCCGGAAAAGAAGTAAGTGAGCTGACTCGGCGTGATGGCGCCCATTGCGAGCTTGGAGAGTCCGGGATACTGCTTGACGCCCTCCCAGATTGCGTCGTCAATTGGATAAACGGTTGTGCCGGAGAAGACGAGAGCCATCGTGAGCGTCCTCGTGTCCTCCGAGTACGCCGGTGTCAGACGTTTCACGCCCTTGACTGCTCGAACGATGCTGATAAGGGCCCGACCGTTCTGAGAGTAGTCAATAGGGCTAAGGCTCTTGACTTGAAGGTTCACATAGAGCCTCCAATCCGGCTCCTCCCAGCAATAAAACGCAATTAGCCCGCCCTCGGTATAGTCCTGAACAATGTCCTTCAACGCATCGTCCCTGCTAATCTCAGACCACAAAGTCGTGTCCACATCAAGCGGACTGATGTCAACGTCAAACCTGTAGGACAGACTGAAGAGCAGAGGCTCGTAGGTTTTGGTCAAGTTCCGAACTTTCAATCCCTTCACGATGCGGTCGAGTCGCGTCCCCACACGGCGGAAATTATCCGGCGAGATGTTGTTGAAGACTAGGTGTATGCCGGACTCGTCTCCGGGCACGTACTGAGACCGATAGACGATTGTCTTGCTCGAGATGGACACTAGTTCTCTCTTCGCCACCTTGCCGGATGACTTCAGAGTTGCCCAGAGCTTCTCCTCAAAGGCCGGCAGATCGCCTCGGTATGTGAAGATGAAAACTGCTGTTGCCGCCCTCTCGTCCCCTTCGCCCTCAACATAGCGGAATTTAAGGTCCGAGAGGCCCTCCTGTGCAAGCAACGACTCCTTGTAGGCCGCCAGCTTGCCGTGATACCACTCCGGCGCGAGGTCCGTTATGATCAGCTTCTTGCGCCTCGGCAACAGTTTCGTAAGCACAATCTCGGAGCCGACCTCGCCTCGATCAATATCGAAGTCATAAAACGTCTTTTTTGATGTGGCAGCCCAATTGAGCGAGCGATAGAAACCGTCGAAGTCCGGCCCACAATCGCCTCGTATAGTCAGTTCGAGCCCTGACTTATTATAGCTGTCGATGAGGCGACCCGTTGCTCCGGCCATACGGGCTATCTCCAGGAATTCGCCTCTCTTGGCGAAATACTCCTTCTGGTCGATCTTCCTGATGATCAGTTTGAACCGCCCGGCGGCGCCTGTCGAGCTCTTGAAGTAAGAGCTCAGCTCCCGGCGCAGTTTCTTCGTATCAAACTCCGCAACCGCATCCGCAAGCAGCCTTTCTCTCGCTTCATCGTCGCCCGATGTATCCTTGCCAAATGAGGTCTCATGGCTTGCCGTCTCATCGACGATCACCTTGCCATTCTTCGCGTCGATGGTCCTTAACCGGAGCGTGATCTGCTGCTTCTCTATACCATAGGCCTTGTACTCATTCTTTCCCTCGCGTGAGACCCACAGGAGGACGAGAATGTCGGGGCGATATTGATCGCGGATCGCGCGGAAGAAGGCCGAGTCCTTTACCGAGCCGTCGGTGAAAACATCCGAAAAGGCGAGTCGCGTCCCCTCGTCAGTGATGAACTTCCTCTTGTCGTAGTCCGCCTCAATCGCAGATGGTTTGATGGCCAGCAGCTCGGCGATTAGCGGTGTAGCCGCTCTCTCAAGCGCGCGCTCGCCCACGAAAAGCATGACATCTCTCTCCGCCGCGCATAAAGAAGCACAAAAAAGCAGACAAACCATTGCCGTGATTACGGTCTGCTCAATAGCTCTCATCTCGCTCCTCCTCTCTTGACGCCCGGGCCCGCACTGCGCGCACTGCTAAAATCGCGTGCCCGCGGCTGCCCCTTCACAGCGTGAAATCCTCATTCCCTTTCTGTCTTCCTCTCCGCTGCATCAGCCAGAGAGCGAACTATGGAGAATTCGTCTGGTTCCGTTTCTGCCGAACGCCGCAATCCTATTGCTTGCGGAATACTATCGTATTGTCGTCTGCCGAGTATTCAGGCGGCCCGAAGCTGAAGCCCGCGCCTCGTAAAACCGACTCAACAACACCGGCCAGCGCATCCTTCGTGCCCCTATACTGAACATAGACTTTGCGAGCTTGGGCGTCTGAGCCTTTGTGGGCAAGCAAATCGGAACCCATAAGCCTGTTGTTGATCTGCCGGAACTCGTTGCTGCTGATACCCTTAAAGACCAACGTGAAATCC
The DNA here is from genome assembly GCA_021160245.1 of bacterium. Classification (GTDB taxonomy): domain Bacteria; phylum B130-G9; class B130-G9; order B130-G9; family B130-G9; genus JAGHCW01. Next base: position 7,348 of record JAGHCW010000214.1, on the reverse strand, counting down.
CTCGCGGCAGTCACCTGTGCTCTGTAAATCGCCTCACGTCTAGCGATGCCGTCCGCAACGCCAGGCTCCAACGCCTCGCATACATTCAGCGCTACTCGTTCCGCCACCCGAAAGAAACTCTCCGCGCCACCGTCGTATGGGACCATTCCGCTTGCGTTGCGCGAGGCCAATGAGACCCAGTCGTTTCGCTCAAACAGCGTCGCGTTGACTGTGATGCGCACGCTGAGCATCATGTCGGGAGTTACCTCGACGTTATTGATCGTTACACCGATGAGAAGATCGGCGTAGTCCCCCAGTATCTGCTTGCCGTTCACAAATCTGCTGTCTATGTTCCGAAGCTCCAGATTCGCCTTGAACCGCTTGAGCTCGTCCTGTGAATAGAGGTCGTCCGTGTTCTCACCCAAATCCTTTAGCATCCTCACGAGCTTGCCCTTAATCCGCTCGAACTGCACAACATTATAGCCTGCCCTGGCAAAATAATTCTCGACATTTTCGATCAACGTGTTGCATATCTCAGGGCTGATGTCTCTGCCAGGAACATTCCAATAAAGCTCAACGTAAGTCTTGTATTTCGCCCGATTTATGATCGCTCGCCCGGTCATGAGAGCTTCGCGGAGCTTCGCCTTATCGATCTTGAAATAGACCGTCAAGATAACAACGGCGCGCTTCCTCGGAACCTCCTGTTTTATGATCTTCCAATCGTTGATGAACGTCTGGAAATCCTTGTTGGCCTTCTTGACCGCCCGGTCATATTCCTCATCGTTCATACCCTGCGCGAGCGAGAAGCGAACTTCATCAGCCGCCTCAAGAAATCCCTTCATCTTAAGCTCCAAGACCGCCAGGCGAATCGCCTCCTTCTTGGCCCGGTTCCTGTCCTTTATGCCCCGCGGAAATGGCGCCTCGACATCCCTATAGACCGCCACATACTCAATGTCCGTTGACGGCGGAATCGACTCGTCAAGTATCTCGGCCTCTGAAACCACGATATCCTTGTGACCTGAGCAGCCGCAGAACCCCACAACGACGAAAGCTATCGCCAACAAGCTCCAGATTGGCCTTCTCATGCAACTCCTCCTCTTAACTACATAGACCACTACTATTAGACAATAACCAATGTATCTCTTACGTTCTCGCCATTGCCTCACCAAAATATACGGCGACGCACAAGGGCAATGGTAAATTACTACAAGACCGTCAAAGCGTCAAAGAGATCGTGCGCCTCGTGACCATCCACCAGATAGTGTGGGGCGGCCATCACTCATCCCCCATGAGTTGTGGTGATCTTGGCAATCTATAAAAGCACCCGACAGGAGCTCTCACTGCCAACATCTCAATCGGGAAACTCCCTAAGAGAATTCTCCGCGTATTGACGCACCTGAGTTTCGAGATCCCTCGTCAACCGAACCAGCGACTCTCTCGCTCGCATCATGTCGGGCGCAATAGACCTTCCGTCAGAATAAACGCCCTTGGCAATCTTGCCCAGCGCCGACGCTGCTAGCTGGCGGATGTTTGCCTCATCACTCGAGGCGCAATCGACAAGGAAGCTGAGGGCGTATTGGCCGCACAATTCGCCAAGCACCCATACAACACGGGCGTGAGCACGGTCCTCTTGATGAGTCTGAAACGCTTGGAATAAGCGTTGTGCAAGCTCCTTCGGATGAAACAAACGGAGCTCCGGCAATATAGTCTTCGCCCGATCGGCCGGAGAATGCAGCAACTCAAGTATTGCGTGATCAAGTAATCCACCAGCGTCATTCGATGGCTGCGCTTCAAGTGGCTCAGCTTTCATCTCAACAAGCTCCTCCCCATTGTCGTCAGCTTCATCGCTCATCGGCGGCTCTGCCTCTCCAGTCAGACGCTCAAGTTCCACTCGGCCGGCGCCAGTTAATTCAAGCACGGGATAAAAATCGTTGCCGGCATTGCGGAGCAACTCCTCCTGAAGCATTGAGCCGATGATGCGCTTGATGTGCTCCCGCGACACATCCAGACAGCCATACACTTCGAGTTTGTCGGCCCCCGCGGGCTCTATCCACTTGGCCTTCGAGCCGGTAAGAACCTCTGTGATCCCTTTAGCGCCTCGCCGTCTGCCGAGGCCATTGATGCACCTGAGCACGGCTGCGACAATATTCTCTTCATCTGGCGTGAGCTTCGCATGGTCATTCTCAGGCTGCTGAAGTCGTGGCGGCGGCTTCGGCGATGACGGCGATTTCCGGGCGCTCAGGTCATTGACGCTCATCGATGAGACCGCATCTCGGCCCTGCATAGTCAAGGCGAGAACTGGCCTATCAGGCTGCCCCGCTCGTTTGAGATAGCGCTCGGTAACGAGATCGTCAAGAACCTTCTTAATCGTCTTCTTATCCGCAGGCGCCAGCCCATAAACCGGATTGCGCTGAAGGTCCCACTTGATCAAGTCCTTGCTCCGAGCGCCTGTAATTATCTCGATGACTTTCGTTGCGCCCAGCGGGAAGCTCAGATGGCGAATGCAGAGAAGAATGGCCTTGGCGATCTTCGGATGCTCGGTCAGGACAACGCATTTGCCAGTGACATTCATCGTCGGATTGCAGCGGTCACAAGTCCCACAGCGGAAGCTCTCCTTCTCCCCGAAATAGCGCAGGATGAACTCGCGCCGACAGCCATCGCAGTTGATATACTGCTCCATCTCCTCGAGCTTCTGATTCTCCGCGCCTCGTAGCAACATCTGCCGATTCCAATCGATTTGGGCTTTGTCAAAAGGCGGCGGATTCGCCAGTTTCTCAACGCCTCTTCCCCGGAAGGGCGGCTCGTACTCAATAACGCCATCGCTGCTCATAACTCGAAGCGCCCGGCGGATCTGGTCCTCCGAGAGGCCTGAGGCGCGACTTAGTTGATGCAGACTCGCCTCAAAACGACCGGGCTTCTCGATGTCACCCGTAGCGGAAAGCCCCTCAAGGACTTGAATCTGAACAGGGCCGCGCAGCTTTGCCCTCACCTTCGAGGCCGGCTTATTCAGGATTATGGCGACCTTCGGCTCCCCAGAGAGGGCCTTTGTTATCCCCGCGCCATCAAGAAGCCTAACCGCAACGCTGACGTGGCCATCTTTGACCTTCGGCCCGCAGCGAGCCGCAATCTCCTTGTAAGTCAGCATGACCGGATTCTCGTCTATGCTGAAAAGCTCCTCATAAACCCTCTTCACAAGGTCCGGTCCCGGGTAATTTAGTCCAATGAAAAACTCCCGAAGACCCCGATCGGACAATGAGTGCAGCAGAACGCAATGCGACGTCTTCCCATCGCGACCTGCGCGACCGATTTCCTGATAGTACTGCTCAATCGACGCGGGGTAGTTGTAATGAATAACGGAACGAATGTCGGCCTTGTCAATGCCCATCCCAAAGGCATTCGTCGCGGCCACAACTCGATCCTTGCCGCTCATAAACCTGTCCTGAAACCTAGCGCGAGTATCCGCCTCGAGCCCGGCGTGATAGACGGCGGTGCGCGGCTCGACGGCTTTCAAGGCATCGCCCAGTTTCTCCGCGTCGCCTCGCGTTGACGTATAGATTATCGTCGAGCCCTCGTGTTCGCGGACGTATCGAAGCACAAACTCGTCCTTTCTATCCCTCGCCGAGAACTCCTGAACGCTCAAGATGAGATTCGGGCGATCAAAGCCCCGAACATGGACATCAACGTCGTCTGGCTCAAGCCCCAGAGACTCGATGATGTCCTGACGCACCTTCGGCGTGGCAGTGGCGGTAAGGGCAGTTATGCTGGGCGAGCCCATCCGCGTCCGAAACTCCTTGAGCCGCAAGTAATCCGGCCGAAAATCGTGCCCCCATTCCGAAATGCAGTGCGCCTCATCGATTGCTATTCGGCTGATGGTCGCATTGCGCAGCGCCTCAATAAAATGCTTGTTTCGGAATCGCTCTGGGGCAACGTATAGGAGTTTGATGCTATTGCACGCACAGAGATTGAGGCGCGACTGCTGCTCGCTGAGGCTGAGGCTCGAGTTGACGAAAGTGGCCGCAATCCCCCGTCGCTCGAGGTCATCGACCTGGTCTTTCATCAGCGAGATAAGGGGTGATACGACGATCGTAAGGCCATCCTGCATGAGCGCCGGCAGCTGATACAGAAGCGATTTGCCGCTGCCGGTCGGCATAACGACCAGCAGATTCCGGCCAGAGAGTATCGCCCCAAGCGACTCCTCCTGCCCAGCAAGGAAGTCGGCGTGGCCGAATTTCTCGGCAAGCAATTGTTTCGCGCGGTCAATCTCAATCATATCGGAACAAGATTGTAGCAGATGGCACAAGAATAACTCAAGCCTATGTGCATCGACCCGCAGGCCAGAATTCGGGCGTCCAGCAATGCGCCCCTACTTTTCCTTTCACATTCTCTCCCCTCTTGATATTATCCTGTTCCAAAGGACACAAAATGACGCGAGGCGCCGCTTGGAGAAAACAGAGCTTCTGCACACTGATTCTGATGGCCGCAAGGTTGTGCTCCACATCGAGCTCGACAACGCGGGCAAAGAGATCAAGCGGGTCACGTACGAGCGCTATCCGGATGTGCGCTATGGCTATCTCACAGCCCTGAAAGCCGCGAAGATGATTCTCAATGGCAAAGCTATAAAAAACTACTACATCGAGGCGCTGAGCGTCGAGGCACTTGCGGAGGCGGAAAAAAAACACAAGACCGGCGAATTCTTGCCAAAGGGCTCAATTGAGATTAACGGCAAGAAATATAAAGGGCCCCTCCTGAAGCAAGCGATTCAATTGAGAAGCTGTCTCATTGGTGCGATCGAACTGGGCTGCAGCATCAAGGCGGGGCGCGAACATGGTGGACTCATTCTCCAAGGTGGAATGAAACTGTCGGCAATCGATCCGGCTCCTACCGTATTCTTCAATGACGTATTCTTCAATGATATTGTTTTTGGGGGAGCTGCGGAATTCTGGCACGCGAGGTTCATCGGCCAAAGCGCGTTCTTCAGAAGCAGATTTGCTGATGGCGCAACCTTCAGACATGCGATCTTTCACAAAAAAGCGGACTTCGAGCTCGCCAAGTTCAACGCTCTTGCGGAATTTGCGGAGGCAACCTTCATACGAGAGGCGGTATTTGACGGTGCGAGCTTCGCCTTGGAATCGAACTTCAACAAAGCCACCTTCATCGATGACGCGACCTTCAAACTCACAAAGTTTGTCGGCAATGCTCATTTCGACTATGCGACGTCTCTTTCATTGAATCTGAAGGATTCTCGGTTTGAGAAGCTGTGCAACATGAGCGATCTGGCTGTGGGAAAAATCAACCTCACGCTAGCCGTTTTCGCGGAGAGCTTGAAGCTCTCATCTCCAAAGCAGCAAAAGGACCTGCAATCCAAGCTGGAGACGTTCAGTGTTTTGCTCCAGAAACGGAAAGACCTTATGAAAGTCAAAAGGCAAGCGAGGGACCCGAAGCACGAATTCGAAAAGGCGAGTGATCTCAACAAGCAGATTAAAACGCTTGAGGAATGGCAGCAGAGCAAGCGTGGGGTCTATAGCGTCAACTTCAACGACCCGCTCGTGCAGGGCGAGCTTGTGTGCGACTTCGGGGACCTCAAACCATCGGACGGATCAGACCCACGGCCTATTATCGAGCCGCACCGAAAGAAGGATTGGGACCAGGCACGAAAGCAATATGCCTGGTTGAAGGAGCAATTCCGCAAGCGAGGCGCGTACGATGATGAGGACGATGCGCACTGGTGGGCATCGGAGTGCGCGCGTATGACAACGAAACGCTGGCGACCCCTCTTTCTGTTTTTTGCTCTCGCGGCAGCGATCAACATTGCCTTCCCTGCATGGTTTGAATTCGCGGGAGGATCGTATGTCAGCCCGGGCCTAAGATTCTTCGTGGATGGCTCAGCTATTATAATCTCCATTCTCATCGCAGTCCTGCTATTTGGCTTCCCGCGGTCTGGCAAATGGGTGGTCAGCAAGTGGATTTTTGGATATGGCGTCAGGCTTAAGAATCTGATCGCCACGATTCTGATTGTCATCTTCGGCTGCTCAGGCCTGTTCTGGCTCGCCCTTTCAGAGAAGAAGTTAATCCTCAAATGTGAACCACTGCCATTTGACTGGGGCTACCTCAACTCACTCTACTTCAGCGTGATAACGTATGCGACCGTGGGCTATGGCGACGTGCGCGCAATTGACTGGGCGGCAGGGCTGGCGATGGTCGAGGGGCTGTTGGGCATTATTCTGAACGCGGCTCTCATCGTCGTCATCTTCCGAAAGCTCATACGGTAGCCAAACCAGCAACCACGAATAAACACGAATGAAGAGGGTGGGGCTACGGCTCGCCACAGGCCAGGCGGGCGGCCTCGAATGTGTTCTCTAGCAACATGCAGACGGTCATCGGCCCGACACCTCCTGGGACGGGCGTGATGTGCGATGCGACCTTGGACGCGGACTCGAAATCTACGTCGCCAACGAGGCGCTTGCCGCTTTTTGTCTTGTCGGACGGTATTGAGTTCATTCCTGCATCGACTATGACGACATCCTGCTTGAAGTGAGAGGCATCGAGCATGTGGGCTTTCCCGGCGGCGATTGCGACGATGTCGGCCAGTTTAGTTATTTGCCTTACCTCGCGCGTGCGGGTATGCACAACCGTTACGGTCGCATTGCGGCTTCGGCCAGCAAGCACAGTCGCAAGAGGCCTGCCGACGAGCTCGCTGCGGCCAACGACCACGACGTTCTTGCCCTCGGTGGTGATGTCATATTCGTCGAGAAGCCTTAAAATGCCCTTCGGCGTGCATGGCATTAGGCACGGTTTGCCGCGATATAAAAGCCCCTGGTTCAGCGTGGTTAGGCCATCAACGTCCTTTTCAATTGCGATCAGGTCGATGACATCGTGGGGATCGAGATGATCTGGAAGCGGCAGCTGAACGAGGATTCCATGAACGCGCTCGTCCCTATTCAATGCGTCGATTCGCTCCTTGATCTCGGCCATCGACGTGCTTTCCGGGAGCTTTAGTTGCTCAAAGAACATCCCTATCGCGGTTGCTCTTCTGCGCTTTCTTCTGACGTAGCTGGCCGAGGCGGGATTATCGCCGACGACGATACCCGCAAGCCCGGGCTTTATCCCCGTAGTTTCTTCGAACGCCTCAATCTGGGTCTTCATGTTCAGTTCAATCTTCTCTGCCGTCCTATTTCCGTCGAGTAGTATCGCCATTTTCTTCTCTCTTCGTTTAGCCTTATCTATTCGTTTCCGCGTATGCGGCTTTGGTATATGCCTTATCTTAGTTCAGTCTTTTCACTCCCGGCGACTCTGGCAAGCTCTTGAGAATCTCGGGAAGACTCTCACCGAGACCGCTCGCCGCGTCGTCGGGTAGGATGATGATCGGCTT
>JAGHCW010000100.1 GCA_021160245.1 bacterium | reverse complement strand
TCGCCCCAGACATATTCAACGAGAAGAGGCTTTTCAATTCCCGACCCGCCAACGATCACGCCATCCGGGCATTTTCTTGTGCCATCAACAAGATAGCCGCTCGCCGAGGGTCCCCAGCCGTCAATGTCCGCCTCGCCGATCATATTGGGCTCTTTCGTCATGTAATTGAGGCTGTAGTCGAACTCATTTGAGGGATTGTAAAAGAGGTATTCTCGCCAGAAGTAACCATAGGTGTTCGCGTTCTCTCTCGGCTCAGGACTCATCGAAGGCTCCTCTTTCCCAAGCTTGGGATGCACCACGAACCAATAGTATATGTCCCTCGGAAGCTCATATTGATCCATCTCGCCGCCTCGGATAGTCGAGTATCGAACCGTTGAGTAGAAATCGGAATCGACGCCCGGCTCGCCATAGTCCACGATGTCGGCATAAGGTATCTCCGGATCGATCTGATACAAAAGCTCAACATTCCGAAGATAAAGCTCCGGTTCCGTTCGGCTCAGGACGCTTTTTGAGGAGTGGGCAATTGTGAAAGCCACCTCGTCAATCAGACGGGGGTCGGATATCGCAAGAAGAAGCTGCCCATAGTCCTCCTGATCGCTCGCGGACATTCGTGTGAACATGTCGTAGAGGTCCATTTTGAGCCAGTCAGGCACGATGGCGAGCGACTTCTCCGCCGAGGTTGATATGGCCTCGGGGGATGTCAGATCACCTATATAATCGCCGCCATTAGTCTCTGCGATGGAAATGCCCGGCGACTCAGAATCGGGCCGCACAATTTGCTCAGCCTCCTCAAGAATGGGAATCATCTCCGGAGCAGGCCCTAGTATCTGCTCGTAAGGTCGTGGGGCAAGTGGCTCCGCTTGAAGGCCAACAGTCAACATCAAAACTGCGAGAATGAGTGTAGCTTTGCGCATCTCTTTCCTCCACTTGTCCTGGATTTAAGGCCCACCATAATGCACTGAAGGGTCTTGATAGTCCGAATTCACAGAATGCTTGTAGATTACTAAATACATCATAGCCCCGCGCCTTTCAAGCTTGATGAGTTCAAGGGGCGAACCGTGCGGAGACTCCTCCCATCCAGACAATTACACATCCCTTAAGTCGCGGCGGATTGACAATGCCGAGCCATATTTGACTTGAATCAGGATTGAGAGCGAGTATTCTGTTCTTTGTCTTCGGCAATTTTGAGGAGTTGCGCGCAATGAATTTACGACTTCGCTTGGCTAGCAGATGGACACCATGAAGCAGATTGAGTATTGGCGGTTCGGCAGCGAGGAAGACATCGCCGCCGCGAGCTCTCTGATAGAAAAAAGGCATCTGCGACATGGCCTCTTCTTCGCGCATCTCGCCATCGAGAAGATGCTAAAGGCGCATGTGGTCCGGAAAACTGGCAAGGAGCCGCCATATATTCATAATCTCATCCGTTTGGCCGAGATAGCCGAATTGGCCCTCGATTCCGACCGGATGACATTGCTTCGTGATTTCTCATTTTATCAGCTGGCTGGTCGCTATCCCGATCATATCAAGGCGTCTCTTGATTTCGGAACAGCGAAAGAAGACCTCGCGTCCATGAAGGAGATGGTTGAGTGGTTAACGGCGAAATTGTAGCGGCGGTGAGGCGCTATCTAGCTGCGCTTCCCGATTACGGCATTCATCCTCAACGCGCAATACTGTTTGGGTCTTATGCAAATGGTAAGCCGGGCGAATGGAGCGACATCGATCTGATCGTAATAGCGCCGGAGTTTGACCAGCAATACGAAATAGCTCTTGTTAAGCAGCTGTGGCGGGCGACGGTGACCGATAACCGCATCGAGCCTATCCCCTGCGGCGAGCATGAATGGGAGACGGACGGCGGCCGACCAATCCTTGAGATCGCCCGTCGTGAAGGCGTCGTCATTGCAGCGTAGATTCTCCCCGCACGAATCGGCAAGCAGGAGTTTTCCCGCTGCTTGCGATTCTGACAGGTAGCCTCTATTCTGCGTACTCCAGATGACAACGAGCGCAACTCAAATCGGGGCATAGACATGACACAAGACGATTCGCTAAAGAACTATCACGCAAAGCGGGATTTCACTAAGACAACTGAGCCAGATGGCGGCGATTCTGGGGCGCGTGAGACGCCCATATTCGTCGTTCAGAAGCACGACGCAAGCCACCTGCACTACGACTTCCGCATTGAGATCGACGGTGCGTTGAAGTCATGGGCGGTTCCCAAAGGGCCTTCGATGGACCCAAAGGTGAAGCGGCTGGCTATCCCAACGGAGGACCATCCGCTCGACTACGCCAGTTTCGAGGGCGTTATTCCCAAGGGCGAATACGGCGGCGGAACGGTTATGGTCTGGGACATCGGGACGTTCCGCAACCTGAAAGCGGAGGGCGAGGAGCCGCTATCAATGGCGGAGAGCTACACAAAGGGACACCTTGATTTTCACATAGAGGGCAAGAAGCTGCGAGGCGCGTTCACGATGATTCGCACGAAGAGGGGAGGCGCGAAACCGCAATGGCTTTTGTGGAAGAAGAAGGACGGATTCGCGGCTTCGGGCAGAGACATCCTCGTCGATGAGCCGAATTCCGCCACAACGGGCCGCAGTTTGGAGCAGATATCTGTCGAGGAGGGCGATCAGCAACCCTAGCAGCGTGAATGGGACCGCATGGCAGGAGCAGGTCACATCTCTGCGATTAGGCAGCGAGCGCCTGTACTACTGAGATTCGGCCAGGATTCACATTACTTCGGGACTTCTCGTTTGAAGATAAGGATGACATCCCTCGTGAAACCTACGCCTTGAGCTGTCACAAATGAGGTTACGAGCTCCCATCCCTCTGCGCCCAGCGCGTTCATTGATATTTCCAGATTAGCACCGTCGATCTCCCCACCGAAGAGCCCCGTGGCCGGCTGTTTAAGCGTCTTGTACTCCCACTTCAAGGCTGTCTCCTCAGATGATTCATGTTATTGCTTCTCTCATTCTGTCATTCCCCATTCAAATGCACAACCGACTGAAAGTTGGCGCATCCGCTCCCGTCAATTGCGATAATCGTAACCTCGTCCACCGTCGTCTCGAAGGGCTCGTCAAACGACTCCAGCGTTGCTAACGCCTCCTCAAATGTCCCTTCATCAAAGAACCTGCCGACCGTCAAATGTGGGAAGAACGTGTAGGCCCGATTCCGGTACATAGCGAGCGGTCCAGAATAGAGGCGGTGATGAAGGTCGATGATCTCGTCATTGCCTCGGATGACATTCAGGAACAGATGGCTGCTCTCATGCCCTGTGACCCCCCGCATTTGAAGGCTGAACGGGTCGCACCCTTTGAGGGCGGCCTCAGCATGAGCGTGGACTTCTTCTGTCGTCATCCCGCTTTTAAACGGGAATACAAGCGTATTGTGCGGCGCGATTTTCCCAAACGACGGGTCGTATCTTTTCCGCACTCGCTCGATGGCCTCCACATTGTCTAGGCGAGGGAGTATCAGAATTGCCCGCAGGCCCGTCATGATCATTCAGGTTTCTCCCATGTTTGCTATCTTGGTTATAGAATGCTCTAGGCTGCTGATGTATGCAACAGCAGTGGCAAACTTTCAACGGACGGGTCAGCCGGCAATTGACAGAAACCTACGACACCAATATCCTTGCCATGCTTATGTTGCCGATGATTTCAGATTGTCAGGAGCGCCATGAACAAGCCGATAGAAAGTCTAAGGAATGCTATCTCGTTCCCGAAAGGCGTCGCCTACTTGAACTGGGCATCGCAGGGGATCATCCCGAACGGCTCGCTCGAAGCTCTTGACTCAATGCTCAAGCTCCGCGGTCGAACCGACGTTGACATCGTTGGCCACGAATTTGCCGCGACCCAAAAGGCCAGGGAGCTCGCCGCGAGACTTGTCGGCGCCTCGTCCGAGGAGATCTGCCTGACGATGAACACATCGATGGGGATCAACCTGGCGGCGCAGGCGATTCCGTTCGAGCCGGGCGATGATATGCTTCTCCTCGCAACTGAGTTCCCGGCCAACGCTGTGCCCTGGCATAATCTGGAGAAGAAGGGCATTAAGGTTAGGCATCTAGAAGCTGCGGGCAGACACATCACGCCTGAAGAGATTGAGTCGCAGATTGGGCCGAGGACGAGGGCTCTAGCGATTTCGTTTGTGCAGTATTATGACGGGTATAAGCACGATCTAGCGGCAATTGGCTCGATTTGCAGAAGCAAGGGCATCTACTTCGCGGTTGACGCGATGCAGGGGCTTGGCGTCTGCCCCTTCTCAGTGAGGGAAATCGGCGCTGATTTCGTCTCATGTGGTGGGGCGAAATGGCTCGTATCTCCTTATGGGACGGGCTTCTGCTACTTCAGTCCGAGAATGCTTGAAAGCACCGATTGGCTGCCAGGATGCGGCTGGCTGGCCTTCGAGTATATAGGCCATGACTTTTCGAGCATCATCAATGTGGAGCGTAGGGCCTTTTCTGATGCTAGAAGGTTTGAGGTGGGGACGCTTCCCTATCATGACTTCGCGGCTTTCAACCACTCGGTCGGACTTCTACTTGATGTTGGCATCGACGTGGTCTATTCGCAAGTCTCGAGGCTCTATGAGGGTCTCGTAGCGGGATTGACGGGTATTTCAGACATAACAATTGTCAGCGATCTCGAGCCATCAGCGAGGTCGGGCATCCTGAGCTTCTCGTCGCCCGATGATGCGGGCCTGTGCGATTTCCTGAAAGAGAATCAAGTCTTCGTCGCGCATAGGGAAGGTGCGCTCCGCGTGGCGATTCACGGCTTCAACAGCACCGGGAACATCGAGCGACTCCTGACTGCGACCGCAGAATTCATCTCTCGCGTCCGATTGAGAATAAAACCTTGCAGAAATCGAGCCATTAGGATAGTAAACGATTAGTTCTGCAGTAGCCCGAGTTTGGGTCCGGACACTTGAGGCAATTCACATGTAGTGAAGGAAGGTCGTTGATGAAAGCAAGGATAGTCTCTCAGGATGGCAAGACGCAGGTCGTTGAGGTCGAGCTCGATTCAACCGAGGTCGATGATGAATTCAAGCGAGCGTTCAACCGTTACCGGAAATCACTCGTTGTGCCGGGCTTTCGGAAGGGGCGGGCGCCGGACAGCGCTGTGAGGACGAAATTCGGCGGCAGAGTGAAGAGCGAAGTGCGGGACTCTCTATTGGAGGCCTATACCCTCTGGGCGCTGGATGCGGTCAATATTCACTTGCTTGCGGCGCCCAAGACTGAGATCGACGGAGAGCTCAAGGAGGGCCAGCCGTTCAGATTTACCGTGACAACCGAGTCGAATGTCGTCCCCAAGATGCGTGGCTACGACAAGATCGAGGTCGAGGTCCCTGGAGTACCTGATATAACTGAGCAGAAGCTGGACGAGATGATCGAAGATATTCGTCGCCGGGCAGCGACCCTCAAGCCGGCCGAGGGACCGGATGTCTCGGTCGCAGAGGGTGATAGGATAACGGTTGACGTCGCGTTTCTCGGCAAAGAGACCGACGAGGTACTCATCTCTGCACCCAACGAGGCCGTTGACATTCAATCCGCTGGAACCGAGCTGCTTGGGAAGGTTCTGCTCGGAAGAAAACTTGGCGCAAAGGAGACTTTTGACTATGTCGTGCCGGAAGATTTCGCGGACGAGAGCTTCCGGGGCAAGGAGATTCGAGCGAGTCTTGAGGTCAAGGAGATTAAGAAGCTGGAATTGCCGCCCAAAGACGATTCTCTTGCCAAGATGGTCGGCCAGGCCGAGACGCTCGAGGGCCTCAAAGCATTCTTGAAAGAGCGCCTCGCGGAGCAACACGAAAAGGATTATCTGAGTTTCAAGCAGGATGCGATGTTCGGGCGGCTGATAGAACTGAATCCCTTCGAACTGCACCACCAGCTGATTATTCGACGTACTAGCCAGACGCTTCGGGGGATGGCGGAACGTGGAATGATCAAGAAAGATGTCACCCAAGAGGAGCTCTCGAACGTTGCCAATTCGATACGACCGATCGTTGTTCAGAGCGTGCTAAAGGAAATTATAACGGCGCAGATAGCCATTCAGGAAAACATCACCGTCTCGGACGAAGAGATAGATGAAGTTCTGTCCGAATCCGGAATAGAAGCTCAGAAGGACAAGAACGCATCCAATTACCTCGTTGAGCGGACGAGGCTGAGGCTCTCGGCATGCAAGAGCATCATGGAGAGGAAAACCGAGGCACTCCTTGCCAAACGCCTCGAGGTGACCGATGTGCAGCCGAAGACGGAAGCCGCCGAACCAGACGAAGAATAGAACAGCAAATAGCCGATAACTGGAGGGTTTAGAGATATGACACTTGTGCCGATGGTCGTTGAGGAGACGGGCCGAGGCGAGCGAGCGTTCGACATATACTCTCGCCTGCTGAAGGATTCGATTATTTTTATGCACGGTCCAATCCATGACGAGATGGCGAGTCTGATTGTGGCTCAAATGCTGTTTCTTGAGGCGGAAGACCCCAAGAAGGACATCAGCCTCTACATAAATAGCCCGGGCGGCAGCATAACAGCGGGCCTCGCCATTTATGACACGATGCAATACATCAAGTCGGACGTCTGCACGATTTGCTTTGGCCTCGCCGGGAGCATGGCCTCGCTTCTTCTCGCGGCTGGAACCCGCGGCAAACGCTATTCACTGCCGCACGGCACCGTCATGTTGCATGAGCCTGCGGGTGGTTATGAGGGCAAATTCACCGACTTCGATATATACCGTGACGAGATGTCGCGCAAGCGCGAGATCATGTATGATCTTTTCGTGAAGCACATCGGCCTCCCGAAACGCAAGATAAGGCGGGATACAGCCAGGGACTTCTTCATGTCGGCCCAGGAGGCGAAGGATTACGGCATAATCGACTCCATCTTTGAGAGAAGAGAGCTAAGCCTCAAGGAATAGCTGGCGCGGCCCGCAGCGTGCGACCTAAGATTGTAGGTGAGTTCTCGTTTTCAGTCACGCACGTCCTGAATCCGCATGATCCTATCGACGCCCTGAAGGGGCGTGATAATGGTAGCCCCGTATGAAACGCGGGGTACTATGAGGCGACATCTTCTCCTGCAAAGAATCTCCCCCTTATCGCCCATGCTGATTCTTATGCTGAAATCCGCGCTGTTCGAGTTGTGTTCCTGTTGAGCCACCGAGACACAAAAAAGGACCTATGCACTCAACGTTCTGTGTAGCACAATTTACGACAAAGGGAAGAAATCCCAGAATATCGGATTATATCTGGCCAGCACACTCGTTTACTAAGCTAATCGTTAATGCAAAACGCGATAATATAAGTGTTAGTGAGAATAACTATTACTAAAAAAAGGTTGCAATGCTGCAAATCAGTTGATAATGTTATTCTCGGTTAACGTAAAATGCCTGGGCGGGGCGCATGTGCTTAACTATTAAAGGGGAATTGTGAGAAGAACACTGATTATCATGCTGGCCCTCATCGGACTCTTCGGGTTCGGGATGTACCAGTACACATTATCAACGCAGGCGCAGGCGGCCGAAGCGCCTCGACGACTGCGAAGTCCGGCTTTGGCAAGCCCTGCGGAATGCAGTGCAAAGGCTGTTGTCGTCGAAGACGAGATCGATTATGTAGCCGATTGCTTGGTGGACGGCCATATCAGCGAGATAGCGCCGGGTTTGCTAAACCAATGTTTAGTGACGTTTTCGGTTTTCCATTTCTACCATAACCAATACGACATAGATTCCTGCGATCATGGAATGCCCACATCCGCCACGCTTCACGTAAGGCGGATAGACCAGGATTGGATGACAGCTGTTATGCAGCCTGGGCTATATGCGTATAACGAGTATTACAGTTGTTGGGGAAGGTACTACGATGTCACGATGCTAACGTCGCAGGGCGAGTACTATAATCACTATTACACCACGACCTACGAGGAACACGCCTGCCGGGATCCCGAGTACAACTACTATACGATGTATTCCGACTGCAGTGAGTAGTAGGGTCCATTAGATGTTCGCAGCTAAAACGCGCTCCCGCTTACATATATAGTAAGATAGCACAATACAATAAAGGCAATGGAGGGAATATGATGTCAAAGAATGCTCTTGTGCTTATTTTCTCGGTCTTTCTGGTTTCTATTGCGCCGTGCGGCGTTGCGCTTGCTGACGAATGGCAGAACTTCACGGCGCCAGGGTGGCGAAGCGTTGAAAACGTTACCATGGCGCCCGATGGGTCCATCTGGACGCATGGGAGCGACTGCGATATGAGCGGTCTTCTTCAGGGCAGGCTCTCCGGCGGCTTGATGAGTTGGCGGCACCGCTCGCCATACAACGCCGTGAGCATTCCATCCTATATCTGGGACCTTCATGCCAATTTCGACGGCCTCTGGATCGCCTCGGAGTATGGACTGGTGCTATACAAGGAGCTTTACTCAGTTATCTATACATCCGAGAACAGCCCTCTGCCATATAGCCAGGTAGTAAGCGTTTGCGGCGGGGCTGATGGCTCTGTGTGGGCCGGGACTAGATATGGGATATGTCGCATTAAGGACGACGTATGGTCCTCGTTCACATCCCAAAGCACAATACTGCCCGGCGATTTCGGCTGTTCAAACATGGCCTACAATGATGATGCAAAGGTCCTTGCCTGCGTCATTCTGGAGAACTTGGGCGGCATGCCTCCAGAATATCTTCAATGCTTATACCTCTACTTCGTTGATTCGGATCACTGGGTCCGCCTCGCTCCGGGCGATTCTGAAATGCCAGATGGTACTTTTTCTTATGACATGCTCTTCGACAGCCAGGGGTGGTTGTGGATGGCGCTCGATGGGGATGTCGTGCTGTTTGATGGGAACGACTGGGCGACGTATTCTGCGTCCGAAGGCTCTCTGCCAGGGCCGGTCAAGAGGCTTGCCATTGGGCCAGATGGAGATATTTATGGTCTTGTGAAGGGCACGTCAGGCTGCGTCTGCAGGCTGCATGACGACATCTGGGGTATCGTTCCCGTCCGCACCGCCTCGCCAATTACGGATTTCACGGAGATGCTCTTTGACCTAGATGGAGCGCTTTGGGTTTTTACGGATGAGGGATTCATTAGGATTAGCGATGGTCTCCAATCGATCTATAGCCCACCGGAGCTGGGGCTTCTGGATGCACCGAGTCATACTAGGATTGTGCCTTCCAAGTTCTCTGATGCGGTCTGGATTGTGGCGCGAGGTTCGGGTATATGCCGGCTCGAGAATGGCGAGTGGCGAACTTGGACCAGCGAGACCAGCGACCTCGAGAGTCCGAATTTTTGGGACATGGTCGAGGCGCCGGACGGGGCACTTTGGACACTGGCTGGGTATCGACCGATCGATTCCTCTCCCGACAAGTTCTCGCTTCAGAGGTTTGATGGGGCGACTTGGAGCAATTTCAGCAATGGAGTGACATATTTCGATTCTTGCGAGGCGCGATGCCTTTTGATTGATCCTGAGAATAACGTATGGGTTGGCGTTAAGGGCGGCGTGCTCAAGTTCGACTGGGACGTTTGGACGAGAGTTGCTCTTCCCGAGGGCCGCGAGTTCGATGTAGTTCAGTCCGTGGCGTTCGGCGATTCTGCAGAATTGCCCTACTGTGGAGGTTTTAGAATGCTTTACGTGCCGGAGGGCGATTCATGGCGGAATGTGGCAATCGAGGTAAACAGCGGTGTCTCCTCTCTGGCAATCGACCTTGACGGCATCGTCTGGGGCACGCTCTCGGAGACGGGCGGAATGCAGCCATCTGTCTTCTCATTCGACGGGGATTCGGTCACGCTTTACGACACCGCCAATTCAGGGATTCTATCTAACAGGGCGGTACAGGTGGCGGTCGATGAGAGCAATGTGAAGTGGTTTGCCCATGGCGCCGGTGGCACTATTGGTGGAGGTGTATCTGCCTTTGACGGCATCGAATGGACGACGTACACCTCACAGACGAGCGGCCTCGTGCAAAGACGAGAGGGCAAGGACGTCAACATCTGCTGCGTTGCCTGCGCAAAAAATGGTGTGAAGTGGTTCGGCTCGGAAGGGTATGGGATCAGCAGGCTGACAAATGTGGGGTCCCCAAACCCCTTGCCGTCGCTGCAGATAGCGATGGACCGTTCTCTCAGCTATCGCGAGGGTGACGTCATGACCGCCTCGGTCATCGAGACGAACTTCAGCAGCGCGTGGTGGGAAGTTCAACTCGTGATCGCGATACTGCTGCCCGACGGCTCGCTCCTCTTCTTCCCAAACTTCACCGAGGCCGCGAACATCTTGATGACGCAGTCGATAAGACCGGGAACCCAGACAGGCCGCCTCGAGTTTTTCCAAACGACCATTACTGAAGGTTTCCCCAAAGGCCAATACGCCTGGTTCGCAGCATTCTCCAATAGCTCAGGAATCATCGGCCACATCGCCTCAGCCCCATTCTCGATTGAGTAGGGCAGGCAATGGGAGAGGGGAATGCCGGCCCTTCTGTGAGTTGCACCCGTTGGGTGATTTCGGAGTGCGGCGGCTTGACGCCGCTTTGGTTTGCCGCGGCTTGACGCGGCATCAACCCAGATCAATTGGCATCTAGGTTCCCGAACCCCTGTCTGAAGCGCCAAAAAGGCTATCCATGAGAGGGTGGTGTCAAGCCACCACCAATGAAAGCGGTGTCGAGCCACCGTACTCCAAAAAGCCAGCACCATCTGACTCAATCTGATTATTGAGGATTCCCTCGCCCTATTGATCAATCTTCCTGTTTTGTGTTATTCATTAAACATCGGCCTAAATGGGCGAGTCATGAGGGCGTGAATACTATATGAAATGTTGAGGCGAAATTGCTGTGATTGCGGCAGTTAAGATTTTTGTTAAGAGGATCATCATAAGGTCGCTGTTCTTGGTGGTGATGGCGAGCGCGATCGGCCTTATCGTCAATGCCGTGCGCACGCCGAACGTGGACCTATTCGGCTACAAGCCACCAAAGCAGAAGATACTTGAGAAGGCAAAGGCCCAGGCCAAGCGTCAGGAGGCAACCATCACCGTGATCGGTCTGGCGAAGGCTCTGGCGCTTCAGAAGGGCGGCCGGGCTCTGTTCGTTGACGCAAGAAAGCCGTCGGAATTTGCTTCCGGTCATATAGCGGGCGCGATCAACATCCCCGCCGAGGATTTTGAGGCCGCGTATGCGACCCACAAAGCGTCTCTTAATGGGGCGGGCGATATTATCGCATATTGCAGCGACATTGAGTGTGACGAGGCGTTTGAGCTGGCAGAATCGCTTCGATTGGAGCTTGGGCGGACGATATTCGTTTTCTCCGGGGGGATGAGGGAGTATGGCGACAAGGGGCCTGTGTCAAGATGAGTAAACGTTCAGCGAGAGATACAATTAAGTTGATTCTCTGGAATAGGGTCGTCGCGACGTTATTCAGGATGACAGTGGGCTTCGTATTCGTCTATGCGTGCCTCGACAAGATTGTTCATCCCGATAAGTTCGCCATCATGGTTGACAACTACAAGATAGTCCCGTTTGTGTTCATCAACCTCTTCGCGGTCATTCTGCCCTGGATTGAGCTAGTAATCGGCCTATGCCTCATCTTGGGGCCGTTTTCTGACGCCGCCTCGGCCGTAACCGGGTCGCTTCTTGTTGTCTTCATCGTAGCGAGCGCGGCAGCTTTGTTCCGGGGCCTAGACATCGCGTGCGGCTGTTTCACGACTACGGGAGAGGGTGAACGAGCGGGCCTTGATGTCATAATCCGAAATACCTTCCTGATAGCGATGTTGGGATATTCGTTCATCTTCGACCTATTGCGCAAGAGCCCCGACCGAAAGGTCTAGATTCCTTTGCAGTCAACGGTGCTTTGGAGTGCGGAGGCTTGACTCCGCTTTAGCTTGACGCGGCTTGACGCGGCATCGCTTTGATCAATAGGCCGGTTACTTTCGATTCCACATCCTTCGTGCTGACAAAGCAATTCATTATGTGGTGTCAAGCCAACACCAATGAAAGCGGCGCCTGGCCTCCGCACTCCGAAATCGGCTTGCTGGTCCGGCAAGATAGCTCAGGGCAATGGGTAATGGAATCCGATGTCAACCGTACCAGCGTCCAAGTAGCCATCGGCCTGGGTCGTAAAATCGTCCAGACTAGCGCTTTCCGCCGACCTGTTGCCGGCGTCTATGCACGCGCTCGCCGGGTCGAGGTAATAGGCGCCCAACGGGCCGGACACGAACATCGGGAGCTGGTGGATGTTGCCCGGACCTCGGTCATCGTCCCCGATGCAGCTATAGGTTGCAGTGGTGTTCCAAAGGTCGTCATCGTTGTCCCATAAGATGCAGTTCTCAATCACGGTCAGGGACACATAACAGATGATCCCAAAGTCATCGTTTCCCGCGATTGTGTTGTTGGAGATGATGGCGGGGCTTCCCCAGCACCATATACCAGCGCCCGTGTAGAATGAGGCGCGGTTTTTCGCAATTAGGTTGTTCATAATGAGCGGCGAGGTGTTGGGAAAACAAGCGATGCCAAAGCCCTCGTTGCCTATGACGATATTGCAGGAGACATTAGGCGCGCCCTCGTCCGTGCAGCAGATGCCGCCGACGAGGCCGACGTTACCGTCAAACATGTTGCCGGAAATCGTCGCTGAGCCTTCGAGGCAATGCACGCCGCCGACGGCCTTTGAGAAGTTCCCCGTGAAGAGATTCGCCGTTATCGTGGGCGAACATTTGTTGCAGTGAATACCGCCCGCAAGGCCATCGTCGCCCAGCACATAATTGTCCGAGATGACATTTCCCTGAATG
>JAGHCW010000076.1 GCA_021160245.1 bacterium | reverse complement strand
GGAGATGATCCACGGCGTGGTTGCCCTTGGCGGAGGGATTCTCGTCGCAGCGGTCGCGTTCGCCCTTGTGCCTCAGGGGATTGAGGCACTGAGTCCCTTCACCCTCGCAATCACCTTCTGCCTGGGAGGCGTTGCATTCTGTATTCTTGATGTCCGAATCACCCGACGAGGCGGGACGAAGGCGCAGTTCATGGGGATGCTAATGGACTTTGTCCCAGAAGCAATCTCGTTGGGGGCTGTATTTGGGCACGATCGGCGCCTCGGCCTATTGCTTACCGCATTCATCGGGGCCCAGAACCTGCCCGAGGGGTTCAACTCATTCCGAGAAATCGTGAAATCCGGCTCCAAGCCCCGCAAGACGCTAACAGCCCTCCTCGTGATCAGCCTGCTCGGTCCGATCGCAGCGTGCATCGGATACTTTTTCCTTCAAAACCATCACGGGCTGACAGCGGGTATCATGTCTTTCGCAGCCGGTGGCATCCTGTATCTCATCTTTCAGGACATCGCCCCGCAGTCGAAGATGCGACGGCATTGGACTCCGCCACTCGGTGCTGTGTTGGGCTTTGTCGTGGGAATGATCGGCAAGCAGCTGATCGGCTAAGCCAGACGATCTGGCCTCGTCTCGATGGGATGGGGGGGGAATAACTCAACCGCACTACTTCAAATCCCCAATCCGAAATCCGCCAGCCCTTTCGTTCAGTCCGTTGCGATGACCTCGCCCGGCTTGATGCGGACGCGCTCGATGATGCTGTAGATGATTGGGATGACGAAGAGGGTCATCACCATCGAGACGGCGAGGCCGAAGGAAATCGCTACGGCCATCGGAGACCGCATCTCTGAGCCCTCCGCAGTGGAGAACGCCATCGGCAGCATAGCCATCATCGTCGTGAGCGACGTGATGAGAATAGGACGGAAACGAGTCACGGCGCCTCTCATTAGCGCCTCGCCCTTATCGACGCCTCGGCGCCTGAGTTGGTTGATGTAGTCGATCATCACGATTGCGTTGTTGACGACGATTCCGACGAGAATGATGAGTCCCATAAGGGATGGCGTCGATATGGTTTTGCCGAAAACAGTCAGGCCGATGACGACACCGATGAGTCCGAGCGGAACTGTGAACATGATGACAAACGGCTGCCTGAAGGACTCAAACAGAGCGGCCATCAGCATATATACAATTAGCATGGCGGCAATAAACGCATAAATGAGCGCGGTGAAAGTGTCGCGCATTTCCTCCGCTCCGCCGCCGTAGTCGATGAAGTATCCTCTCTGGAGCTGCATGTTGGCCAGGTCCTTCCTGATGTCGGCCATCACGCTTCCGAGGTCTCGATCAAACACGTCCGCAAAAACGGTTACTTTCCGCTCCTGGTTCTCTCTCGATAGCTTGATTGGGCCGGCGCCAAGCTCCGTCTTGGCCAGCTGATAGAGCGGAATATGAGCGCCGGCCGGCGTCGGGATATTGATGTGGAGTACCTTCTCTATAGTATTCCTGTCGCTCTCGGCGAATCGCACGCGCATGTCGTATTCGTCACCACCCACTCGGAACCTCGTGGCGATCTCGCCTAGCGCGGCATTTCTTATGTAATCGGCAACCTGTCGGACGGAGAGCCCATGCTGTGAAGCCTTGTCCCGGTCGATTTCAATTACCAGCTCTGGCTTCCCATCCTTGAGGCTGATGTCGGCGTCGCGGGTTCCGGGCACGCGCTTGACGACCTTTAGAATGCGCTGACCGTAGGTCTTTAGAACCTCCAAGTCCTTGCCGAAGATGCGAATTGCGACGTCAGATTTGTCGGCGCCAGAGCGGGTCTGGCCCGGCCCAAAGCCCGAAAAATTGAACGAGGTCCCCTTGCTCTTGGGGAGGACCTTGCGTATCTCGTCCTGAATTGCATCGCTTGTCAACGCTCGTTTGTCCGCATCATCCAGTCTGATGAAGATCATGCCGCCGTTAACGTCTTCGGCGCCGGGGCCGTGGCCACCGTCCTTTGGCCCGACGAAGGCGAGCACACCATCTATGCCTCCGATGTCTTTGATGCTCTTCTCGATGCCAGCTGCGACTTTGCTGGTTTGCTCAAGCTTGGTTCCCACCGGCAGCTTGAAGTTCATGACCAACATCGGGTAATCGCTTGGAGGCATGAATTCAAAGCCGAGGATCGAGGCGCCAAGAATCGCCAACGCAAATATCGCCAAGACCCCGAGGAGGACCTTCTTGCGGTTGAAAATCGCCTTCCTCAAGAGCCTCTCGTAAATCGCCTTCGGCCTTTTGAAGCTGCCGGCCGTGTAACCGGAAATACCTCTCTTGAAAAGCAGCGAGGCGATCATGGGGACGATTGTGGTCGCTACGATGAGCGATGACAGAAGCGAGATGCACACAGTAAGCGCCATCGGCCTCGCATACTGGCCGGAGACGCCCTTTATCAGCGCCATCGGCAGAAAGACCGCTATCGTTGTGAACGTCGAGGCCGTGATCGCCATCATAACTTGCGAGGCGCCGCTCTTGGCCGCTTCTTTTGCGCCCTTCTTTTGCTCGATGTATCTAAAGATGTTCTCGATGACCACGACGGCGTTGTCAACCAGCATCCCAGCGCCAAGCGCGAACCCGACCAACGTCATCAGGTTGAACGTGTAATCCAATAAATACATCCCGATGAAGGCGGTTGTGATTGAGATGGGCATCGCCAGCGCGACCGTGATTGTGGGACGCCATCTTCGCAGGAACAAAAACAAGAACACGAGCGCCAGGCCCGCGCCGAATAGAGCGTCGGTAAGCGTCCGATTGACCGTCGCCTCGATGAAGACCCCGTGGTCCATAAGAGTCGCCATCTTGATGTCCGGCGGCATGATATCCTTCATCTCATCGAGCGCTTTTTGGACGCGCTTGACGACGGAGTAGGTATTGACACCGGATTGCTTGAGTATCGCCACCATGACGCAGTCCTTGCCGTTTAGCCTAGTATAATTGCGGACCTCCTTGTGCGTGTCCTCAACAGTCGCAACGTCGGAGATGCGTATGGGCACGCCGCCTCTGACCGCGACGACCGTCTTTCGGATCGGCTCGAGGCTTCTGTATTCACCGAGCGTCCGTATCAGATACTCGGTGTAATCGCGAGAAACGTGCCCGCCGGAGATG
>JAGHCW010000027.1 GCA_021160245.1 bacterium | reverse complement strand
TGCTGCAGCAGGTCTGTGAGATAGGACCTGAGGAGACTGCGGTCGAACTTTACGAGAGACTCTCGATACTCGGCGCGAAGCTCTTGCTGAAGACGCTCATAGGCCTTCAGGACGGCAGCGTTAAACGGCGGCCGCAGGACCATTCGAAGGCAACTTACGCCCCAAAACTGACTAAGAAGGACGGTCATATCGATTGGTCAAAAGACCCCACAACGATAATCAATTATGTCCGCGGGCTTACTCCCTGGCCAGGAACATACACATATTACACCGGCCGGCTTCTGAAAATCGTGAAGCTGAAGCATGCATCGCCGCCGGATGATCTCAGCGACGCCCCAGCAGGCACAATCGTCGCCGCATCGGCAAAACAAGGCATTGTTATCAAGACCAATCCCGGCGCCGTGTCGATTGAGCTCTTGCAGCCGCCCGGAAAGCGCAAGATGTCGGCAAGGGACTTCCTCACTGGGCACAAAATGCAGCCGGGTGGACGGCTGTCGCCGCTGGCCGACGAATCATTCGCAGCCGGCGAGAAGTGATGCGGAGCGGGCCGGGCCGCTTGTACAATGACGACCCACCGAGGCCACGATGTCCGAGCAACCACCCACATCCGTTTAGAACGTGATCGACGGCTGTGCGGGCGGCGTAAACGCCGCAAACTGCGCTACCAATACAAATCACAATAAAATCACGATTCTCATAGGTCGCTGCCTCGATCATCATCTTCGGTGACCGGATAATGGCGCCCCATATCGACCGTCCCTGTATCCGGCTTCCCATCCGTCTGCGTCGTCTTGCTATCGAGGTCCGCATCCGCCGCCGGTTGGCTCCCCGCGTCGATGCACGGGCTAAGCGGGTGGAGGTAGTATTCGCCGAGAGGACCGGTGACGAACATCGGGGCGTTCTGGATGTTGCCCTCGCCCTTTTCGAGGTCTTCGATGCAGCAATAAGTGGCGGAGCAGCCAGATAGTTCCTCGCCTTTGCCCCAGATGATGCAATTGATGATGAATGGCCGGCCAGACGGTCCGCGGCATATCCCGCCGCCAGAGTCGCCGGCAATGTTGCTCGCGATCGTGTTGTTCACAATGGTCGCTGGCGAAGAGGGATCGGAAAATGTACCACGACCGCAGTATAGTCCGCCACCGCCGTCGTAGTACGCCATGTTGTCCGAGATAATGCAGTTTTCAATTGTGAGCGAGCTTTCCGCGCAGGAGGTCCCGGCGCCATAGCGTGCAGAATTGCCCGAAATGGTGCTGTTTATTATCGTGGGCGAGCTGTTATTCCCGCAGAATATCCCCCCACCATCCTCCGCCCGATTCTGGTTTATAGTATTGCCCCTTGTTACAGGGCTGCTGCTGGCACAGTGAATGCCCCCTCCGGTGGCAGAATATGAATCGCCGCCCTCAATCGTCAATCCCTCGATTGTCAGATTATGGACATTATTGCACCGGATGACATGGCCGGCGTTGTCCTGGGCATCCAGTATCGTCGTGTCGCGGTCCTCGCTGGCCAAAGACACTAGCTCTTCATGTTCAGCGGAAAAGTCTCTTGATTAATTGAGGACGAGTTCGTGCCGGCCGCGATGTGGATATTCACGAATCTCGACTCTGTGCCGTAAATGGGGAATCTAGCGAGCCGTCGCCTGCGTCATCGCCTGTTTCGCCGTCAACGTAGAAGTGCAATTCCTCACGGCCGATTATGAATGGCGCGAAATCGATATCGAACGTGAACTCCAGCGTCCCGGGCCGCGTCGCGCCCGCTGCAAAAGAGTAATCGCCATTCTTGATTATGGGAGGGACGTCGCAGGGAATCTCAAACCATAAGAATGGCGTATGATCTATATTGAAGCCCCATGGGACACAAAGCGACTCAATCCACGGAACAACCGCTCTGCTTCAGCCATCCCCCATCGTCCAGAGCTCACCGCTTGGCGTCAAGAGGCCGACGTAAACATCAACCCACATAGTCTCAACGAGGTTCTCGCCTGAGAGACTTACCTCGAGCACATCGCCCGAGTCATATACGGGCCGGTCGGTGTGGATGTTTATCGATGGCCGGGCGTTCGCCGCAATGGGCAACGCGCCCATGACTAATATGGTTGCTATCAGGGAGATTGTCCCTTGACGAAAGACCAGTTGGCTCATGTCACTCACCTTAAATCAGGCAAGCGAGTGATCACGTCATCCGAACTGAGATCACCGGGTGCTAATAATGAATTTCCGGATCATGATAGACTCTGCGGTCAATAATGAACGGCTCCTGCACAAGTCGCTCGGGCAGAAGTGATTTCCGGCCAGACAGGAAGCGCTCATATAAACGGCGCATGCTGTATGAGTGTTCAATCTCCTCGACGATGGGGAACGTCTCGACATGAAATCGCAGATCGGGGGATTCGTCGTATGGGAGGAGCGCGGCGCCCTTGAAGAACTTGCCCTTCGTTCCAACATCTGTGATGTAAGTGCTGCCGCGGACGAGGTCATCGTGCCGCCCTCTGTCCGAGATAACGAGCAGATCAATCTCAGGAAAGCGATCGACAGCCATCATCGCCTCGTCGAAAGCCATCTGCGCCATCACGATGATGACGTTCGTTGTGCTCTCGGTTGCCGGAAAATTCGCTGCAAGCGCGTCTAGGGGATCGATCAGCTCAACCGGCCTCTCCCCCGCCTCGTCAGTCGTGCAATCGACGATGAAGTCCTCGTGGCGCATCGAGATGACACCCGTAACACAAACCGTAGCGGCAGTGGTCTCCGGATAGAAGACCGTGTCGAATATGGGCTCCTGAGTCGTAGAATCCACGAGATTCGCGCAAATGAACGGAAACTTGGCCTTCCCGGCGAGCGTCTTCAAGAAATCAAGCCCAAAGACGAAATCCGTTGGGCCGAGCGCCACCGCATCGTAAGCCATCATGTTGAATGCGGCGATTATGTAGTGCGCCTTGACCCTCTCGCGTTCGCAGTTGGCTGCAAACAGGTTACCCGCATCCACGAGCAATAATTCGTCGGCATCGGGAAGGCACTGGAGGATGAACGCGCGGCGCCTCTCAAAGCCACCGAGTTGGGGGTCGGAGCAGCTGGACCTGGTCATCGTCCCATAGGTGTTGCCCGTGAAGAAAGCCATGAGGCTGGGAGTGGCCACTTGCTCAAAATCAACCTTTATACCGTCGAAATCATCATCCGCAAGGCACGAGGCGCTTGTGCCGGCGCAGAGGATGAGCGCCGCGGCAAAAATCACAAGGGCGCTTGATTTGCAAACGCCACCCAGGAGCTTCATGCTGGCTTGCGATGAGAGGTCCATTCTCCCAACTATCCTCACGGGGATTTGCTCAGAACGAAATTGCCGATGACGAGATTGTCGAGGCCGGCGGTATAAAAGGCTCGCAGCGCATCCTGCGGGGATCGAACCACAGGCCCGTCCTTCGACTTGAGCGGCGCGATCAGTATAACCGGGACGCCCGTCAACTTCTCAAACTCCGTGATGAGGCCATGATAAAGAGCGTTAGTCTCGCTATCGACCGTGTGAAGCCTGGCGGTTCCATCCGGCAGAACGACCGCGGGAATCGAATCGACCTTGTCCCTCAGAACTCGAATGAAAGACGAGGCAAAGGGAGACGGCTTTGCCGAGGCGAAGAACTCAGATGCCTTCTCAGCCAGAATCGACGCGGCAAATAGTGGGTAAGGTTCAGCGTCCTCAATCTGCGCGCCGACGGTCTTGCGGGACTCCGCGACTCGAGGGTCGGCCAGTACGGAGCGATTGCCGAGGCCGCCGTCCCCAAACTCCATACGCCCCTGAAACCAACCGACGGTCTTGCCCTTCGCAAGCAAGCTTGCCGCCTGCATCTCTGGGTTCTCCACTTCTTTGTACTGCAGCTTCGACTGATTGAGCAGCGACGCAATCTCCTCACGGTTGAACTCGGGGCCTAGCGACGTGCTCTTCAGAGCGAAGTTGCGCCGGTTATCTAGTGCATTATTGTGGATATAAAACGCCGCGCCAATTGCTGCGCCTGCCTGGCCCGCGGCCGGTTGGACGAAGACTTGCTCGAATGGCGTTTGCTCAAGTATTCTGCCGCATGCGAGGCTATTATTCGCAACGCTTCCCCCTAGGCATATAGCCTTGCTGCCGGTCACTGTGTGCAGGTAGCGGGCCGCGTGAACGATGGCGTCCTCAAGCCGTAACTGAAAGCCTCGTGCGATGTCCTTGTGCCGTTGGGTAATTTCTGATGCGGGCGGTCTGCTCTCGCCAAATGCGAGCCTTAGTTTATCAGTATAGCGATGCGGTTTGCCGTATTGGTGATTGAAGAATGATAGGTCGAGCTTGAACTCGCCGTCCGCAGAAAGCCGCAGCATTCGCTTGAACTCCGGATAGTAATGGTCGCTGCCCTCGAGCGAGAGGGCCATGACTCTCTGATCGTCCGCGATGGGCTTAAAACCGTGATAGCTCGTCATGGTTGAATAGAAGGCGCCGAGCGACATCGGAAAAAACATCTGTTTGAACGTCTGCACATCCGCACCTCGTCCGCCGGCCAAAAGCGTGGTCATCCAGCCCAAGTCGCCGTCGGCCACAAGAATCGCCGCCTTGTCGTGAGGCGATGGCATGAATGAACCGTAAGCATGGCAGATATGATAAGGAACTAACTGGAATTTCAGCCTCGCCTTTGCCCTGTAGCCGGGCAGCATCCTAAGCTGAGCCTTGGCGGTCGCCGGCACTTTGAAGACGCAGACTTTCTCCTCCGTGCAGCAGCGCATACTCAGTGATCTTGGCACATTCTTGATAATGTGAAGGGCCTTTTTGTAGATATCCGAACGTTTGACGCCGGCGAAGCCTACCCAATCAACATCGCGTATCGTGGCGCCTGCTTGTGAAAGACAGAACTCAATCGCGTCGCTTGGGAAGGCGCCATCGTGCTTTATCCTCGAGAAGCGTTCCTGTTGAGCGGCTGCCACGAGCTGGCCACTTTCCAGCAGGCAAGCGGCGGAATCGTGTTCAAAAGCACTTATACCTAGAATGATCATTGCGTATCCGTCCCTTTCGTTCGTCGATTTGATAGCTTCTCAAGAATCTCCTCCAGCATCTTGTTGCTGGCTATCGGGATTATCTCTCGGTTATCTACAAGAAAAACCAGCCCACCGCCTATCCGAAGCTCCTTACAGAGCTTCGCGTCTTGCATGAGGCGGGAGCTCACCTTTTCTGAGCTCGTGAGTTTCTTGACCTCAACTGGGCTTAGGCCGGCCTGCTCGATTGGCTCCTCCCAATAGGAGTTGTCGGGTTGTCCAGCTCGAATTACGATATACTCATCGAACTTCGAGCCGTCCAGAATCTTCATCGCAACCTGTCGTCTGGCCTCCTGAAGCTCCGCAAGCCCTCCTCGAGCTACCAGCTGATTCTTCTCATCGCGATAGACCATATAATGCAGATCACAGTCGTATTTAGCATGGCCCTCCTTGCGCAGCTTTACTATCTTGGAGAGGCCGTCGAGCCCAGCTCTTGCGGTCGCAGAGATGAAAATGTCAACCTTGCCCGCAATCCGAGGCCGAAGCGAGTAAATCATTGCGCCCGAGAGGTCCGGTCTAAAAACCAGCCGGTCCTTCCGCCTCTCCAGGGCCGACTTTAGCCGTTCGAAGTTGCGAGCGCGCGTAACCTCCTCGCCAAAGATATAGCCCGGAAGACGATCAATGCCGTAATTCTCAGCAAGCGCCTTGCCCTCGGGCGTTGACGCCTCGACCTTCTCAACGATGAGCCCTGGCATCATCATCTTCGTCGATGCGACTATTCGCGCCTCATTTGCCGCAATAGCGTGATCGTCAAAAAGCACCGTCAGCGGGACTTTGACCGCTTCCTCATAGACGCACTCCGCGTCAGGAGTTCCGGGCTTTATGCACTTTGAGATCATCCCCTCTTTCTGGGGGCAATCATAATCGTGCAAGCACTTGGGCAGCTTGCTGCAAGCCTCGATGCGGTCTGCCAGCGGGCCTAACGCGCGGCAGAGGCCTCGCTTAAGATAGGTCTCGTCCAGCCGCTCGCCAAATTTCCGGTTGTTTATATATATGGTCGGAGAAGCCTCGACTCTCAGTCGCTCAGACCTCATCGCCATGCTGGTTAGTTCCTTCTTCGGATAATCGCTGGCCAAACATCTATTCAGCGCGTCGAGATCTATGCCTATTCTCGAGGCGCAGTCTGTCCAGGAAGCGCCGGCGACTGCATTGTCTCTGCATACGATATACGAGACGAGCTTCTTGGGCTGGACCTTTTCAATGCAGATACGCCTCATGTCCTCCTGAATCTCCTCCTCGCCGTACATTGCGCTGAAATCGCCATTCTTATCTTGCCGGACGAGGTAGTAAATATGAGGCTCTAGTGCGCCATCTGTCTCCCGTCTGACCTGAAAGAGCGTTCTCAGCGCGGGCTTTGAGTGGGGGCATTGACTCATCATGTAAAGGTCCATCGTAACCTTCGGTTGAAACTCACCGGCTTCGACCAGTTGCTTGAACTCATTCACCAGCGTCGCGACCTCGGGATCGTCTGGAATTTCCTTGCTGAGCGGTATTTCTTCCATAGAGAATCTGTCGGAGAGCTTTGTTTCCCATGGCCTGATACTCGCTAGTATGAGATTTTGGCCCTGATAATCGAAGTTGACAAGATGCGTGGCGCCGACCTCGAAGGAGTTGCGCGTTGACTTTCGCCTATTGGCGTTGAAGACGACATCAATGCCCTTGACGTTTTGCGTGAGCTTCTCTGATGCCTCCTCCCCGAGATGCGAGAGCAGAAGAACGACATCGGCAGGCTTTGCGTGCTTCGCCAGCAGGTCCGAGACCGCCTTTTGAGGGTCAATGACCTTGAGGCCCGCAAAATGCTTCCAGTTGTCCCCCTCCGCCACCTCGGGCGTGCATACGCCGGTGATAAGAACCGTCAATCCGGAGAACTTCCTAGTAACATACGGCGCCACAAAGAACTCACCGGCGCCTGTCTTGATATTGCAGGAGACAAATGGCAGGTGAAGCTCGCTTTCCGCCCATCTGATCGCCTCCTGACCGAATCCAAACTCATCATCGCCTACGCAGACCGCGTCGTATGCCATCTTGGCCATCGCCTTGAGCTGAATAACTGTTCGCTTTCTGTCAAGAACCTCTCCCTGAACATATTCGTCATAGATACCCTTCGCAAACGTGCCGCCGCCATCAAGAACGAGAAGATGCTTGAGCTCCGAGCGAAGCTCTTTGATCTGATGCGCTCGCCTCGAAACGCCGCCCAAAGGTTCAACCGGGCAGTTGCAGGGCTCAATCATCGCGTGTGTTTCCGCCGTATAGGCGATGGCTATCTCGACCTTCCCCTCGTCGGCGGCGACGATGCCGGGCAAGGCGATTGCCCACAAAACAAGCAGACAAAGCGTGGCGAAAATGTCAGAATTGCGATTCTTATTTACGGTCATTGCTCATGTATCCCGTGGTCTCCTCGAGGGCCGCAATTAGGCTTGCCCTTCAAAGCGGTTGTCAGAAAGTGAAATTATATAGCTAGTCAATATATATCGGCCTCCGTAAGCGGTCAATTGCGAAAGCCGAAACGGGTCTGATCTCAGATTGTAGATAGATTCTCATCTCAGGTTATGCCCAAAGCCGAGATCATCTCGCCCGATCGCCGCCCTGCGAGGCGTGACAATGGTTACGCCGTGTAAAACGCGGGGTATTCGGAGACAAGCCCCTCCCTTCATTGGTATCGACCTCTCGAACAACTGGCTCCATGCCCACTACCTACTCGACAACAGCTTCGATCAGTTGCAGAGCTTCAATAGCCGTATCTTACTGTGAAGCCCATTAGATCAAGCAAGCTGAGCAGGAACTGGTTGGCGGTTATCCTGTTGAGTCCACCCTTCTGACAGTTCCTTTCTCCATAGCTGACAACATTGTCCACAAGAACATCCGGCCCATGAATCAGGACCGGTACTGGGTCTGCGGTGTGTTCCCCAATCTCACACGGAGTTGAGTGGTCTGCCGCCAACGCAATGTAAACATCCGGTTCTATTTTCGCGACTAGCTGGCCAATCATCTCATCGACTCTCTCGATGAAATGCATCTTCTCAAGCGGCTTGTTGTCGTGTGAGAGGATGTCGGTTCCCTTAAGATGTAGCACCACGAGGTCGTGTTGCTTGAGCGCCTCAAGAGCGTGCCTGCTTTTGTCCTCAAGCGACGTATCGACATTGGCCGTGAAGCGCGGGGACGTGAAAATGTCAAAACCCGCCATTCGGGCCACGCCAATAACTGTGCTCTCTCCAGCCACACAAGCGCCTTTCAGTCCGAATCGCTCAGTAATAGTGCGCATCTTAAGCGCGGAGCCGGCGCCCCTTGTCAGAACGATATTCGCGGGAAGCTTGCCCTCATCAACTCGCTTTATGTTGACGGGATGCTTCGAAAGAATCTCGTGTGAACGGGAAACGAACTCGTTGATGGCATTGGCCGTCCGCTTCGCGAGGCGCAGGCCGGGTTCCGTCGGCTGACAAGTCCTTACCGGCTCGCCAACGCTTGCCGGTCCGGGATCGGTATTCGTGATCTCTGGGGAGAGATGATCGCCGCGCAAGACAAGCACGGCGCGATGCTCTGTGGCCAGCCGGAAGATGACCTCGATGTCACCCTCCAAGACCATACCTGACAGTGCAGACGCCAAGGCATTCGTGCCCTCGCGAATCCGCCCTGCTCGCCTGTCTATGACATTCATCTCATCGTCAACAGTCGCGAAATTGCAGCGCAGCGCAACGTCCTGCGTCTTGAGTTCTATGTTGACTCCTCTCGCCTCAATAGGGCCTCTGCCCCAGTAGGTTCTAAGGGGATTGTAGCCAAATAGCGCCAGATGCCCCACGTCGGTTCCGACCCTCACGCCCGGCGCAAGGGGGTCCATCAACCCGGTTATTGCGTTGCGGGCGAGGTTGTCCATATTCGGTGTGTTTGCGGCCTCAAGAGGCGTTCGTCTTCCAAGCTTGTAGATCGGCCTATCACCCAGGCCATCCTGGATTAGAAGCAGACCTTTAGCCTTCCTCATAAGCAACCCTCCGCTCGTAGCAATTACAGATTCATCGCAATAGTGGGTGAAACGCTAGCTCTTTGTAAAGGCTGATTCTGAAAGGAGAAACCGAAACGCCACAATCGAACGCCACTACCGAGAGAATGTTATCTTGGCGGTATTGCTTTTTCTCCGGCCGTCCTCGCCGATAAATGCGAAGACCAACTCCAACTCTTGAGCGTCACAGTCCGCAAGCGCACGCCGGAGCGGTATCTTGAATCTGTCGGCCTGATGGCGGTTTACCCGCACGAGATTATCCTTGTACCGTTTGCAGAACTCGAAG
This sequence comes from bacterium, assembly GCA_021160245.1. Classification (GTDB taxonomy): domain Bacteria; phylum B130-G9; class B130-G9; order B130-G9; family B130-G9; genus JAGHCW01. Next base: position 4,726 of record JAGHCW010000027.1, on the reverse strand, counting down.
GCCACGTTTGGCGCCGCTCGCACATATACCTTAGCTGTGAGATAGACAGTCCTTGATTTGGTTGGATTCCCGTAGTAGATGCTGGCCCAGGGCCCCCCTGTATCGGTAGGTAACAGCCGGACATCCAGATGTATCAGAATCTGCTCGTTTGGAAGACCAAGTATGTGACGCCAGGCGCAGTATGGCTGGCTTAATTCAAAGCGTTTATAGTCGCGCTCATCCATCTCATCATGCCAAGCGCGGTCATAGCTGACTGCGCGCGCCTAAGATGTAGCCCTTGTTGTCGCCCGAGTGCTTTTCGGAGCCGATTAGCGAGTAGATACAGAATACCAGGACGGCGATTGTCAGCGCTGTGACAATCCGGCGTTTTGCCTGCATTTGAGAGACTCCCATCATGGGTGCCGCTCCAGCAGGACAACCACCGTCTCGCCCTTCTGAAACGTCTGTTTAACGTCAAATAGCGTACTCATCTCCGCGGCGGTCTCGTCGAAGTAGTCAGCATCCCAATAGGAGACCACAAGCCAGAAGCGGTCCGGTTTGCCCTGCCTGAACCACGTGCCGAATAGATTCCGCCAGCTGAGCCTCTCTTTCTCCATTCTGATGATACGTGGTTCGAGGCGCTGGCCGCCATAGAGAATGAATGGCAGGTAATTCTGCTCAGTAAGCATTATTGGGATTGAGGTGTCGTTTTGTCGTGCAAAGGAATGGGCGATCGCCCTCACCTCCTGCCGAACGAAGAGCTTATCCGCAGAGTATAGAAGCCCCATCGCCATGGCGATTAAAAGAGCTACCGAAAGACCACGCACCAATCGCCTTGCGCCTGTTCTCTTTACAGTCTCGTAGGCAGTATCAAGCCCCTTGGCCATGAGCAGGAGGGCAAGCGGCGCGAAATATGCGGAGAGTCTGCCCTGCGTGAACGGGTAAATGTGCAGGAAACTCGCCAGAATGGCCGACGCAAGCGCCCCGCCCGCGAGAGCGCTTATGGAGGAATCGGCGCGAGACTTCGCAAACTTGCAGAATCCCCAAAGACATATTAGGAAAGTAAGCGCCGGGGCAATAATAAAACCAGTCGCTCCGCCAAATAGGTCAAGCACGCTGCGCAATAACCATAGTCCAACTTGGCGACCAGGGAAGCCCTCTTGCCAAAACTGCATCATCCCCTTCGCTCCGATGGAGTGCTGGGCAGCCCCAAGATAGACTGAACCCGCCCAGACCGCGATTGAGATGATTAAAAGGCCAAGCGCAACTTGCCTATGTCTATCCCTATCTCGACTGACGAACGCAGAGATCGCCGCGACGAGAGCAAGCCCACTGAGCGTGAATGCCGACGTGTATGATAACCAGAGGCAAGAGGGCAGGATTAGCGCCAAAAGATAGCGCCTGCCGGCCGAGCTTTTGTCCCAATGGCTGGCCGCATATAGAACAAGCAAAGCGCAGAGCTGGTCTGAGGCGTAATGCTTGAATGTTACCGTGTAGTCTATTGCATAAAGCCCAAATGAAAAGAGCGAGACGGCGCATATCCCGAAGAAGCCGGGCACGAACCTAAGGACCAGACGGGCGAATAGAATGAGGCTAACACATCCGGCGATGAGCGGCAGTAACCTAAACGAGTACTCAAGATGCCCAAAGAGCTCAAAAGCGGCCTTGGACAGCAACAGGAAGAGTGGTGGAGAGACCTGAACGTGGTCAAGACGGCCCAATAACTCTAGGTAAGGATGATGCAGGACGTTTAGCGCAAGCGCCGCCTCGTCATGCCACAGGCTTCCGCCTCGCAAATAGACGGCGAGTCTGATGACTATCCCGCCAGATATGATGGCCAGAAGTAGCCGATTTCCTGCCACTCGCTCCCTTGCGCGTTCCCATATACTTGTCAAAGACATAGACGTATGCTCCGTATTACTTCATGCTGCAGTTTCCTAATTCCGGTGCAAGAATAACTCGCCTCAATTGCTCGTTCCCTCAATTCGCAGCGAGGGGGGCAAGGGGCCACATCTCCTTCGGCTTAAGTTCAAACAGATAGGCGGCGCTATCCCAATGCCTTATTCTCTCTTTGACCTCACTGTGGGGCGCGAATTTCTTAACTACATCGTCGATGACATTGAAATCGTAGTGCGACAAGACAAGCCAGAACTTGCCTGAACAACCAGCCGTAATCCACTTGTTATAGAACTCCTTGGGCATGATGTCCCATTCCACGAGCCACACAACGGGTCTATCAAGAAGAGAACCGCCATAGAGCCTGAACGAAGACCTTGCCTGCGCCGAGACGAAGAAAGGTATCTCCGCATCAGACCTGACCTTCAGGTCCCGTACCACCAAGCGAATTTCCTCCTGCGCGATCAGCCATGACAAATCAGAAACTGTGCCGTATATTGCCGCAAGAACGAGGAAAATCGCGAGGGCTTTCACACATCGCGCCGGAACTTGCGATTTGAAGGATTGATATGCCGCGAATAGACCATACGCCAATAGAAATAGCGATATCCCAGCCCAATAGGTCCCCAATCTGCCGCCGGATAGGGGATAGACCCGCAGGCAGCTTGCGCAGAGAGCCGCAAAAAGCGTTCCTGCAGCCAAGATGCTCACGTTGAAGTTTCGGGACCTCGCGACGACAACAGCTCCCCAGATGACGATTATGAGAGCAAGAGCCAGACCATATTGGATGCTCGCCGACGACCCGAACAGCGAAGCAAGGGCGCCGAACAGCCAGCCAATGTGCGGTCTGTGAGCGGCAGAATAGAACAAACGCGCAGGACATCCCAAGTCCCACAGCCGTCGCGCAGGAGACCGGTTTAATCGCCAAGAATATGCTCAGGCAAAGAAAGACCAACGCGGGAACGTGACTCCAGAGTTCCGAGCTGCAATTGGAAAACACGGGTGATGCGAACGCAAGCCCCAAGGCAAGCATCAGGGCCCACCTAATAGGCACAATACGGCAGAGGACTATGAAGAGGAGCGAACAGGCAATTGCGATCCAAAGCCCTGCGACCCAATCCACGACTTTATTGGGGGAGTCCGTCAAGTTAAGCGCAAAAGCCAGCTTGGTGAATGGATACAAAAGAAGAACTGGCACAATTGGATATGTGGAGTAAAGTCGGCCCTGATAGCGATGCACATAATAGTCAGGCAAATAACCGAACTCATCCAGATCAAGGTCGCCCGAAGTCGCGAGACTTGCGGCTATCAGAGGGTAACCTATGTTGTCGCCGATGAGACAATGCTCGGGAATGATGGCATAGACCGTAAAGACAACGAGTAGAACTACACCTGAAAGAAGAAGAACGTGCCCGGACCGAACTTGTGAATAATGATTCACTTGCCCCATTTCCCCTCCTCTCGCAACACTTTTGCCACGAAATAGCATTTTTTGCTTAAGCTCCGCTGTCCACATCGGGTTGATTGCGTAGGCGGATTTCCAGCATCATGGAGAGACTGGATGGTCCGTCCTGCACCGACAGACTGGAAAGTCCGTCCCACATCAACGGGAGAATCTCGATGGTTGACCGAAGTCCCTAATGCAATATACTAATCAAATGAAGGGAGCAGGACAATGGAACGTTTTCACGCAGTTAGTCCGCTAGATTTTCGATATTATGGTGGCGAGCAATCGCTTTTTGAGAAACTTAAGCCATTCGTCTGCGAAGAGGCTTCAGTTCGCTATCAGGCCAGGGTCGAGGCGGCTCTAGTCCAGACGTTTGCCGATCTTGGCCTCTGTTCGCGCCATGTCGCGGATGAGGTCTCAAACGCCGCCGAAGCCGTCAGCGCCTCGCGCGTTTACGAGCTCGATGAGGTTCTTCACCACACAACGAGAGCGCTCGTTGAGGCGATCCGGGAGAAGGTCTCGCCTGAGGCGAGGCGCTTTGTGCATCTCTTTGCGACCTCGTTCGACATTTTGGACACCGCAAGCGCGCTTCGCTACCAGGACGTTGCTCGCGAAGTTCTGATTCCCGATCTCGTCTCGCTCTTCACAATGCTCTGTCAAATGGCACGGAAGCACGCAAGCACGGTCCAGATTGGCAGAACGCACGGGATGCACGCGGAGCCGGTAACTTTTGGCCTCTTCCTTTCGGTCTATGTCAGTCGGCTGGCTGGTCGTGTCATGGCAATTGAGGCGGCAAGGCAGAATCTCAAGGGCAAGCTCTCGGGGGCGGTTGGAGCGCATAATGCGCTGGCGCTGAAATTCCCGAAATCCGCGCACCTGGTCGAGCGGCTATTTCTCGCGCGCCTCGGCCTGCTGCCGTCGGACACGTATATATCAACGCAAGTGGTCGAGGCGGAGTTCATAACAGATTTTGCCCACGCGATGACCAGCACGTTCTCGGTTCTGGCGAATCTTGCGGACGACATGCGCCATCTGCATCGCACGGAGATAGCCGAGATTACGGAGCCTCGCGGCAAGACGGGTATTGGCTCGTCAACGATGCCACACAAGACAAATCCCAAGAGTTTTGAGAACATCAAGAGCCTTTACAAGGCGTTTATGCCGAGAATGATCACTCAATACATCGACCAGACCTCCGAGCACCAGCGCGACCTCACGAACTCAGCGTCCGGACGCTTCACGATGGAGCTCATCGCCGCCCTCGACTACGCCGTCGTGAGGATGCGAAAGACGCTTGATGGCCTTGTCATAGACGAGGCGCGGATGCACGCGAATCTCGGAATCAGCATGGGATACATCTCAGCGGAGCCGCTCTACATCCTGCTCTCATTCGCGGGTGTCCCG
>JAGHCW010000078.1 GCA_021160245.1 bacterium | reverse complement strand
CAAAAAGACCGGCGTCGGCAAGATCACCGAGAATGACCCGCCCACAGACCTCAGGGAAATCAGCAAGTTGCTCCCGAGCCGGCTTCGCCTTCCTCTCGTCCCCCGGCCCCGTCACAAGCACGATTTTCGATGGATGCTTTGAGAGCAATGCCCTCGCACTCGTTCTGCCGGTGCCCGCATCGAGCACCCTCTTGCCCTCGAGATCGATAGGCCGGAGCGTCTCTCTCAGCAGCTCGGCCTTGTCGGTGAAGATGGCAGGAGAGTCGCTTTTCATGTTGACATCTTGGTTTGTCCTAACGCGGTATCAGAAGCGACGCACGCAGTCCGGGGAGCTCACGGCCGAACGCGAGACAGGCTGCAATCTGCTCCTCCGTCAGACCAGGAAATTCCTCTATGATCTCGGCTGCGGTTCTCCCGGCAGCCAAATAGCCTAGAATCAAACTTGCTTTGATTCTGGTTCCTTTGATTCGGGCGTGCCGCGAAGCACACCGGGTGTGCTGACGATGTGCTGAGTCCAGTCTTCTCCCGCCGTTTGGGGATATCTCTTCGCTCTTTGAGGTTCACACTGTCCAACTTAAAGTCAACCTGATAATACATCAGATCAATGTCCGGAGTCATCCTCAGCGCATACAGGAGATTCGAACTAGATTCTTTGCAGATGATCATGCCCTTTACTTCCTGCTCATCCGAGCAGAGATTCGAGTTACCATCATTAAGTGTGTAAATACAAGTTAAGCGGCTTGGTTTGTTTTGTCAATCTGATTGTCTTTTCCATCGATATAAACGGTGCCGTCAAAGACCCGTTTCATAAGTTCTGGCGCCTTTAGTCGTTTAAACCTCCTTTCTGCTATCATCAGCATTTTCCACAGAACCGCTGTCGCGTTATCGACTTTCTTGTAGCGTTTGGCGGCATTAGTTCGCAACCGCACGCTTGCGAACGGCGATTCGACGGGATTCGTTGTCCGAAGGTGTCTCCAGTGCTCTTCGGGATACTTGAAGAATGTTACCATCCGCTCCCAATCTCGGTCCAAGACTGAAGCAGCTCTCTCCTGATCAAGTTCACGACACCAGGTTTGGAATCTCGCTTTCTCCCGCTCTGCCTCCGCTGTGGACGAGGCGTAAACCACTCGTCGCAAACACAACTTCGCGTCCAGCTGGAGCTTCTTAGGTAACTTGTCCAGGACATTACGCATCTTGTGGTTCCAGCACCGTTGCTCCCGCGACTCGGGATAGATGTTTCGCAGACCGCCCCAAATGCCCAGGTGGCCGTCCCCGATGACCAGACGAGGCGCATTCATGCCGCGTTTCTTCAAGTCCCTTAAGAACGAAGACCAACTCTCTATCGACTCACGATGTCCCGGCTGGACGGCCACGACAACTTTGCGGCCATCGCTTAAGCCCGCGATCGCGACGAGAACCGCCGCCTTCTCCTTCTCCAAGCCAGCCTTCACATAAATCCCGTCAACCCAGAGATACACCACCTCAAGGGCATCCAGCGGACGCGAGGACCATTCCCGAAACTCCGCCTGCCATTTCGTCTTCAGACGCGCAACGGTCGAGGCCGAGATCGGCGCATCGGCGCCCAAGAGGCCCCGAAGTGCTAGGTCGAAATCCCCCTCGGCAAGACCGTGCAAGTACAGCTCGGGTATCAACTCGTTCACTTCTTTCGTGCGACGCTGAAAAAACGGCAAGAGACGGCTCTCGAAACGCTCCTCAACCTCCCGAACTCGTGGACGCCGAACCGTTATAGTCCCGCAACTCAACGTTACATTCCGAGGCTTACCGTAGCCATTGCGGCTGCCTAAGGACGCATCGATAGCGTCTCGCCGCTCGTATCTTGACCTACCTAGAAATGCCGTCACTTCCTCTTCCAACACGTCCTGAAAACATCTTTGAATCTCGCCCCGAATCCACGCATCAAGACCCTCCCAACACGGGCTTGACTCTCTATCATTCTCTGTGCTCTTCTTGCTCATGGCGGTGTTTCCTTTCTTCACCTTAATTGCCTTTTCTTACACAACTAAGGTAAACACCGCCTAACCTAATTTACACACCTTTTGGGGTGAGCTCATAGCGTTGCAGGTATGAGACAACCATCGAGAGAAGGGACTTTTACGACGCCCGCCTATCGAATCTACATAGATGAGGTAGGTAACGCCGACTTGGAAAGCTCTGAGGATCCCAATCATAGATTCTTAAGTCTAACGGGCGTCGTTGTTAACTTGGAGTATGTTAGGGATGTTCTACATCCCGAAATGGAGGCCTTGAAACAGGAGTTTTTCAGCCCCCATCCTGACAACCCGCCTCTTATACTCCATCGGAAAGAGATTATGAATGCAAACTATCCTTTCAACGCTCTCAAAGATGGTACGCTTAGAAAACGCTTTGATAGCGATTTTCTGGCGCATTTGCGGTCTTGGCAGTATGTCGTGATCACCGTCTGTATCGACAAGAAACGGCACAAGAAAATGTATGCGGTTTGGACCTATGACCCATATCACTATTGCTTGCAGGTTTTGTTGGAACGTTATGTCTTTTTTCTGGAGAACTTGAACAGCCGGGGAGACGCGATGGCAGAGGCCAGGGGTGGCAAAGCTGACAGACGTCTTAAGGGATCATTCAATAGGCTCTGGGAAAAGGGAACCGACTATGTCTCTCAGGAGCGTTTCCAGGCGGTATTAACCAGCAGAGAGCTCAAAGTAAAACCCAAGAAGGACAATATCTCAGGGCTGCAATTAGCAGACCTCATCGCCCATCCGAGCTGCAATGAGATACTCAGCGATTTCGGATTGCTTCCAAGAAAGATCGCGCCGTTTGCTCGAAGTGTCATCAACATACTGCAAGGGAAGTATTATCGGGGACCTCGCGAGGTCGTCTATGGATGGGGGAAGAAGCTTTTGCCCTGGCGACTAGAAGAAGCTCCCTCGCTGAAGATGCTCATACCCGCAAAAGAAAAGGGGCCCGGTTTTTAAGCGCGGACCCCTCTCCGATGGTTCTTTGATACCATCCACCTCCGGAAACCCGGATTACCCATAATATAAGCTTCAATCCGACAAAAGGCAAGTCGAACTGTGTCCCCCAAAAATCAGGTTGAGGCAATAGGTTTTTTGCAGAGCATTCGCGTGGGCTTTTCAACAGCCTATTGAACACGGCCCCATGAATGAAGAAGCCAATGCGCCGCATCATAACCGCCGACGCGGAATACACGGGGCACAAAAGGCGCTGTGTTGAGTAGGGCTGAGGCCTATCTGGACGAGGCGCTTTGTATTCGATCGAGTTGATATTACTGCCCCAGACCAACCTCAAACCGATTTCTGGATTGACTGCCGCGTTACTTGGCGAAGGAAGTTCCCAAGTCCGTCTTAGTAAGACCCGCATCCATGGATAATCCTTGCTAGCGCTATTGCATATCTGTGATTGCGGGACTACTGTATTTCACGCGCCCTCTTGGAGCGTAGACGTAGAATTGATCCTTATGCGCCTGTAGCTCAGTTTGGATAGAGCAACGGACTTCTAATCCGTAGGTCGTGCGTTCGAGTCGCACCAGGCGCGCTTACTATTTAGCGGCATCGAGAGCGGATTAGCATCAATCAGTGTGACGTGCAGGGGAGGGCGGAAATAGGGGCAAAGCGGGGGATACCGTGACGTGGCTACGGCACAATAACGTCACAGTCCCCAGAAACCGGCTTCTTCCGGCCCCGTTGCTTTCTCGGCCGACGCGAATCGTCAGTAATTGCCCAGGTTCAGGTTCGAGCCAGTGCGGGCCGATCTAGTTCGCCGCAAGGAACGAAAAATGTCCCATACACCAGTCCGCCGAACCTACCTAGCAAATAGATGATCAAGGCAACTGGGATCAGTAATACGAACCACATGGTAACATTAACGAGCAAGGCGTATAACAACGTCTCCATGGCTTTTGCATGCATGAGTTTAAACTGTTCTGACTCGCATGACCAGATAACCTTCATGTTGTCTTCGACTCTTTTGCGCAAACTGTCATCTTGGTCCAAGGACTTTTTTATACAGTGGCATGTGTAGAAGTTGACATTCCCCGGAGAGTTTATTGAATTATTGATTCCGTAGTGTAAGAGCTTGGCCTGTTCTAGCGAGATATCATCCGGGCGCTCATACATCACCTCACGCAGATGATCCCTGATCTCAAAGAGACGATACCGCAGATGGTCGTGAATCGTCGGCGCAATAATCCCGCAGAAGATTAGGCTCAAAACAGCGACTCCAAATCCCACCAGGACTAATGTTATCATGTTTCACTTGCACCTTCATGATTCTTAGAGAGCTCGACCTCGACCGACTCAACTCCGGCCTGAATCTAGTGCGCGCTTTGAATGCCAACACCCGCTTCCGAAATCTCGTGAGGGCATCCCATGTTCACCAGATTACGTTTATTTTCATCATTAATCACACTGATTGCTCGAGAGATGGCTGAGAACGTCGTCTATCTGATCAGATTCTGGCGCCACATTGGGAATCCGTGGAATGCCCATGTGTTTATGGAATTCGGTTCGCTGGCTCTGGATCGAGCAGGCAATATACCTCACCATCAACACCCGAAGCCACAGCCGCAAATGCCCTACTTCTTCTGGCCGAAGGTGCCCCTAAAAAGATATCTGAAAAACGTCTGGGCGGCCTTCTTGGTCCGGCTTATCTCTCTCGGATTCATCAACATCTGCAAGGCCTTCCGGGCAATATAACCCGGCCTTAGATAAAACTTTCTTCGCGCCTCGTCACACCAGAGGACGAGCTCCTCGGCGGTGAAATCACTTGTCCGGACGACGCAATTGTGGAGGCCCTCGTCGGTTAGCCAATCGGAGTATTTCTCGGCGGTTAGGAAGCCCTGAGCCCTGAGTTGGTCATAGAGCTCCGTCCCGGGGTAGATCATAATCGGATAAAACTGCGCCGTGTCGGGCGATATACGAAGCGCGAGGTCGAGCGTGCTCTGCATTGTCTCTCGCGTCTCACCGGGCAGCCCGACCATAAAGCAGCCGTGGACGAGAATCCCCGCCCGCTTGGCGTCCCTTGCAAAGCCCTGCATCATGTCCACCCGTGTGCCCTTGTGGATGGCGTCAAGGAGAGCCTGTTCACCACTTTCAAAGCCCACGCAGACCATCCTGCAGCCGGCCCCCTTCATGGCTTTGAGCGTCTCATAATCAACATCAACACGGCAATTAGCAGTCCAGGGGAACCGAATCCCCCGTTTGATCATCAGCTCGCAGAACTCGATGCAGCGAGCTTTGTTCGAGGGCAATGTGTCATCCTCAAAGAAGATCGATCTCGCTTCAGGGAAGTTCTTAATGATGTACTCAACCTCCTCCACGACATTCTCCGCCGAGCGGAAGCGATACCGCCGTCCGTGCATTGTCTGGGGATAGACACAGAATGTGCAGCCGTTTGGGCAGCCGCGCCCGGAGTTGATCGTCACCATTGGGTAGAGCGCATTTGGGTTGAAATAATCCGCAATTCTCAAGAACCGCCTGTAAATCGGCGCGACGAATGGGAGAGCATCGAGGTCTTCAATCATGCCTCGTTGGCCGGTTCTGATAAACTCGCCGTCCCTTAAGAACGCAATGCCGTCTATCGATTCGAGCTTAATCTCCCCTGCTATCCATTTCGCAAGGTCCAAAGCTGTGTAATCGTATTCCCCCAAACAGATGCCATCTAAGGCGTCCGATGACAGAAGCGTCTCCTCTGGAACGGCAGTCGGATGTGTGCCCACGCCAAAGACCTTTGTCTTGATCCCAGCCTTTATCGCCTCGGCCACAAGAAGGTCATTCTCCACGCTTGGTGTAACGATTGACGTTATAACTAGATGAGGCGCAAAGGCGGCAATCGCCTCGAGGACTTGTTCAAGGTCCATACCCCTTGCCGGGGCGTCCAGCAGGACAGCCTGAACGGAATTCGACAGCAAAACTCCCGTTGCATGCGCGAGCCAAATCGGGAAGTAAAGCGTGCCGCTCTTGGTGACAGCCGGGCTCCGCTGAGGTCTCGAGAACTTCTTAAAATAGGGTCCATTGAGGAGCATGACCCGCACATCACTCAGGTTTTTGACGCCATGTTTCATAAGATTCTCTCTTGCCCTTGCTCGTTTGCTTCCAATTCCAACATGCCCCTCACAAACGTGGATACTTAACTTGCCGAACTACTCAGCCCTATAACGATGATCATTCAACTTCCATGGGTTAGTACTGATTCTCCTGAATGAAGCACGCGGGCAAACTATATCACGGGGAGCATTTGGTCAAGCCAGACGAGGCGCCTTTCGAGAAACTGGTGAGAAGGGCGCAGTCGGTTTTCTCATCCCAATCTCCTCAAATGGATGAAATCGTATTGGTTGCCGGTTGACCTCCTGTGATGTATCTCATATCCTCCAATTCATAGGCGGTTTGCGCCTCGAGTCAGTTTCGTACCAGTAGGAGATAGTGCGAGTTGCTTAAAAGAGCTATCAAGGTGAGATTGCGCCATGGATGCGGTCTTGAGGATTGTGTCTGTCCGCACCAATGGATAAATGTGGGATCGCATTGCGTGGTGGGCTGCAAGGACGGCGAGAGATTCGGAACGGTCGTTTCAAGTCCACGGATGCTGGATACAGAGGACCTTTCCGCGGATGAGTGGGAGGTTTTGAGAGAGCCAACCCCAGACGACTACAAGAGCCTTGAAGAGGATGCCGAGGTAGAGCGCGACGCGTTCAAGGTTTGCCAACAGCTCATCTCAAAGAGGAAATTACCGATGAAGCTGGTGAAAGTGGAGTACGCTTTTGACCGTTCTCAGGCGCTATTCTATTTCACGGCCGAGACTCGTGTGGATTTTCGGGAGCTTGTCAGGGACCTCGCTCACAAGTTCCGAACGCGGATAGAATTGAAACAGGTTGGAGTGCGGGACGAGGCGCGGATACTGGGAGGAATTGGCTACTGTGGCAGGGAGCTCTGCTGCAAGGCGTTCCTCAAGAGCTTCCAGCCCGTCTCAAAGAAGATGGCGAGAGACCAGAACTTGACGCTTAATCCGTCCAAGATATCCGGGATTTGTGGACGGCTTCTTTGCTGCTTGATCTATGAGCAGGAGACCTATGAGGAGCTTAGAAGGAAGTTCCCCAAAGAGGGCTCAATGGTTGACACTCCTTCGGGACCGGGCAGAGTGAAGATGTTGAACCCTCTGAAGGGACTAGTCGAGGTCCAGCTGGAGGGGGGAACCACCAAGAGCTTTGACGTTTCCGTCGTCGCATCTGCACGGAAGGAGCCAACATCGCGATCTGGAAAGACCGAGAGCGTGGAGGCGCCGGTTGATTCTCCCGATGATGAGGGCCAAAAAAACTGAGTTGTTTAGCATTAGAGACGTTTGGGCCTTTAGTACTTGGCTTTGACGCAGGCCGTTTGACCTTGCCCACTGACAGAAGACCGTAGTATTGTCTTGGCGAGTGGTTTGGTTGACCGACTAAAACTGAGCGCCCGTAGCTCAGCAGGATAGAGCAGTGGATTCCTAATCCACGTGCCGGAGGTTCGAGTCCTCTCGGGCGCACTCTCCATAGCCGCCTTTCCGGCGGTTTCATGCCCTTAAATCCCCCGATTCCAAGAACTGCCCTGTAGAGCGGTTTTGTGCTTCCCTCACCGCGGCAGTATGGCACATTTATGACACAAT
>JAGHCW010000169.1 GCA_021160245.1 bacterium | reverse complement strand
CCCCAACGGAAGAAGGATGTGTCTTGTGAATACGAGCCTCGGCTTCGACGTTGATAGGCGCCTCGCAAGCGCTGCGAAGAGATAGTCAGGCGGCGTGTGGGCATTTATCAGCTGCCATGCGCCGGCATCGATTCTTTTTGCGAGTTTCCTTGCCAAAAGCAAGTGCGCGCCTCGCCGTTTGGCCATAAGGACAATTTCTATTTGATCGTTCTCAAAGCGGTCGATCAGCGGGCTCTTGGCCCTTACGACGGCGCCGACGTGGTGGCCTCTCTCGGCAAGCCCGTGGCAGAGGTCAACCAGAACTCGCTCCCCTCCCCCGAGGCCCGACGCGGTGCTGATCTGGAGAATCGAGAGTTGTTTCATTTCACTGGTCAACACTAGTCAGAAGGCCCGTCTTGAGCGCGTTGACGAGCGCTCGTTTCATTTGGCTCAGCAGAGCCCCCCACAGGCTCTTCCGACTGCCGCTCTCCCCGCAGAAGGAGCGAGGCCTTGGCGTATTTGGACAACGTGTAGAAGGCCGAAAAGAGGCAGAGCAGAAGGCCGCGAAATCCGTCAAGAAAGCCCGCCCTTAAAATGAACATCTTAAGGAATGTCGCAGGTGGCCTCAGCAGGAGATCGAGAAGCCCAACCCTTCTTCCGGCGTTCACAACGTCACCTGCTCCCCACGTTGTGTATCTGTTCAGCTTTGTGATGTACTGCTCAAGCGTGCGGAAGCTGTAGTGGAGAAACGGCGATTTGAGCCGCCCAATGCTCCCCTCGCACATAACGTCCGCATGAACCTGCTTCTCCTCGTACCTGCTCCGGTCTCGCATGAAGAGGCGGATGTTTCTATCTTGCTCGGGAGACCATCCACAATGTCGTATCCGCTTCCCCAGGAAGTAGTTTGCGCGCGGTATAGAGTAGCCCACGTGCTCCGGTTCGCCGGCGATGCTCTCCAAAATCTCGAGACGCAGCTCGTCTGTTACACGTTCATCGGCGTCGCAAAGGAGAATCCATTCGCAACTTGCCTGGGGGATCGCCCAGTTTTTCTGCGATGCGGAGTTCTCATAGTCCCTTTGGATGATTCTTGCGCCACACTCCTGAGCAATCTCCAAAGTCCGGTCAGTACTGAAACTGTCCACAACGAGGACCTCGTCCGCAAAGGACACAGAAAGCAAGCAGTCCCTTATGTTCACCTCCTCGTTGAAGGTAGGGACAATGGCGGTCAGTTTTGCGCTCTCCATGGCTGCATAATACAACAGACTCCTAGCACTGCTCAACCGCCTCCTTGATCCCATCATATTTCTCAATGCCCGTATCAAGAAGCAGGAATACCGGATCTCGTGCGTCGGCCCTGGTGAGTGTATGGCACCACACTCTTCGCGGAGCGTCCTCCGCAAAGCACGGCCAACACCGCCCGTTTTCACCCGTCGGGACTTCTAGGAAAATCTCGCTCCACACGAGTTCCCGGAAACACTGGATATAGACTGTGGCTAAATACGCCTTAAGGAGCTGTCCAGAGAACGCCGCCAGAATCGATGAACAGCGGCTCGCCATACAACCTCATGGCCGGTAGCGATGACCAGGAAAGCCCATCGAACGTCTCGACTCGGGAGCCCTGTATGAAATAGGCGCTATCAGCATGAAAAGCGACATCAGTAGGCCCCTCCGTGCCATACCAATGCCCCTCGGGCCGCGCAAACGACGGTCCGCCAAAGGAGAGATTGGTCCACTCGGAATCCCGATAAACGAAGACGCTCTCATCTCAGTTGGAGAAGAACAAGGCGCCGTCATCCGATACTGCGAAGTTCCACGCATAGGACGGCAGAACCAATCTCGACAAGTCTTGACCATCTACTAATGAAACTAACACCGGCTCGTCGTCGGACCCGAGAATCCATATCTTTCCTATCGCCTCGGTGATCTCTTCGACTCGTATCTCCTCAAAACCCTCTGCACACAACCAGAATCCGCCCTCAAACGTGAACAGCCCGTCCGAGTAGTCAATCCCACTTGTCCAGATCGTCCCGTCAGATGTGATATAGCAATGGTACCCACCGCCATCCGTGATCTCGGTCCATTGGCCCTCCGTGTATCTAGAGATATAAGTTCGTGATTCGGGATGGCTATTGTCCCTGAAACAAGCATAAATCCTCCCGTCGGGGTGCGCGAATACACATTGGGCATGGGGGATACGCTCTTCGTGCACGTATGTGATGGTCCCATCCGATCCCAACCGCACCGACATAGCCGTTCGTGCGTGTAACCGCGTATGCCGCATCGTCCGCAGCGGAATAGGCGATATTGCAGAACATATTGCTATCCCTGAAGCCATTCCTTGAGCGGCTGCGCTTCTCGGGATAATAGGGTGTCCACTCAAGGTTGCTGAACACTGATATCCCTCCCCACTCATCGAAGAAGTCAATCATGTGCTGTCCCTGACCGAGCGCCGCCCATACGTGCCCATCATCGTCGAGGCAAAGGCCGGAGAGCATCTCGCCCGAGAAGACCTCGATATCACTGAAGCTGAATGATGCGGGAATCGTCACATCGGAGATGAACGGGGCGCCCATTACCCCCGCTATCGCTTGATCGAGGAGAGATCGCTCTTTCCGCAGCGCAGGTTCGTCCGGAATCCCCACAACAGCTACATGCGCGCGGCGGCCGAGGCGGGGCCTTTGGGACTAGTGGCGATCATTTTCTTCGCCGTAACTGCGCTCAAGTTGTCCCTTTGCAGGAGAGAAAAACTGGGCGGCACGAGGGACTAGACGTTTCGCGCCGCTGTGGCTGTTGGCGTTATCGCAACGCTTATTCATTCAGGGCTTAGCTTCAATCTCGAGAGTCCCGCCTCAGCGCTTTTCTTCTGGGTGTTCATAGGACTCCTGTCCCCGCCTGAGAAGGCATCGGATGCGCATGTCCCAACATCTCGCAGACGGCAGATTGTCCGAGCCTGCTTGATCGTCTTGGCCGCCGCTTTTCTCGCGATAACAGGCGCTTCGGATGCAAAAAGAATCGTCGCCTCAATCCACGCCGCAGGAGGTAACCGCCACAAGCAATCGGGCGACCTCTCAAAGGCACAAGAGAAGTTTATGGCGGCGGTCCGACTCTGGCCCGAATCGCCTGATTATCATCGTTCGCTGGGCAAAGTGATGATGCAGATGGGCGACCCGAGAGCATGTGAGGCGCACAACCGAACGGCTCTCGTTTTCTGGCCCTATTTCCGCGATGCACTACTGGACCTCGGGACGGCGCTGAGCGAGCAGGGGAATTTTGAGGCCGCGATGAAGTCCTGAGCATGTCGGTCGATGTGGACCCGTCGTTCGCCAGGGGGTGAATCGCGCTCGGAAACATGAACGCGATGAAGGGACAATACGCCTCGCGATTGAGCAATATGAACGCGCCTCGAGGCAAATCTATGGGGGAGCAGGCCTACTACTACATCGTGCTCATAAAGGCCTCACAGGGCAAGTTGGTTGAGGCGCGGAATCCGGCGGAGAGGGCGATTTTTGGCAAGTGGCGCCTCGATAAAAAGCTGCGTTTTGCCATCTCGGCCGATGAGATTGAGAAGTATATGGCTCCGGGCAAGAGCGACAAGGCGAAAAAGATGTGGCGCGCCGCGGCGAGGCTCGATCCCGACAATGCACAGGTCCAAAAGCTGCTTGACCTCTCCGAATAGAAGAGACATCAACCACGCCACGACCGCCCAGCCATCACAATAAGCTGATCGGCGGAAGCGCTTTCGCCCGTCTGTCGAGTAGTTCAATCATTGCTGGTTTTCACCCTCTTAAGAGCCGGACGTGCGGCTTTTCCGCATCCGGCTCTTCCGAGCAGGTCACCCGGACTTAGTTGAAGCCATCCTTCAGAATGTGTGATGTCGGGTCGCGGCAAGGCAAACTCGTGGTCTATCGTGTCAAAAAACATGCTTTGAACGACATATTCCCAAGCCGAGCTCGGCACCGTGCGAGGCGACAAGAAACGGCTCCCAGCGAAACATTCCCCCGAGTGTCGTGGGCGCCACCCAGTTCACTTCACCCTTCTGGAGAACCGTCTGTAACGCTTGCAACGCCTGATGCGCGCTCCGCTTGGGTCGAAAGCCGTAACTGAAGCCCACAAAATCGCACTCGCAGATGCAGTTGAGTATTTCCACAACCGCCCCCTGAACGGTCTTATCCTCCAGCGCCGGTATCGCGAGCGGCCGCTTCCCTCCGTCAGGTTTCTCGATATAAACCCGCAGCACAGGGGTCGCTCGATACTCGCCCGACTTCAGACGCATATACAACGCCTTGGAGTCCTCCTCGAGATTTGCCTCATACGCCTTCTTCGTCACGCCATCAATGAAAACGGCGCCTGGGCGCCGCGCCCACAAGGCCCAGAATCGCCAGCGTCAATGTGAGTCTTGGGTTTGCTACGTTCTTCAGTTGAAGTGAGATGGGAATAGGATATATTACTGCCGAATTGATAACGTTTTGGAGGTCGTATGGGAGCGTTCTTGGGCCTTGATCGGAAAGAGCGAACATGGCTTGTTGGCATCATCCTAATCGGGCTGGTCGCAAGGGTCGTATGGCTCTTCGTGATGCCCTATTATGTTCCTCTCACGGAGCAATCCGACCCCCAGGAGTACAACCAGTTGGCCAAGAACCTTCTCTCCGGCGAGGGCTATAGATTGAAGGGCCTTTCTGGCCATTTTCAATTTCTGATGGGTGAGAGGCTCAATGCGCCAAGCGCGAGGCGTCCGCCCCTATACCCGGTGCTCTTAACTGGTGTCTATTACCTGTTTGGTGAACGACATCGTGCCGTATTCCTGCTTCATTGCTTTTTTGATGTCGTAACGATGCTCGCGGTCTTTGCTATGTGCAGGCGCCTATTCAATAACGTAAATGTCGGGCTGATAGCCACCGCTCTGATCGCCTCGTATTTACCATTCTTCCAGCAGAATATCGTCCTTATGACAGAGAGCCTCAATATGCTCCTGACCACACTATATCTCTGGGTGATCATTGAGGCGATTGCAGCGCCTAGCGTTCAGCGATTTCTCCTGGCGGGCTTTCTGATCGGAGCGGCTGCGCTGACGCGGCCAGAGGCGTTCTATTTCGTGATTCCGCTTTCGATTGTGATCTTTTTTGTCCTGCGGACCCGCAAGGTTAGTTTGAGGCAGGCCATTCTTATGCCGGCGCTTATGATTCTGATGACGCTTGTCGCGGACTCCCCCTGGTTGGTGCGCAACGTCGTTGTATTCCACAAGTTCTTCCCGGGCACGACGCTCGTCGGCACCAATCTGATGGAAGGGCTGTTTATTCCCACACAGGATGCAAGCAAGGGGATTGTCGCCTCAATCCCGCCTGAGGTACTCGCGATGGTGGGCGGACGAACCGAAATGGAGGCGAACGACATCCTGCTTCGTGAGGCGCTCAAGTTTCTTTGGCGGAATCCGACGTCTTGGCTGCTGAATGGCCCCGGCAAGGTTATCAAGATGTGGTTTAACGCATCTGATTGGCGAAAGCGGTTTTTTCTTTACTATCCAACCACAAATCGCAATCACTATGTTCAATATAGCCTCCTTATCCCGAATCTCATCCTAGTCGCATTCGCGGGCCTCGCAATATTCCGCTACCGCGGGCGATGGCTGGTTCTAGCTACGCCAATCCTATTGGCCCTCGCATTCTTCACCTTCGCCGAGACATTCCTCGTGAGCGTCGGCCGGCACTGCCTGAAGCTGATGCCGGCGCTCATCGTCCTTGCCGCGTTCGGCCTGCATCAGGTGTTCACGCATTGGCGCGCATCCACATCTCGCTGACCCATACGGAGTATCCCACTGGGGGAGATGCAGTCCTGCTGCCCCAAGGTGGCAAACTCCCCCATGGCGACTCCTTCTCCGAAGCAGCCGAAAAGCCGAGGTGGAATTGATAATCCGCGCGAAGATGCGCAAGATCGTGATTGATTAAACACCGCTTGAGAACCTCAGAGCAAAGGAGAGATTCATGCAAATAGACGCCTACGGCATTCTCGAGAACGTGCGAACTAAGAAGCCGCTCGTGCATCATCTGACCAACTGGGTAACGATCTACGACTGCGCAAACATCGTCAAAGTGCTTGGCGCCTCACCAGTGATGGCCCACGCGAAGGAGGAGGTCGCGGAGATGTCCGCAATCGCCTCGGCACTCGTTCTGAACATCGGCACATTGACGACAGACCTCATTGAATCGATGAAGATCGCCGCGAAATCCGCCAATAAAAAGGGCATACCGGTCATACTCGATGTATGCGGCGCGGGAGCCACGAAATTTCGGGACGACAAGTCGCTTGAGCTCTTGAACGAGGCGCGGATTGACGTGATTAAAGGCAACGCCTCAGAGATCGCCCGAATTGCGGGTGAGGACGTTCGGACGAAGGGCGTCGATGGAGGCTTTGTTAGGAGGGATTTAATTGAGATTGCAATCGAGCTGGCCGAGTGCCGCGAGTGCATCGTCGTGATTACCGGGAAGGATGACATCGCAACTGATGGCGATACCACTTACGCTGTGATGAATGGAGACAGCATGATGGCTGACATCGTCGGGACGGGCTGTATGGCCGCCTCGGTTGTCGGGACGTTCTGCGCGGTGGAGGCCGATCTTGCCCGTGCCGCCGCCTCGGGCCTCTGCTGTTTTGAGATCGCAGCCGAACTCGCCGCCGGCGAGTGCAGCACGCCGGGCACGTTCAAGGAGAAGCTCTTCGACCGCGCCTACTCACTGACCCGAGAGCAGGTTGAGGGTATGCAGCGGGTCAACCTCCGGTAGTGCAGAATGCTTATGATAGAAAAATCTATCTGCTCTCTATCTCAGTGTGGGCGTCCGACATCACCTATATTCGTTTGCGAGGCGGATTTGTGTATTTAACAGCCATCATGGACTGGCACAGTCGGTTTGTGCTCTCGTGGGAGTTGTCGAACACGTTGGACGCGGGCTTCTGCATGTCGGCTCTTGATAAGGCTCTGATGATTTCGCGGCCGAGGATATGGGGGCTCGGACCAGGGCAGCCAGTACACGAGTCGGACGTTTGTGGAGCGCCTCGAGCGGGCTGGGGTTCGGATAAGCATGAATGGTCGCGGACGTGTTTTCGACAACATTTTCGTGGAGCGGCTCTGGCGGAGCGTCAAATATGAAGATGTGTATCTCAAAGATTATGCGAGCGTGAGCGATGCTCGGGAGAACCTGACGAAGTACTTCCGGTTCTACAACGAGCGGCGGCCGCATCAGGCGCTCGGCTGGCGCACGCCCGCGGAAGTGTATTTTGATAATCGGGAGGTGATTGGCGGCTCGGATGCCAATTCTGCCGTCCCTACGGTCGGGCTACGCCCCCCTCCGTTACGGCAGACCAATCAGAATCCTTCCACCTTAGTTTGACCGATTTGTGGTCTCGACAATGGGGAGAGCTTTAGCTCCAAGCACTTGGTCCAACAGCGATTTAAGGGTGCCGGCATGCGATGGAGCAAGAACGGATTCAAGCATCTCATGGCCATAAGGACTGCATGGAAGAACAACAGATTCGACAAACATTGGCGACAATACAAAAAGGCAGCATGAGATTACCTACAATCCAGGGTCAAACCCCCCGGCTCGGGGGTGCTTGCACCTGTGATTGGGGCTAGCCTGAGTTTCCGCTTTATCTGATTTTCCCACGGTCGAAGTTGCGTTAGTCCGGCTCGTGGAGGGGCTTTGCGCTTCTTGCTTGATGTATTACCCTGTCAATATGTGATTATCTATGAGATAATACTCGGT
>JAGHCW010000107.1 GCA_021160245.1 bacterium | reverse complement strand
CTTCGGCCGGCCGAAGAGCAGCCCTCAAGAAGCGTGATCAGACATATTGCAGCCGATAGAGATCGTAGTAGATGCCGCGCTTGGCCAGCAGCTCCCGGTGGGTGCCCTCCTCGCGGAGACGGCCTTTGTGCAGGACGAGAATGCGGTTGGCGTGCTCGATTGTGCTGAGGCGATGAGCAACGATGAGGCATGTGCGGCCCTTCGTTAGGTTGATGAGCGCGTCCTGAATGAGGGATTCCGTCTCGGGGTCGATATTGGAGGTCGCCTCGTCCAAGATCAGAATCTTGGGGTCGAATGCCATCACACGCGCGAACGCCAGCAGCTGCTTCTCGCCAGCTGAAAGCGTTGCGCCTCGTTCAACGACAGGCTCGTTTAGGCCGCCGGGGAGGCGCGAGACGAGGCGCTCTGCTCTGGCGATTTTGACGGATTTTTCGATAGTCGCATCGTCGATTTCTGCCTCGTTCAGCCTGATATTGCCGCTGACGGTTGTTGAGAAGAGGAAGACGTCCTGCTGGACGACGCCGATCATCTTCCTCAGGCTCTCTAGCGGCATTCTCGCGATGTCCGACCCACCGATTAGTATCTTGCCCTTCTGGAGTGGATAGAGCCGCGACAAAAGGCCGGTCATCGTTGTCTTGCCGGAGCCGGTTTCGCCGACTATGGCGACTGTCTCGCCAGGCCTCATCGTGAATGAGACGTCCTTCAATACCCAATTGTCGTCGTTATATGCGAACCACACATCCCTGAACTCCACGCTGGTGTCGGTCGGTGGCGACGCTTCCGGGAACTCAACTACAGACGGCTCGATGTCCCTGTCCAAAAGCTGGAAGATGCGCTCTGAGGATGCCATCGCCGCCTGGATGATGTTGAACTTCTCGGTCAGGTCATGGATGGGTCTGAAGAACATCGCCATATACGCTATGAACGCGACGAATATGCCGAGAGTTACCTCATTTTGGACAACACGCCCACCACCGTACCAGACAATGATCGCCGTGCCCAAGCTACTTATTATGAGGACGGTGGGTCTGAAGACCGCCATGATCATTATCTGCTTTTTCCGCCATGAGAATACATCGTGGTTGATGTCCTGGAACTTCCCGTCGATACGCTCCTCTTGGCAGAATGCCCGTATAACGCCAATACCAGATATGAACTCGGCGACCGAGGCGTTCATCTTGGCTAAATTGACGCGTATCTTACGGTATGCTTCTCGGGCCTTTCTTCGGAACACAATTGAGACGTAAATGACCAGCGGGAGAACGGTAAATGCAACGAGAGCGAACTTCACGCTCATATAAAGCATAACGCCGGCAATCGACAGCACCATCAGAACGTCCTTCATGATGGTTATGATGATGACGCCAAACATCTCTTGAAGTGTGGAGAAGTCGTTGGTCGTCCGAGTTACGAGCCGCCCGATGGGGGACTTGTCGAAAAAGGAGAGAGGTAATTTCTGGATGTGGCCAAAAAGCGAGATCCTGAGGTCAAAAAGCGCCCGCTGACTGGCGTATTGCATGAGATATACGTGGGCATAAGAGATGATGAAGTTCAGAACGAGTATCGAGAGATAAATGATGGCGAGGGTCTTGATGCCCAAAAGATCATTTCCGCGGAGAATCATCAGATCGCGGATGGGAAGCTTTGCCAGCTGCTCAACGGCAACGTAAAAGCCCCGGTCGAATTCAGTCAATTCGTGCTTGCGGGACAGGTCTGCGATAGCTCGCCATTTGTCCGGGCTATGATCGGAGCGGAGTATGAGGTAGATTCTCTCATCCCCGATGAGCTCCTTATCTCTTAAAAACTTCAGATCGGCGGAAAGCAGGTCCCTAGTCTGAGCGGTGTTGATTAAGAAACTGGTCTCAGAGACCGACTCGAGTATTGCCCTGTATTGCTGATAAAAGCGGGCGCGAACCGATGCGTCTTCTATCGTTATCATCTTGCTTGCGACCGCGACGTGCCGGTCGATTGCCAATCTTGTAAGGTACGGCAGCGACACGTCGAAGCCGGCGCTCATAGCGACAAGGAAGGCGCAGAGCGAGATGAGCAGCCAATATGGCTTGGCGAAGCTAAGCAACCGCTTCATCAAGCGCCAGTCATAGGGCCGGTCTAGAGCATCTTCGGGGTAGTATTCGTCAGCCATTCGCTATCCTAATCTGGGATTGGGGATTGGGGATTGGGGATTGAAATCCACGGTAATCCGAAATCCACAATTAAAACCCGCCCTACACTTCAATCTGCGTAATCTGCGGACAGCACCTCTCATGAATCCCTCGCCAGCCTCTCCTCTATTTGCTGCTTGGCAAAAAGCTTCGCGTAAATGCCGCCCTGCTTGAGCAGTTCTCTATGCGTGCCTCGTTGTTTCACCTGTCCCTCATCAAGCACAATGATCTCGTCTGCCAGCTGCACGGCAGAGAGACGGTGCGAGACGATTAGTGTAGTAATGCCCTGTATCGATTCTCTAAGATTGCTCAGTATTTGCGACTCGGTCTCCGTATCCACGGCGGAGAGGCAGTCATCAAGAAGCAGGACCCGCGGATTCTTGACAAGCGCTCTAGCAATCGCGACACGTTGTTTTTGCCCGCCGGAGAGCATTACGCCTCGTTCGCCGACAATCGTGTCGTATCCGTTTGGGAAATCCCGGATATCGGTATCAATCGCCGAACGGCGCGCAAACTTCTTGATGGTGGATATGTCGATCTCATCTTTGCCGAACGCGATATTCTCGGCAATGCTCTCTGAGAATAGGAACGAATCCTGTGGCACATATCCAAATAGACTCCGCAGATCGTGCATCTTCAGCTTCCTAACGTCCGTCCCATCGATGAAAAGCGAACCCGGTGGAGGATCGAATTCACGAAGAAGCAGGCGAGCAATTGTGCTTTTCCCGGCGCCAGTCCGGCCGACGATCGCAACCGTTTTGCCAGGCGAGACATCGAAGCTTACGTTTGACAACGTCGGATCAAGGTCATCGGAATACGCGAATGTCAGGTTCTTAAACTCTATACGCGCCGATTCGGGCGGCAGTTCTTTGGCGTCTGGAACGTCGATGATCTCAGGCTCGACGTTCATTACTTGGTTGATGCGCGTCATCGAGGCTGTGCCGCGCTGGAGTAGGTTTATCAACCATCCCAGGGCAATCATTGGCCAAGTCAGCATTTCGAGATAAAGCGTGAACGCGGATAGGTCTCCAACGGTCATTTTGCCCAGGATGACAAACGAGCCGCCCTTGTAGAACATGATGGCCATCGACAATCCCGATAGGAGCCATATAAGCGGAATAAACGCGCCCCAAATCTTTATCAACCGCATATTGTCATTAACGTAGCCCCAACTGACATCTCTTATTCGGTCGAGCTCGCCGGCCTCTTGAACGAACGTCTTGAGTACCCTGATCCCAGAAAACGAGTCTCGTATCTTCTCCGTCATGTCCGAGACGCGGGCCTGGACGGCCTTGAAGCGAGAATGGACCATGCGCCCGAATTTGATGACCACGACCGTCAGAATCGGCAACGGCATGAGCGCATAAAGCGCCAGGGCAGAGTTGATATAGACCATCACGGCAATTGCGGCAGCTGCAAGCAGAACACCGTCAACGATTAAGATAATCCCCATTCCGCAGGCCATTCTAACTGCCTCGGTATCGTTCGAGATGCGAGCCATCAAGTCCCCCGTTTTGCTATGCTGGAAGAACCGCTGTGAAAGCTTGAGAAGATGGCTGAAGAATTTGCCGCGAATCTGCTCCGAAATCCGCTCCGAAGTGACAATTAGAAAATGGAACCAAAGGAATCGACAAACAGCCATGACGAGTCCTACGGCAAGAACTGCCGCCGCGAACGGCGGAATGTCAGACAATCCTATCGACCCGCTCGCCATGCGATCGACGAGGCTCCGAATTATCAGCGGAGTTATCAGCTGCACGGCGTCAACGATGATTAGGACGACGATTCCCCATATCGTGTAGCGCCGATATTGCCAGAAGTAGGAAAAAATGACCCGCAGCGCCTCGCGCTTTTCCTGCTTCGAGCTCTTATCTTGCCCCAAAGAGACTTGTCTCATACCCGTCCCGATCCTGACCTCTCCATTTTGAAATAGAGAGTATTATTGGTTAGCAGGATTTTGTAAATCAGGAGATATTCCATTTAGGAGCTAAAATGCTCCCGCCTGAGAAATATCCACGGTGCTGCTCGTGGAAATTAGCGCAAACGCCGTCACTCCAGGAGCTTGTTCAAATCTGCTAGAAGGCTCTCAGCGTCCATCCCATGAGCCTGAGCGGCCCGTTCAATCGTCTCTGCCGCTGCGGACGGACACGATACGCAGGCCAGTCCCTGTGTGAATAGCAGCTTGCTAACGTCGGGATGGACCTTAAGCGCCTCAAGCAGCGGCATGTCCCGAGTAAACCGGAACTTGCCCTCTCGCTTCAGTGCATCAAACTTCAGCATCGCGATCTCCTTTTGCACTTTGATCAGCTCCTCATGCGTCTCTTCCTGAAGCCGCATTAGCGAATCGCGCAAACTGTCGCATGATTCTCGAACGTCCTTTGACCGCTTGCTATTCTTGTAAACTACAGAAAGAAGCCAAATACCCAGAGCGCCCAGGACGGCGCATCCGGTCTGGTACAAAAGCGGGGACAATCCAATCCCAAGCAGGATGGTTATCTCAGGTCGAACTATAAACCTCAGAACTAAGAACAGCCCGAGAGCTACCACGAGCCATTTAACGACCGGTTTCCACGAGTTTTTTGCGAGCATGATCTATGTATTCTCTTAAATGGATGCAAAAATACGTTATTACTCACTTGACTGAACAATGAGCCCAGCCCGATGGCCCGGGCGGAGCCTAGAATAGCGTGTAGATGAACGGAGCAAGCGCAGAGCTCTCACCAAAAATAATTACCATACCCAAGAGCAGCAGGACAATCACGATTGGCAGAAGCCAGAACTTCTTTCTGATGCGCAAGAACTGCCAGAGCTCCTTCGCTATTGCTATCTTCCCCATTTCCTATTCCCTATCCATTGTAGTTAGTATTGTCGGGTGTATCTCTCTCTGCCTTCCCGCGGTTCTTCTCTCGCTATCCAGTAGGTTTCGCAATCCGTCTTGAACTCCTGTCAACCGTGTGCCGTCCGAAAAGCCGCATCAAAAAGGCTATCGGTGTGAACATGATAAAAAACATCACAGAAAGAAGCAGCCGTGCGTTGAACCAGCCGATAGCCCTTGCGCCAATCATCCAGTACTTGAATGCCGGACGGAGAATAGAGGGCTTTGCGAGCGAGATCAAGAGCACGATGACCGAGGCGCCAACTGCGATCATAAGGAGCGGTATCCCCTCCGGCATCCCTCGCAGGCCGTATCTGATTGCGGTGAATGCGGAAATCAGAACGACCAACGCAATCGCAAGCGTCCTAATCTGTTTAGTCTCTTCGGCCTCTGATTTCTTTCTCAATCCGGTGGGAACTCCTTTCTCCAATCGTCGCTCTCCTTGAGGTCGGGTTGGTCGTTCTTGTCGAGCAGAAACGGCCCCACCGCGAGGTAGTCCATTCTCGTCCGCATGAAGCATCTGTAGGCATCTTCAGGCGTACAGACAATAGGCTCGCCTCGAACATTGAAGGAGGTGTTGATGATGACGGGGCATCCGGTCAGCTTCTTGAACTCCGAGATCATCTCGTAATAGCTCGGATTGCCCTTCTCGTCAACAGTTTGGACACGGGCGGAATAATCGACATGCGTGATTGCTGGGATGTCCGACCGCCTCAGCTTCAGCTTATCGATCCCAAAAAGGCTATTCGCCTCATCGCTTTTTATGCACCGTTCGCGTTTGACGGGCGCGACTAAGAGCATGTAGGGGCTCTCGACGTTCATCTCAAAATAGTCCGAAACATCCTCTCGAAGCACAGTCGGCGCGAAAGGCCGGAATGACTCCCTGAACTTGATCTTCTTGTTCATGATGGTCTGCATGTCAATAGACCGCGCGTCGCCGATTATGCTTCGCGACCCAAGCGCCCGGGGGCCAAACTCCATCCGGCCCTGAAACCAGCCGACCACCTTCTCATTTGCCAAAAGCTCCGCCACCCTCGCCGCTATCTTGTCCTGACCGACATTCTGGTAGTTGGCGCCCTGCTTTCTCAAAAATCCCTCAATCTGCTCCTCAGAAAATTCAGGCCCCAGCAGCGAGGCCTTCTGCACGTCATGCACGCCGTCTGCTTGCCTCGCATTGTCGAAGTATTGATGCCAGATAAAAAGCGCGACGCCCAACGCCCCTCCCGCATCGCCGGCCGCCGGCTGAATCCATATATTGTCAAATATATTCTCCTCGAGAATCTTCCCATTGCCCACGCAGTTGAGCGCAACGCCCCCGGCGAGGCATAGGTTGGAGCTGCCGGTCTCCTTCCTGGCGTATCTGGCAAGCTTGATCATAGCCTCCTCGGTTACGACTTGCACACTCCTGGCGAGGTCCATGTGACGCTGCTCGACCGGCGATTCGGGCTTACGAGGCGCGCCGCCGAATAGCTTATGGAAGCGCTCGTTCGTCATCGTGAGGCCCGCGCAGTAATTGAAGTAAGCCATGTTCATCTTGAACGAGCCGTCATCCTTCAGGTCTATTAGATGCTCGCGGATGAGATCGACGTATTTTGGCTCGCCGTAGGGCGCAAGGCCCATGATCTTATACTCTCCGGAATTGACCCGAAAGCCCGTGTAATAGGTGAATGCCGAATACAGAAGCCCGAGGGAGTGGGGGAATCTTATCTCGGAGATGAGCTTTATGCGGTTGCCCTTGCCAAAACCAACGCTTGTTGTGCCCCACTCGCCGACGCCATCCATGGTTACGATGGCCGCCTCCTCAAAAGGCGATGGGAAGAAGGCGCTTGCCGCATGTGATTCGTGGTGTTCGGTGAAGATGAGCTCACCCTTGTAATCGAGTTCCTTCCCGATCGTGTCCCGTATCCATAGCTTTTGCGAGATCCAGAGCGGCATCGCTTTAAGGAACGACCGTATCCCGCACGGAGCGTAAGCGAGATAGGTCTCCAAGATGCGTTCGAACTTCAGGAAAGGCTTGTCGTAGAATCCAACATAATCGAGCTGCTCGGACGTGAGCCCCGCTTCCTCCAGACAATATCTTGCGGCGTTGATTGGAAAATTGAAATCGTGCTTCTTTCTAGTGAATCGCTCCTCTTGCGCCGCGGCGATTATCTCGCCATCAACAATAAGAGCAGCCGCGCTGTCGTGATAGTATGCAGATATACCGAGTATGTTCACGAAGAAAGCCTCATCTGTTTTGCCACCAAACAACTACTGAAGGCCTGACACGCTACCCAAGATACCGGCCGCGAAATTGTGCAAGCCGGATTGATAGATAGGTCATAACAATACATTTGAATGGCCGAGTATATCAACCGGAATCATGCCAGGCGGCCGGTCAATCATATATTCCGAACGGGTCATTGAAGTCCCCTTTATTATGGCCTAATCTCTTCGGAATATAGTATCGAGAATAATCCCTCATTCAGGCTTTCCGGATAAGAGCTATGCGAAGAGTCTATATTATCTGCGGTCTTTTGATAGCCTTCTGGGCAGTCGGCAACATTATCTGGCTTTGGCTGGACGAAACGCCGGCCATCTGGGACCCAGCGTTTCACGTCTTGGATGCGATTGAGGCGAG
>JAGHCW010000070.1 GCA_021160245.1 bacterium | reverse complement strand
GTTCTTTTGGGAAATCTCGCTATTCGTGACGCTTATGCTGGCCCCCGTGTGCATTCTTGAAAAAAGGAGGCGCCGGAGGAGACTCATTGAGGCCGAACCTCAGACATCGCCGACAGAAAGCAGCAATCCGGTCAGCAATTGATATAGGTGCAGGGCCCATTTCGTCTGATACATGATCCTGATGATTCCGCTGTTGAGCCACATGCTCTGACCTGGAACTGCGGATGATTTTAGACCAACTGTGACAGATGTACCATATCCTGTGTCTTATTAGGCCAGCATTTGGATATTATGACGGTGGAGGCATAATATGCAACCTGGAGAGGCGCAATGGTCGTATTGGATTACGCAAGGACTTGCGTATATATTGATAACTATGTTCATTGGAAGGGTAGTCTATTTTCTGATCAGGAGACGGCACGTCAGCACTAGAGAGTTGAGGATATTCGCGCCATTCGTGATTCTCGAAGGTGTCTTGATCGAGTCTAGGCTTCCTGCCGGTGTGGCCCCGTTTGAGGCGTCATTCTGGTCCCACATTCGGCCGCCGTTGTGGCACTTGGTGACAGATTACCCCAGCAGCATCCCGATGATCATCACATGGACAGGCATTCTGAGCTACCTCGTGGTCTTGAGCATTCGCAAGAGGAAGGCGAGGGCACGATCTGAGATGCAGGCGCCTGATGCAGACGGGACCGGCTGAGAAAGCGTAGTTACGATCAATCCCCAATCCGCTCCCCGAGAGGGGAAACCGTCGGTAGCTGTGCGTGAAACGCTACGAGAACGTGCTGGTGAGGAATGCTATTCATCATCTCCCCGAACCGTCAGGCTAACGCCTGCGGCTACCCATGGAATGCCCTTATGGGCACATGTGTTAGCCCGGATAATTCTGAATTCGTGCCGACATCCGTTCAGGCCAGCTAGTTATCCTCAATCCCATCAAGATCAAACATGTCGCACGTCTCCGTAGTGAGCATGGGCGAGGCCTTCTGAATGCTCTGGAGCTTGCCAACTATTGCGGATATCTGCTCCACGTCCGCAAGTATGGCTTTGGCCTTCTTACTGATGGGCGCCCCCTCATCTGCAACCATTGTCTCTAGCATCTGCGCGGAAAGCAGAATGCTGCACAGCGGATTGTTTATCTCGTGACTTACTGTCGCAACGAGTCGCTCAATGGTCACCAATCGCTCCGCCTCAAGCAGCTTGCCCTGAGCCTTCTTAAGCTCGTCCTGCGCCTCAACCGCTCGCATGTAGAGCTTCGCGTTCATTATAGCAATTGCCGCATATTCCGAGAACCGCTCTATGACCTCCGTGTGCTCCTGGCTGATCGGGCGTTTGGAGATAATGTTGTCAACCGTGATCGTACCGACTACAACATCTTTTACAACTAGAGGTATCTTGGCCATTGGACCCGGGAACAGCCGAGCAGCTTTTTCCGAAACGGCGCCATCGCCAAACGTCCCGTCGGATATGTAGCTCTTCCCTGAATGCACAACCTGGTCCGCCCATGGCGCCCTATCCTCGCCGGCAAGGGGCCAAGTCATCTCGGACAGAGTTGTCTCGTATTGGTCCTTGCTCACCCCCATTGCCATGGCCGCCTCTTCGACCTCTTGATTCCAATCAATCATGGAGAGGAGAATGCGGTCAAAACGACTGGCGTGAGCGATACTCTCAAGTATTCCGCTCAGGACCTTGTCCAATTCCAAGGAGCTCGCAATCGACTTGGCGATCTTCTCGATAGTCCTAAATTGCTTCCGACTCCGCTTGAGTTCTTTGCTCTCCTGCAAAAGCTCATCATTGGACTTCTGAAGCTCATCAAGACGGCTGACCATGCGCTCGTAAAAGCGTTTGTTCTCCACCGCCTTCTTGACCGCGTTGAGCATGCGCTCGAAATCGAGCGGCTTCTTCAGAAAAAACGATGCGTCGCGGTTCCATGAGTTCAAAACCTTGCCGAGAGTGGGCTTTGACGAGACGACGATCGTGGCGATGCTGTTTTCATCGTGAGCAACGCTATCAAAGATATTAAATCCCTGGCCCTGGCAGAACTCCAGATCGGCGATGACCACGTCGCATGCTCTCCGGCTGAGGCAGGATGCAATCTGCTCCGACTCACGAAAACTGATGACCTCATAGCCGGCCTCGGCTAGACCCGGCGTCATCTGCACCACCGAATCAGCGTCATCCACGACAAGAACCACGCCGCGCGGTTCCAGCCTCTCGTCAGATTGCTTCAATTCCGAAAGAGTCCTCCAGTACATGACTGTGTAACCACAAGATAGTCAACTGACAGTGCATGATCAACACATTTCGTCAGATCCGGAGAATCAGATTGACGGCGATGCGTGTTGCAGGCTGAACGGCTTCACCGCTGCTCTGATTATTCTCGACTGAAGCACGGGCGTTGACATCTCCGCCTCATCGAATTAGCTTCTGGCCTAAAGAACGCCAAAATAATGAAGCTGCGAATAACGCAAGAACGATGTCGGAGTTGGGCTGTGTCAGGTGCTGAGGAGAGTATAGTCCTATCGCTTTTCTCCCGTATGGACCCGGCGGGAATCGGCATTTCTATCCTGCTTGTGCTCGTCTCAGTTTATTCATGGGCGATGATCTTGGAGCGGATACTCTTCTTCAGAGCAACCGAGAGAGGTTTCGCGGAGTTTGAGCGAGTCTTTGGAGGATCGCGCAACCTCGCTGAGGTCGCAAAAGGGCTGAAGGAGGTTCCAAAGAACTCACTTTCCAGGCTCTTTGAGCGCGGCTATGCCCTTCTAAAAGAGGGATTCGACCTCTTGAAGGTCGGCCGTTCGGGACAAGGCGGCATTGAACAACCGCATCCAGGGACCTTTGAGATGCAGCTAGACCTCCTCAAGCAAAGCCTAGCGACGCTCGCTGATGAAGAGGCGACCAGCTTTGAAAAACGGCTCGGTGTGCTGGGGACAATCGCCGCTGCCAGCCCCTTCATCGGACTCCTTGGCACAGTATGGGGTATCATGGTCGCCTTCTATAGCATGGGCTCGCTCGGGAGTGCGGATTTCAAGGTTGTGGCCGCCGGCATCTCGAGCGCCCTGATGACCACAGTCGCCGGACTCGTCGCGGCAATACCCGCGCTCATTTCCCACAACATCTTCGTGCACAAAGGCCAGCTCTTAAGCGCCAAAATCGACGATTTCATCGACCGATTCCAGCGCCTCGCCGGAAGATGGTTCGTCCAAGCCCTCTCCGGAACGCGTGACGAGGGCGGATAGCGATGAGGCTCACGAGGCGCAAGCGTGCTACGATTTCGGACATCAACATAACGCCGATCGTTGACGTCATGCTGATGCTTCTTGTCATATTCATCCTCACGGCGCCGTCGATCAGGTATGGTCTAGAAATCGGCCTACCGAAAGAGACGCTACAGAAGCGACAGACGGGTCAGGCGGTAATCGTGTCCCTTCGCAAGGATGGTCAGGTCTTCGTCCAGGAGAAGATGGTGAATCTGTCGGACATTGGAGTCGTTCTGAGCAAGAGCCTCGCCAGCTCCCCCTCGGCCCCCGTGATGCTAGCCGCCGACAGGGGCATCGACTATGGCCGGGTCATGGCGCTCCTCTCCAGCATCCGCCGCTCCGGCATCGACAATGTCTATCTTTTAACCGAGCCGTCAGATGAGAGGTGAGAGGGACGTTGAAATGTCAAAAGGCGACCAAGAAATGAATCAAAACGAGAGTAGGGATTTGACGGCGCTGAGCGAGAGGGTCAAGGAAGAGATCGTGCTTCGCGTGCGCAAGGTGGTTAGGCCCAGCAAGATATTTCTTTTTGGCTCCGCAGCCACCGATGAGATGGGCCCCGATAGCGACATAGACCTCTTAATCATCACGCAGGATGCCGAGAACCCGAGGGCGCAAAGCGTGCAGATACGCCGCAAGCTTCGCGGGCTGCCTTTTCCATTCGACATACTCGTCAAATCCCAAGAGCAGTTCGATCGTTTCAAGGACGTTGTCGGCTCGATCTTCTACACCGCGCTGAAGCATGGGCGGGTGCTGTATGGGTGATAGCGAGGCCAAACGTCTGCTTGTAGCGGAATGGATGCAGCATAGTAGTAAAGACCTTGAGACCGCAAGCAAGCTTCTCCGGGTCGATGGTTGGCCGAGTGCCATTGCATTTCATTGCCAACAAGCTGCGGAAAAAGCCCTGAAGGCATTGCTGATCTGGCACGAGGTTGAGTTTCGTAAGACTCACGATCTGACTGAGCTAATGGAGGCTTGTCAGGCCTTACCAAACGTGGACGTGAGTGCTATCAATGACGCAGATATTCTCTCGGCTTTTGCCGTAGAGACGCGCTACCCCGGCCCCACAGTTCCGGTCACCCGCGATGAGGCAGAACAAGCCATCGCGAATGCCAAACAGGTGATCGAGTGGATTCAGTCTTATCTTCCAAGCGACGTCCTGTAGTTCCATGGCGGATACTTAATGGAGAAGAGCTTCTCGGAAAGGTATGGCTATACACAGCCCAAGCAGATTCAGCTTGAGTGCATGGATGATGATCTCAGGACATCATTGTGGAATGCGTTTTATAGCACGTTCTTCCCAAAGGATCAGGCGTATGACTCCGTGAATGAAAGCGCGGTCGCGCGTCTCGTGATCAGGTTGTGGATTGACTTCCTTAAGCGCCCCGCGGACGAGATCCCCAATCCATTGATCAATGCGTTTCGAGAGTTTAAGGCATGGTTCTCGAATGCGCTGTGGAGAGAAGTGTTCGATCTAATTCAGTTTGCTTACCAAAACGACAACACTATACGGAGAAATATCTTCAAGATCCACTGTAATAAGGTGCTTGAGAGGGAGGTTTCCGGCTACCGCTTCATCGGCGATTTGATTGCGCCGATCACAAATGAATTAGAGATCAAGGCCATTGAGGAGGTCATAGACAGCAACCCAGTACTAGGTGTTAGAGAACACTTCAGGATTGCCAGGTCGCGATTTGCAGACAGGGAAGATCCCGATTACAGAAACGCGATTAAAGAATCCATCTCGGCAGTTGAAGCAATCTGCAAAGTCATCGCTGGCAACGAGAAAGCCACGTTGAGCCAAGCGTTGAAGGTCGTAAAACGGAAGATAGGTCTGAATGATGACCTAAAAGAGGGATTCAAGTGGATCTACAAGTACACGAACAAAACAGACGGCATAAGACACGCGCTGATGGACGAGCCCAATCTACCTTCTGAAAACGCTCGATACTTCCTTGTCTCGTGTTCGGCTTTCGCGAACTACTTGACTGAGAAGGCTCAGAAGGCCGGCGTGAATCTTTGAGGCGATGACCCAAACGAGCCTGCTCCCGCAACAATCGGCTTTAGTTTCGCATCCGACAGTGGCTGAGTCACAACCATTCAAAAGGATCAGGGAACCCCGCCTCGACTTCAGAGGCACTCGCGCCTCCACCGGCGTCCATGGCCTGCACCCCTATCCGGCAATGCTGCATTTCGCGGTTGTGAGAGAGCTTATCGATGATTATTCGCAAGAGGGGGCGGCGGTTCTTGATCCCTTCGTGGGCTCTGGCGTAACTGCGGTGGAATGCCTGATTCACAATAGGATCTATGCCGGTTTCGACATCAACCCGCTGGCCGTTCTGATATCAAGGGTCAGGACGACTCCGATCGACGCCCAGCACATCGAAAAGGCCCTATCCGCCGTCATCTCGCGATACGAACACGCCAGCGCCTCGCCGGTTGAGTTTCATAACATTCACTATTGGTTTCACGATGACGTGATTCAGAAGCTCTCCAATCTGCGAGAAGCCATCGCTGCAATTGAGGACGCCAGTCTGCGGGACTTCTTTCAGGTCGCCTTCTCGGAGACTGTGAGGAGAGTCTCTAGGACCCGGTTCAATGAGTTCAAGCTCCTGCGAAAGAAGAATGACGAAGAGAACCTAAACGTTGTCAAGACATTTCGTGACATTGCTCTGAAAAACGAAGGGATGCTTGCTCGATTCTATCGCGACGATCCGCCAGGGGCGAGGCGCTTCCTGCTAGAGGAAAGGGACATAACTGGCGGCATCCCAGTGGACGACGGATCAGTCGATCTGGTCGTTACTTCCCCTCCCTACGGCGACTCGAAAACGACTGTGGCCTACGGTCAGTTCTCACGGCTCTCGCTCAGGTGGCTGGGGTTGGGTCGATAAGACCTCGCTCGGCGGCAAGGCGCGGGACATCTCACGCGACCTGCCGTCCCGCGTGCTGGACGATTTCGTCGGCATGATTGCGGAGAAGGATGCGAGGCGCGCAAGAGATGTCTTCTCGTTCTACTTTGATCTATATCGAGCGGTTGAGATCATCGCCGAGAAAGTGAAAACTGGGGGATACGTCTGCTTCGTCGTCGGAAATCGACGGGTGAAGGGGATCGAGCTGCCGACGGACAAGGTCTCCGCCGACTTCTTTGAGCACAATGGCTTCGAGCACGTCAAGACAGAAGTGCGCGCTATCTCCAACAAACGAATGCCCGCCCAGAACTCCCCCTCAAACGTCGTCGGCCAGAAAGACCTCACAATGAGATATGAATACATTGTGGTTCTACGGAAATCGTCGGGGCTATAGCGCGACGCCGGGGCGTGCGTTCAGCATGAAAATGCAGCGCTTATGATGGCGACTCGTCATCGGCCTTGATCATCTTCTGGTTTGCCGTCAGAGCAGTAATTCCGTAGCCCTTGAAATCGCTGTCGTGAGTGATCAGTGTCAGATCCTTAGTTTTGCAGAGTTCAGCCAATATCTGATCATTGAAGTCGCGGCGACCTTCTTCGAAATCGGCGAGTAAAGCTTCCATGTCGATCGACTCAAATCCAGAATCCACGAGCTGACAAGTTCTAAGAATGCCCCGCACTGCGTCGGCCACATCCTTTGCCACGGCAGGATAATCCGTGCTGCTTCGGAAGTCCTTGAATTCGGCGCTCTTGTCCGGCTTCCACGCCTCGAATTTTATCCGCAAGTATCTATTCATAAACTCAGAAAGAACCACGACGTCGATGAAGACGTCACATTTGGCTTGCCTGATCTTCTTAAGTGCCTCGGAGTATTCGCGCTTCTCGGGATTGTCCCACACTTGGGGACCATTGAGGTAGATCCAGACGTTGGTGTCGATTAGCAGGCGGCGGTGTCTTCTAAAGTCACAATGTTTAATCGGAAATGCCCGAGCCTTACCCATCATCTTCCTCCAAGACACTCTTTCGGGCGGCTTCCGCTCGCCGGGGGTCCTTGAAGTAGGCCTTTGCGTCCCTGATCACCCTCTTGAGCGTTTCCTCGTCATCCTCGCTCATGTCCGAATAATCTAAATGGGAGTTTATGAACTCCTCATCGAATTCGCCACCATATAGCTGACCAATCGCCGGGTGCAAAAAGGCGGATATCATATAATTAATGTTCTGAAAGGACAGGTTCACGCGACGACCGTTCCTGAAAGCCTTGACGATGAGCTCATAAACCGTCTGTCCGTCCTCAGCGGCTATACAGTCTGTGCCACCAATGATTTCATACACCTTAATCGTTATCTGCTCATTCATGCTAAGCCCTCGATTTATATTATGGGAGGTCTTTCGTGATGCATCTCAGAAGCCAATCTATATGACTTAGGGTCCGCAGTGTTAAATTCTAGGTTAACAACTGTGCCAGGAAAGGGCCAATCCATCATTCTCGATGTCTTTCTGTTGGAATTAAGCTCGCAATAGCCCCTGTCAGAGACGATCTGCATACGGCCCCGGTTCAAAGCTATGAATTCTCGCAGGATCTTTAGTCCTGATCCACCCGGAACGGGCCCTGTTCTTGACGTGTTTCGCTCGGAGATCGCCCATTGAATGGCTTCCCCAGCCGGCAGATCAATGTCCAGACTCCGTAGTATGTTCTTGCGGATGCCCTGCCAAGGTCCGCAATGGAGAAGTCAAGACTGTTCTTCTTCGGGAAAAACTGGCCGCAAGCATGTATGCCCATCTTGGTCTCTGAATGAGTTGCGGCATTGGTGAATATCTCCATAATACCCTCGTAGAACTTCTTGCGAAGCGCTTGCGTCATGGTCGGTATTCCCTTGCCCCTCAAGTACTTCTTAATGTAATGGTTGAAGTATCGTAGGTCCGACGGCTGAAAACTCTTGTATGGGACGGTCGTCCCATAAGTGTCCAACACAAGTATATGCCCATAATCTCTTAGAAGACCATTTTTGCATAGGATTTTCTCGACATCGTCCCGGACATTAACAATCGAGATTGCATTCAGCGCTTGCCTGGCCCTGTGCAGGACTGCGCCGAAAGGTGCGCACATATTGGCGTCGAACCAGCCAACGTGGCTCATATCAATGTCAACTTTGTCCAGAAAACAGTCTTCCATCTGATGCGCGAACCGCGTGAGCTTGGAGAAGCCCTCGTAGTCGCTTCTGATATCCCGTAATCTGCACTTTCACTTAGTTGCCTACCGACGCTTAGCTGTAGTATTGGACCTGATGGCTAAAGCCCTATTGCTAGATAGCTCTTAACACTTTCATATCTCTATCGTCTTCTTCTCATAAATCGAAAATTGCAGCTCCGACATAGGTCATTAAACTCAAAACACTACTCCAGCCGCCTCCCTCTAACGCATCTTGATCGTCACGAAGTTCGAGAGAGCTCGGATTGCGCGGTCTATTTTGCGGAAGCAGGGCACGCCCGCGCGCTCCATCATCGCGACGAAAGGGTCATAGAGCGCGCCAGAGTCGATGGCGAGCACAACCGGTTTCTTCGTCTCCTTGAAGACGCGGATCATCCGGCTCGGCAGGCTGTTGTCGCGCTCAATATCCTCCCGATGCGCCTCGCCCCTCTCGAGATTTTCTAAGAATGGCGTAGGACATACTATCGAGATTACGGCGCACTGGACGTTCTCATCATCAAGCAGCGCCCGAGAAATAAGCTCAAACGCCTCAGTGTTCGCGATGGGCGTCGTGTCGATCGGGTTCTTGGCAACGACTATCCCGGGCGGCAAAAGCTCCTTCAGCCTCGTCATCGTCCCGGCCTCAAGCCTCGCCAGCTTCAAGTCAGTTAGATTGTCCGCGGCCGCAGTCGCCTCAAACCCGGCGTTCGAGATGATCCCCACGTCAAGGCCAGTAACATTCCTGTCCGCAAGAAGCGTGAACGTCTTGAAATAGTCGAAGAAATCGTCCAGCGTCTCGACGACGATCGCGCCGGCCTGAGTCAAGATATCTCGGTTCAGCGAGTAGTCGCCGACCATCGCGGCCGTATGCGAGGCGGCGGCCATTGCGCCCTCCGCGCTGCGACCGGCCTTATAGACCAGAACCTCCCGCCCACTCTTCTTGATGTCCTGGCACGCCTCGAAGAAACCAATGCCATCGAGCGGCTTAAAGCCTTCCAGATAGACAGAATAGAGGCTGATGTTGTCGTCCTGCATCAGGTATTCGAGGTAGTCGCCGGCTGTTAGGTCAATCTGGTTGCCGAACGAGATTGAATACCGGGGATTTATGATCCCATCGAGGTTGCTCGCTTGTGTCACGAGATACGCTCCGCTCTGGCTGATCGAGGCGGTGTTTTGAGCGGCTGCCGTGCTGAATGGCAGCTTGTATTTCGGCAGAAAAAACGTGTTGTATTTGCCGGGCAGTGAGACAATGCCGAGGCAGTTTCCGCCATTGACTATGGTTCCGCCATCCTGCTGTTCATGGCCGCGTCGGATGGCCTCGACCAGCCGCTCCTCCAGCCCTTTGCCCTCTTTGGTCTCGCCGAAGCCGCTGGAGATAAGCGTGATAGAGTGGGTTTTCCGGCCTTCTATTAGGTCGATCATTATGCCGACGCATTCATCGCCCGCCGGAATCGTCACGATGGTCATATCGACCTGGGAGGATATGTCCGCAACCGAGGCGATGCACTTACAGCCGTCGATCTCGCTCTCCCTGGGATGCAGCACGAATATCTTGTCCTGCTCAATGCCGCCGCCCTCGATTAGATTCCTCAAGATAATCCGACCTACGTTCATTGATTTTGCTGAGACGCCTATAACAAGCGCGCTCTGAGGCTGGAGCAATTTCTTGATCTTATGCACTGGGCGATTCGTGCGAGATTGCTTTCTCCTGCTGAATTTCAGAAGCGCATCGACCGCCACGAGCCGGCCTTCGTCCGTGACAACGACTGGGTTCAGCTCGCACTCCTCAATCGTGAAGACCTGCTCGTTCGAGAGCGCGGAGAACTCGCAGGCGAGTTCCGAGAGTGCTCTCAATGTGGAGCTGAGAATCTTCTCGGACAGAAGGCTCTTGCTCTCTCCGCGGCCAGGTTTTAAGAGCTTATCACCGGCAACCGTCCCCTCAACCATCCGCTTGATCTCGTCATCTTCTAAGAAAAGGGCCGCGCGGCTCGTAATGCTCTTTCCCGTTTGCATCCACTTGGCGAAACTCTCCGTGTCAATGCCCCCGAGGCCAAATGAGACGACAGGGCCGAAAGAGTCGTCCTGGCGAAAGCTGAGAATCAACTCGCGCCCGAGCTCCTTGCGGTAGCCAATCAGTTCCGACACCATTACGCCTTTGATCTTGGCTGTCGGCGCCGCCTTTCTTGCGTTTTGAACAATGGTCTCGGCGGCAGTCTTCAGCTCGCCGACGTCGTTTCTGACGAAGGCAACACCGCCAACGTCGGTCTTGTGCAGGATGTCCGGCGACATGACCTTCGCGACCAATCTCTTGGCCTTGAGATTGCTGAGGTCTGGATCGAATTGCCCTGAACCAATCTTGTCTATCGGGATGAACTCCGAGCGGGGCCGCGCGATGCCGACGACGTCAAGCAGCACGTAAACCTCGCCCTCCGTAAGGGTGTCTCTGCCTTCCCTTTCAACAGCTGAAAATAACTCGTCAATTCCTGCAAAATCAATCTCTGTCATCCGCTTTTTAACTCCCAAGCCATCTGAACATTCTAGATTAAAGAGGTCGGTAATTTGATCTGAATCATAGATCGACTGCATCTGCGAGTCAATCACGCAAAGGTGAGGAGTTTCCGTTCCACGGATGCGGGAGAAGGGCGAAAAAGGACAAAAGGGATAAAGGGAATATGGAATGCCCGCGGCAGAGGCAATGTGTTTGCGGTCGGGCATTTGCCTGAGATGTGAGTTAGTTTCAACGGTACCGAAAGTTGACAGCGTGTTGACGTTAGCACTATATTACATGCGAAACCATTTGGAGGCCCAATACATGGCTAATGCCTTTGTCGTATCATTGATGGAAGTCGTCCTGATAGTCGTGCAGATGCTATACTACGTGATTATCGCGCGGGCGATTGTCTCTTGGTTCAGTCCGAATCCCTACAACCCGATTGTGCAGTTCCTCTATAGCATTACGGAACCAATGCTCCGTCCTATAAGAAGGGTGCTTCAGATGATATTTGGAATTCGTCGCTTTGATCTCTCTCCTATGGTGGCGATCCTGCTCCTATTCCTGATACAACAGTTCTTGAGGCGACTTGCGCTGGCCACGTTGTAGGCTACGCGATGAGATTCGCTGTCACAAAAAACTCAATCTCCACCCTAATTTCAGTTATCCGGTGTGCCGAGGACGGTGATGTCGGACGAGACGATGTTGCTGCTTATCGCGTCGAACCGGCCCGCGAATGTGAAGGCTACGAAGACCTTATACTCGCCGGTTGCATGAGGCGCCGGGCCGATCTCGATCTCCCCTATGAAGAACGGGCTCCTTTTGCGGACCCAGCGGTTCTCAATGACGGGCGTCGGCCCGCTCGATAGGTCGGGTAAGAAAAGCCATTCCCCGGTCTGCTTGTTCCAGTATGCGATGTATAGGTCCGCTAAAACGCCCACCCAAGAACCGTTCTTGACGAGGCCTTCGACGCTTACGGTCTCGCCCGGCATATAGACTTGCTTCGTGCAATGAAAGTCGAGCTCAATCCCGAACCAGTCATTCCGCATCCTCACGATCATGTCGGTGGTAATGATATATAGGTTCTCGAAATGATCGAAGACTATGTCCTGGACAGCGCCCGTCAGGAATTCGCACGTGTAATGAGTCCATTTGCTGCGGTCCCACCGCGCTATCTGGCCGTTGCCCAAAAAGCACCACGGCTGGAGACATCTATCCATGACGATTCTTTCGACTGGCCCATTGGGTATCGGATAGCCCTTGTCAAACAGGCTGTAAAACCCAGTGCTATTGTGGGCGTAGAGATCGCCACTCCCGTGCGCCCAAGCCACACCTGCAGCAAAAGGCTCTAATTGGGAAATCCGAACAGGATAGCCCACAGATGCTTGCTCACTGATATTGACCCAATCTCCCCCGGCCTGCTGGTAGTATAGTCCATCACTGCACGTGGCCCACCTACACAAGCCCCGCCAGGCATCGATCTCCCACACGAAGGAGGTCACAGGGGGAATCGGGAGCCAATCGCCGCCTCCGTCGCGCCAGTTAGTCCTTTGCAAACCGTCCTCGGGCCCCCCGGACAGCACCCAGGTCTCGTCCTCAAAGCACGTTGTGTACTGACAATCGGGGTACCAAAAGGCCATCTCAATTTCGTGGTATTCATCATCCCGCACGTAACCCATGCCTACGCCCTCACCAAGCAACACGATATTGTCCGGACCACTGCAGATGCTCCATATATCATCGGGAACGTCCACCCTCGCCCAAGACTCGCCGTCCCAGCGCCTCAATGTCTGGGCGCTTGAGGGCCCAGTATCACAAACGTAGAGCCGGTTCTTACAGTCAAAGGCGCAGCAGCGGTCGGAGTTCTCGAAGCGCGAGGCGCCGGTCTCCGAGATGAGTTCCCACACCTCATCGCCCGGCTCAGGAAATGAGAAGTCTTCCTCGACTCCAACACAGATGGATGTGGGAATTAGGATGGAAACAGCAAGCACAAGCGAGAAGAATCTTGGCATTGGCAACCTCCTATATGTGTCCTGAGACTGCTTATTGCTAGCTTCTCAAATGAACTTCCCGAGCAATTCACGCCTAAAC
This sequence comes from bacterium, assembly GCA_021160245.1. Lineage (GTDB taxonomy): Bacteria > B130-G9 > B130-G9 > B130-G9 > B130-G9 > JAGHCW01. The sequence goes on along the minus strand of JAGHCW010000070.1, from coordinate 31,242 downwards.
CGACCTGTTCGATTGAATAAGCCAAGCGGGAAGGGCTCGTCCCTTCGCTTGTTCTTCTGAGAACTCCACTCCTCCGCGAGCTCTTTTAGCTCCTGTGCAGTGATAAGCAGAATGTTACGGTTAATCTGCTCCGCAGAGTATTGCAGGGCAACGGCCTCTGATTGCTGCGTGAAGCCCGGCGCGATTACCATGAAGATAGGAACTGGCCTGTCCGACTTCTCCATGTAATCGTGGAATTGTCTCAAGTGGTCCTTAAGGTGCACCTCACCCGGCGGCTCCTTCGTCTTGCAGTCCCACATCAAGTACATATTCCTAAAGCTGAGAAGCCCGTCCGGACGGTTCACTCCAGGCTGTTTCAACGGGCTGTGGCGCAATTTAGTCTCGAAGAGGTACGTTGTGGCGTCCTCGAATCTGGCCTCTGTATTGATTTCCTTGGTGATGATGCCGGCGCTTCTGAGGGCGTTGTAATCGCGGGCAGCTAGAGTTTCGAAAAGATCGTAGAACCGAATGCGCTCATCGGCTGTCGTTGGAATCAACCTTAGATTGTCGTAGTGTGCAATAATCCTGTGGGAGAGTTCCTGCTTGGAGCCGCTGACAGCTAAACCCAGGCTCGAACACCAGTCGCGCAGCCTCTCTTTCTGAAGGCCAAGCGGACCCGGGCCGATGAGCAACCTCGAAGGGCGAATGTTCCTGGTTACGCGCTCGATTAATTCATCAAGCCTCTCACCTGGCGAATAGCCAAGCCCAACCGCCTCAAGAGCCGAGCGCATATATGATTTGCTGCGAATGAACTTCTGATGGAGCATCTCGATGTAGTTTTTGGGGCGCATCTCGATGTCCAAAATGCCTCGCAATTTGTCGCCGATTTCCTCCGGGATTGCATCGAAATCGTCGCCATCGTTATCTCGAACAGCGAAGAGAATGCCCTTGCACTGCAACAGCCGTCGAGTTTCGTCGATCTCCCTCTGCGTATGAACCTCATTATCGGCCTTCGGGTACTTGCCGAGCTTCGCCTCAAGGAGGCGGTGAGTCCATTCGTTGATGTGTAGTCGTTTTCTCAGCTTTCGCAGCAGGTTCGCCTCGTCAATCGATTTAGTGTCCTGATGCGCCCACGCCACACCCAGAACGAAATTGTAAAGCTCCAAGTGCTTATATCGCTCTGAATCTCTCTTGCCCCAAGCGAGTGAGGAGACGTCCATCTCATTTGCTCTATCGATGACCATCTGCTCAAAGGCTATCAAGCGCTCACCGGTCTCGCGCTTCGGGAGGACGTAGCCATGCGCCGCCAACATCACATCCGTGAGAATCAGCTTTGAAAGGACGCGATGTTTGAGAGACTCATGCTCACACATGGCCTCATTGGCCGCGCGCTCGATATTGTCCGCGTCCAAGTATTGACCTCGAACCTTGACCAGAGCCGCGCGAATCTCATTCTCCTCGAGGTTCCTGTAATCGACAACGTGCGCCGATGCAATCCGTCTAAGATCCGTGATAGTCCCTATCGCCTCAACAACATCGTCATATTTCATAGCGTGTTCCTCGTTTTCGAGCTGTCGATTTGTGATTCAAGTATTTTCCTTGTGGTCTTCGAATCTATGGAACAAAAGGTGCTCGTTTCGCTCGGGGTGATCGGGGCCTGATTAATACGTCTGGCCGCTCGCCGGATTCACAGTGAAATGTTATGTATGCGCCAGTTGCATCCAGGACATACCAGCTGCCGGTTGCACCATCTACAATGCACGGCCATACGCCGCTGAATAAATCAAAAGCTACATAGCTCCCGCCGAGGTGACCACTGATGACGAAGCTGGCAACGCCACAGTTCTTTAGTTTAACCTCGAACAGATATGTTCGAGCAGAGAGCAAATCCTGGAGAAATGGTGTCGGGCCCCGCAAGCGGCCATTGATCCAGACCTCGGCGCCTGATGGCTCGCTTTCAATCCAGACAGGCTCACGCGGGCCTTTCTTAAGCGTTGCGCAGCCCAAGCTGAGAAGCGCTATCACCACCATGCTGATAACAGCCTTACACTTGATCATCGCCATGCCGCATACCTCACTGGTTTCTATTCTCTAGCTATTCTCACTTCTAAGTCTAGATAATCCGGTCGGTTGCGCCAGCCGGTATATTTGAGCCGTTTCCTGGCGAAAACGATATAACTACCGCAATGTTTTGTAAAGGAGGTTCTATACAGATCCGCCTCCGTTCGATCGCTTTCCCCCTCATAAGACCGGGGCTTTGAGTCCGCTTAGACGGGAATGAACAGGCTAACCCGCGAGATCTTAAAGGACTTTTCCTTACTCAACGTTCATGCAACACCGGAACCCGAAGGTCGGGGCGCTAAAATCCATCAAGTTGCCATTTGTGACATAGCAGGGGAAGTTCCTGCCCTCAATCCCATAGCAGCCCCCCAACTGAACTCTGCGCTTCGGATCGCTACGTCGCGAATACCGCCTGACGACGGTTCCTGAAGTCCATTCCCACAGGTTCCCCGTCATATCATAGACGCCAAAGTCGCTCTTGCAGCATTCCCTGCTTCCCGATCTCTCCAGCCGAGCGCTCTCTCCCTCGAAGGCGTTGCAGCAGTTCTCGTCATACCGATTGCCGTAGCCATATCGCCTCCTCTTCGGCCCCTGACACGCCCTCAGCCACTCGCGCATTTCGCAGAGCCGCTTCCCCTCTTCAGCACACGTGCTCATCGCCTCAACGTAGGTCACGTTGCTCAGTGGAAACTCGCCCTCCACGTTGGGATACTCGTATTTGTCTATGAAAAAGCCCCTCTCAACCCTCTCTGTCTCATAGCCAGCAAGCCAAGCGCCGCGCTTGTGGCGCCGCTCAAATACTCGCACCTTCACCTTGCCGGGCGGAATGTATATCATTCCCTCCGGCGCGCTAACTTCGGCGGCATTATCGCCAAAGCGTACTGAGGCGCAAGATGCGCACAACAGCGCTCCCAAAAAAGCCAAAGTCATAAGACCGAACAGCTTCACCTTCATCAGATCGCCTCATTAGAATCCGTCGATGGATTTACACAACATATATCATATTGGAATATATCCACGGCCGGCCATTCAGCCGCGCCTCGATGCGGTAGTTCCCGGCGTGACTAATTGGCATGCAAAGGGACCCGCCCTCACGACTGAAGATGAGAAGCCCGTTGCACAGAATGCGAATCTCACCGTCGCGCGGCAAGACCACAAAGAGCTCCGCGTTGTTGTAAAGCGGGCACTCATCGCCCATCTGGTATCGAAAACCTCCCGAGCGAATCTGAAAGCCGAAACCAGATGCGTCCGCCAGACTGTCGTTAGCAATGAAGCAGCTTCCATAGCGAAGCGAGGCGATAACCTCCGCCTCGTCCTCTTCGGCGTCTCCGGTGAGCTCTTTGGGCAGTAAAATGTGCGTCCTGATTGTGCTAAATAGGTATCTGTATGAGCAGGCCTTGAACATGCCGAGAACTCTTGGTTTTGCATGTGCATCAAGCGTTCCGATGCCGACAACTTTGCGCTTGAGATTGACAGCGTCCCACATCGCGAGCGCCCGGTGGTCGGGGCCAGTTATGAAGCGGCCGGGCGCGATAGCGTGTGTGACGGCATTAAAGGTGTTCACATGCTTCACCCAGTCGTACATATATTGCCAAACCTCGATACCATCAAAGCCCTCAACGTCGAGGTCGTCCCACGGATAGACAGTTACGTCAAGCCCGAGCAGTTTGTCTAACCGCTTGCAGGTTGGCTGCGCCTTATGGGTCGCGAATGGATGCGAGATGAACCCGACGCCCCCTTGCGAGGCGACCGCGTCGATGTTTGCCTGCGCGCTCTCTTGATTGGGAGGTATCTCATCCTGAATGCCGAGCGCTAGGTAATGGTTGTATCGTGGGGAGATCTCCTCGCCAACTATGACGAGAACATCATCAGACCAGGCCGATCTGCGCTCCCTCTTTATCTTCATGTTGTTGTGATCGGAGATGACTATGAAGTGGGCGCCAGCCCTCCTTGCGGCCTTGACAATCGTCTTCAGCGAGCCCGATCCATCTGAGCAGTGAGAGTGAATGTGTATTGCGCCCGCATATTCGAACATCTCTAGATCCGCCGTCCCTTTCTATCTATCTCTCGTCCGCAAAGTTCCAGTGCGTAGAGGCCATCTTGAGGCCCTGGGAGGATCGAGCATGGGTTTATCTATCCGGCTCGCACAAACGGCTGGCGATTGCGCGGGCAGGACGTTGGCATATAACAAATGGCAGGCGGGCAAACAACGCCGACCGCGATATGAAACACGGGGGCTGGACCCGAGTCCATTGAGCCTGCCCCCGTATTCTTCCCGTCTATTTTATCTTCTCTGAGATGCACTTGGCCTGCGTGAAGAGGAGGAAGTAGTCTTGCCCCCCAGCCTTCGAGTCCGTTCCGGACATGTTGAAGCCACCGAACGGATGGCCGCCCACAAGAGCTCCCGTGCATTTGCGATTGAAGTAGAGATTGCCCACGTGGAACTCCCGCCGTGCCCGCTCCAGGTTCCCCCTGGAATTCGAATACACAGCGCCCGTGAGTCCATAGATCGTGTTGTTTGCTATCTTGAGCGCCTCAACAAAATCCTTCGCGGTCAAAACCGCGAGCACGGGACCGAATATCTCCTCTTGAGAGATTGTGTCGTCCGGCTTCACATCGTCGAAGACCGTCGGCTTTATGAAGTAGCCGGGGCCTGCAGCCTTTTCTCCGCCGCACAGAAGCTTGTTGCCATCCTTTTTCGCCGCCTCAATGTATCGAAGAGTCATCTCCTCGGCCGCCTTGTTGATGACCGGACCCATGTAGTTGTTCGGATCTGCCGGGTCACCCACCTTGATCGACTCGACCTTCGGGATCAGCTTCTTGACGAACTCGTCATGAATTGAATCCAGCAGTATCACCCTGGAGCACGCGGAGCACTTCTGGCCCTGGAAGCCGAACGCGGCCGCCAAGACACCATCAACCGCCTCGTCAAGGTCGTAGTTGTCATCGATGATCATCGTGTCCTTGCCGCCCATCTCCAGTATCACTCGCTTGATCCATATCTGGCCCTTGGCCAATTTGGCCGCCTCAACATTGATCTCAAGCCCAACCGCCATTGAGCCTGTGAAGGCGATAAACCGACACTTCGGATGCTTGATTAGCTCAGCGCCAAAAGTCGCGCCGCTGCCCGGCACAAAATTGACTACGCCAGGCGGAAGGCCTATCTCCTGAAGCAGCTCAAAAAACTTGGCCGCAACAAGAGGCGCGTCGCTCGATGGCTTCAAAACGACCGTGTTGCCGAATATCCAAGCCGCTGACGTCATCCCCGCCATGATCGCGTTCGGGAAGTTCCAGGGGGGAATCACCACGCCGACGCCAAGTGGGATATAGCGAACCTCGTTATCCTCGCCAGGCACCTTCGTGACCGGATTCATCTTGGCATAACGAATCGCCTCGCGGCCATAGAACTCCAGAAAATCTATCGCCTCAGCCGTGTCGGCGTCCGCCTCAAGCCAGTTCTTCCCTTCTTCGAGTACCATTGCCGCATTGAAATCAAACCGGCGCTGACGCATCAGCTCTGCAGCCTTGAATGCGTAATCCGCCCGCTTGTCCGCCGAGGTATGCTTCCACGAGGCAAACGCTTCATCCGCCGCCTGTATCGCCTTGTCCGCAAGGTCGGCGCCAGCCTTTTGGAAAACTGCCACGACCTCGTCCTTGTTCGCCGGATTGTAGCTCTTGAGCTTCGCATCGAGCATAACCTGCTCCTGACCGATTACGCTCGGATACTCCTTGCCTATCTCCGACTGCAGCTTCGCAATCGCATCCTCTTGCTTCTTCCTGTTCTCCGGCAGGGAGAAATCAAGGTAAACTTCATTCTTGAACTCCGGTATCATCTCTATCCTCCGATTATGGGTTAATTCAGCAATTCCTCTTAGAACCTGTTATACTCCGCTTGGCCTCAACTTCGCAAGAGCATTGTCGAGGCAAGCGTGGTCACACAACAATCGTAAGAACGTCGAAGTTCTCTTCAGGGACGGGAAGGCCATCATCCTTGAGCACCGCTACGTAGAGCTCGATCGCCTCCTTGATGTTCTGGATGGCCTCCTCCTTGGTCTTGCCCTGACTTATGCAACCCGGCAAGCTCGGGCATTCAGCGACGAAATACCCTATCTCACCCGGGTAGATTACTACTTGTCGCACCTTCTCACCCCGTTCATCAATTCTGCTGTATTCTCCCCGATACTGACTATAATAGAGTAATCTAATCATCTGTTGAAAGCACCATCAGATCAAGTGATGAAGGCCGGTTAAGAGAACAATGCCTCAGGACGCAACGGATCATCGCTCAACTGACATATTCCTCTGGTTTAGCCTGGGGTTTTGCGCGCTTATCTCGCAGGTGGTGCTTCAGCGGGAGTGCATCAACGTCTTTTCGGGCAACGAGCTCTCGATAGGGCTTGTGCTGTTTGTGTGGCTGCTGTTTGGCGGGATAGGCAGCCTCGTCGCCGGCAGATGTGTTGGCCGCATCATGGAGGCTCGAAGGGACGGTCTGCTCTTCTGGGCGCTGTTGACGCTCACGAGCCTCTTTCCCCTAACGCTAATCGCCCTGAGGCTCGCCAAACCGGCGCTCGGCGTCGAGCCGGGGGAGATCGTGGGCCTCGGCCCGATCCTCGCAGCCACCATAGTCTGCCTCGCCCCGCTATCGCTTGCTCAAGGCGCATTGTTTGCAATCTACTGCCATCCTGCGCCATCGGAACGCCAAGCCGGGCGGCCAATGAGAACTAGCACGGTCTATACAATCGAGGGTTTGGGCGCAGTAGTCGGCGGCATAGTGTGCCACTTCATACTCGTTGGCCGAGTTCTGCCATTCGCATCTATGCTCATTCTCTCCTCAATAGCCCTTGCCGGGGCCTATCAACTCCGCGACAACAGTCGCCGCTCGCGCCTCTCGGTTGTGATCCTATGGGCAATGATACCCGCCTTGGTCGTCCTCGCTCTCTTTTCATCATCAATAGAGATACGGTCGGCGCAGCTCTCGTTCGGAGGCGCAAAGGTGGTTGACGTTAGGGAGAGTAAATATGGACGGTTGGTGCTCGCCGAGAGATTTGAGCAGAAGTCCCTCTTCCAGAACGGCCTGCTACTCTATTCATTCCCGGACCGGCTGGCCGCGGAGGAGGCCGTGCATATCCCGATGCTGGCACACAAAAAGCCTGAATCCGTGCTGCTTCTGGGCGGTGGCTGTGGCGGTGTCCTGACTGAGGTTCTCAAACACAAGCCGAAGAGCGTCGATTACGTCGAGCTTGACGATAAGATCATCGCTATATCGGATGCGTTCCTTCCGCCTGAAGAGAGGCAGGCGATGCGGGCGCCGGCGGTTCGAGTTCACTATGGTGACGCGAGGCGCTTCGTGGCGCAGGATAAGAGGCAATACGACGTCGTCCTCCTGAATCTACCCTCGCCAACGACCGCCCTCTTGAACCGGTTCTTCACAGTTGAGTTCTTCCGCGCAGTGCATCGGAGGCTCCTGCCCGGTGGTCTGTTTGCCCTACAGGTCGCGTCCTCTGAAAGCTACATCTCCGATGAGACGAGGCAATTTCTATGTAGCATCCACAAATCGCTCAAGACCGTCTTCAACAAAGTCATTCTCACGCCGGGGGATACCGCCCATTTCTTGGCATCTGACGACGATTCATTTGCCATCGACCCAAACACGCTGGTCTCTCGTCTCGCCCAACGACAGATCGAGACTGATCACATAGCCGATTGGAGCATTCCGTCAAGGTTTGAGACTCTCAGGATAAGAATGGTAGAAGAGATGCTCTCCGAGTGCTCGCGGTCTTCCTCGCGGATAAATCGAGACCTTTCGCCGGTCTGCTATTACTACGCCCTAGTGCTCTGGGGGCGGGAGTCGAGCGGGTCTGTCGCTACCGCATACGAGGCCTTGGGGAGAATCACTCTTGCACAGGTTTTTGCGCTGCTCGGCGCGGTTCTCTTCATAACACTCCTATTTCAAAGGTCCTCAAATAGGCCAACGCAGATAGCAGCGCTCATCTCACTCGCCTCGGTCGGATTCCTGGAGATTGCTGTCGAGATGATAATGTTGATCTCCTATCAGGTCTTCTTCGGCAACGTCTATTCGATGCTGGGCCTTCTGGTCTGCTCATATATGGCCGGTATTGCCGTTGGAGCATATTGGGCGAGGCGGCGCGTTGTTTTGAAAAAGGACGAGAATCCCTTGAAGAGCCTCCTCGTCTTCCAGGCAGCTGCCGCGGCATTTCCCATCCTTGTGATCGCTCTTTTGTCTGCAATGCAATCGCTTGAACCGGGCGCTTGGGCCAAGATTGTCTTCATTGCCCTGATCGCGGCATCAGGCGCAGTCGGCGGCGCGCTTTTTGTTCACGCAAACGCCGCATACTCATCGGTAACGCGCCTCGGCGAGTCCCGGGTCGCCGGGACGACTTACTTCGCAGATCTTCTGGGCTCCGCGGTCGGGGCAATTGCGATAACCTCCTTTCTTCTGCCTGTCTTTGGTGTCGTGCAATCGCTTATCATCGCCTCCTGCGTCGCTTTGATCGGAGCTCTGTGCCTCGTCTCCGCGCTTCTCTGCGAGCGAGTATAACCCGGCTGGCAGTCGCGCCGAATTGAGCCCCATTCTCAGACGAGACAGCAGAATTTCAGGTGTTCATATTCCAAACATCGACTATCTTACCTCTTTACATCTCGCGCGGTATTGTGGTGTAGGATGGACTTTCCAGTCTGTCCATCGGTGTAGAATGCAGACGATTGTGTGGCAGGCAGAAACCCGCCATGAATAAATAAGGAACGTCCAGACATGGAGAAACTCAAAATCACCGGAAGCAGAGTGCTCTCCGGAAGCGTAATCACATCGGGCGCAAAAAATGCGGCCCTGCCTATACTTGCGGCGACGATCTTGACGGAGGGAAGAACAAGGCTCTTCAACGTCCCGGGCGTTGTCGATATGATCACAATGCGAAAAATCCTGCAGAACCTCGGTGTTGAGGCGAAGGAGGTGGAGGGGCGGCGGGACGCGGTCGAGATCAATATAGACTCACTCACAAGCCTTGAGGCGCCTTACGATCTGGTCAGAAAGATGCGCGCCTCGGTTAGTGTTCTTGGCCCGATGCTGGCGAAGTACGGCCGAGCGCGGGTTAGTATGCCGGGTGGTTGTGCGATAGGCGAGAGACCAATCGACATGCACCTTGCGGCGTTTTCTAAGATGGGAGCGAAAATCGAGATGAATCACGGATATGTTGAGGCTTCGGCAAAGAGGCTACGAGGCGCGGAGGTCTGCCTCGACTATCCGACAGTGGGTGGGACGGAGAACACGATTTGTGCAGCAGTTCTGGCCGACGGCGTTACGGTCATTGACAACGCGGCGCGCGAGCCTGAGATAGCAGACCTTGCGGCCTTTCTGAATAAGGCCGGCGCGAAAATCGAAGGCGCCGGGACGAGTCGCATTGAGATCGAGGGAGTCGCGTCGCTCTCTGGCGTGGACTATACGATTATGCCCGATCGGATTGAGGCGGGCACGTACGCGATTGTAGGCGCGCTGTGTGGCGGTGAGGTTGTGGTTCAGAACTGCAATCCGGGCCATTTGACAGTCCTTTTGGAGAAGCTAGCTGAGGCGGGATGCTACGTCTCTGCGACAGATAATTCGATCACCGTCCGGGGCTGCAAGCGACCCAGGCCGGTCAACATCGCAACGCATCCCTATCCGGGTTTCCCAACTGATCTGCAGGCTCAATGGATGGCCTTGATGGCATTTACAGAGGGCACGAGTATCGTTCGGGAGGCTGTTTTTGAGCGGCGTTTCATGCACGTTCCGGAGCTTCGTCGCATGGGCGCAGAGATCAGAGTAGATGGCGACACAGCGGCCGTAACCGGCGTTGAGCGTCTTGTGGGCGCCCCGGTGATGGCCACAGATATCCGGGCGAGCGCGTCCCTGTTTCTCGCCGGCCTCGCAGCGAAAAACACAACGATAATCAGCAGAATCTATCATCTAAGACGCGGTTATGAGCGTATCGAGGAGAAGCTCAAAGGCTTAGGCGCCGCAGTAGAGACGGTGGATGATTAGATAATATCCACCCGAATGAATTCGGCTGTTAATACAATTAGAGGCATGTGCGCATAATCGCCCGACTTTAGTCGAGGCGATGCAAAAGGCTACTATGATCCTAACCCCCGAATTCATTCGGGGGATCTGGAGAGAATGGACCGCGACTCGCCCTCTCATATCCACCCGAATGAATTCGGCTGTTAATACAATTAGAGGCATGTGCGCATAATCGCCCGACTTTAGTCGAGGCGATGCAGAGGGGCTACCATTGTATTCACCCCCGAATTCATTCGGGGGACGTAGAGCGCCCGACGCCACTTCCCCGAAGCCGGATGTGCTCGCGATCAAGAGGATAAATCCCCTTGAAACCCATCTTCTTGGCCTCACACCACTATCACTCAACGCCCGAAGGGTCTTCTTGGGCGTGCGCCCTTCTTGACCCTTCGCAAAACAACCGCAAGTAGCTAGGTAGCAAAGTGAGCAAGTGGCTAACGAGACCTGGCCACGCGGAGACCGTAGCGGCTGTCCCGATTCCACGGGTAGTACCAGGACCGGTAGGCGGAACGGCAGATCTGGGCGTCGAGGCTCCAGCTGCCGCCGCGTATGACCCGGTAGGAGCTGCTACTAGCCCCCGTCGGATCGCTGTCCGGATCCGGCCTGGTCCCATAATAGCCCGACAAATACCAGTCCCAGCACCACTCCCAAACGTTGCCGTGCATGTCATAAAGCCCCCAAGCGTTAGGGTGCTTCTCGCCGACATCGTGGGTCCGACTGCTCGAATTATCATCCCACCAACCAGCGGCGCTCAAATCTGACTCCGAATCACCGGTATTGAAACGCGTCGTAGTCCCCGCCCTGCAAGCATATTCCCACTCCGCCTCCGTCGGCAAGCGATACCCATCCGCCTCAAAATTGCACGTTACGTATGCGTCCTCGATGTGATGCCCTGACCAGTCGATGTTGGTTATTGTGTAGCAATTCGTTAGTCCATCAGCCTGCGACAGCTGATTACAGAAATAGACGCAGTCGAACCAAGTAACTTCCTCGACCGGGCGATCATCGCCGCTGAAGGACGAATCATTCCAGCCCATGATGTCTTCAAACTGCTTCTGTGTAAACTCGGTCTGCGACATCTCGATAGCCGAGATATTCACCGTCCGCTGAGGTCCCTCGTCCGAATCACGCCCCGACTCATCCGAAGGCGAACCCATCGTGAACGACCCGGCAGGGATGGGGACCATGGTGATGCGCTGGATCGGATCGACCTCGATCCACTCTGTCATTGGGCCTTCTTCGCCATCTGCCCGAACCGCGCAGACCGCATACCAACAGAGATAATAGGTGTCAAACGTGTGCTCGTAGTCGCTATCAGAAATGGGGCTTGTATTAAGCAGTTCGTCGTGCGAGCCGCCGTCTCTGCTCAGATAGACGTTGTAGCCCTCTGCGCATTCGACAGATTCCCAATCAAGGACGTTCCGAAGCGCATACTCGGGAACGCCCCCGAAGGTCGTTGGCGCGGCGAGCTCCTCAAGATCGAGTCGCACGCTATACGTCTTTTCGGCTGTGTACAGATAGACCTCGGCTGAGAAGTCCTCATAGCACTCGACCTCCGTCACCGTCAGCGTCCGATTGCCCTGGGGCACGTTCGGGAACTGGTAGTGGCCGGTTGCGTCCGTGTATTCGAACATACCGGCAATCTCCACGCGCGCTCCCTGGATGGGGCTGTCGTCCCACTCCATGACAGTGCCGTGGAGGTTGGTTGTGTCAACAGAGGCCGTGAGATATATGTTGTGAGAGTTATTGCCCTCTGAGACATTCATACTTGCACTATACGGTTGATATCCGGACGCGGACGCCTCAATCGTGCGTTGGCCGACTGGAACCGAGGCCAATTCGTAAAACCCGCTTGCGCCGGTCGTATCGGAGATGGAACCGATGGTGACTTGAACACCAGAGATGGGCGTGCTTGTGCCAGTTTCATAGACATGGCCCTCTACCGTGCCGGTGAGGCCTGTCCCCGCGACTGTGAACGGGGCGAGACTCAGGTCGCTTGCCCAGCCGAAAGCGCCGGGATATGTCAGGACGACTGCGAAATTGTAATCATCGGTGGGCGACACCTTCAGGGCCAGTTTTCATTTATCGCAATCATAATCTGCCTCGACCGGTAAAAACAAAAAGGGCGCCGCCCACTTGGCAGCGCCCTCAGATAGACTGTCTTAAGTGCTAGCTGATCGCTAGTACATTCCGCCGCCCGGAGGCATTGGAGGCATTCCGCCAGCTGCGCCCTTCTCCTCGGGAAGGTCAGAGATCATCGCCTCTGTGGTTATCATAAGTCCCGCAACACTCGATGCGTTCTGCAGGGCAACCCTTGTTACCTTGGTCGGATCGATGATGCCGGCCTTGAGCATGTCAACGTACTCGAGCTTGTCAGCGTTGAAGCCAAAGGCTCCCGACTCTTTCTTGACTTTCTCGACTACGATTGAGCCTTCCTGGCCCGCGTTCTCAGCGATATGACGCAACGGATGAGTTAGGGCCTTCCTAACCATGTCAACGCCGATCTTCTCGTCTCCAATAGCCTCGACCTTATCCAAGACGTGAAGCGAACGGATGTAGGCAACGCCACCGCCAGGGACTATGCCCTCCTCAACGGCTGCCCGAGTCGCGTTCAGAGCATCCTCCACACGAGCCTTGCGCTCCTTCATCTCCGTCTCTGTCGCGGCGCCAATCTTCAGAACGGCAACGCCACCAACTAGCTTGGCGAGGCGCTCCTGCAGCTTCTCCCGATCGTAATCGGAGGTCGAATCCTCAATCTGCCTCTTGAGCTGCTTCACGCGGCCCTCGATGTCCTCTTTCTTGCCGGCGCCTCGGACAACTGTCGTGTTGTCCTTGTCGATGACGACCTTCTTGGCCGTTCCGAGATCGGCAAGCGTTATCTTCTCGAGCTTAAGGCCGAGGTCCTCAGTGATGGCCTTGCCTCCGGTTAGGATGGCAAGGTCCTCGAGCATGGCCTTCCTTCTCTCGCCGAAGCCCGGAGCCTTGACGGCTGCACAGGAGAATGTCCCGCGAAGCTTGTTGACGACCAGAGTTGCCAGCGCCTCGCCCTCGATGTCTTCTGCGATAACGAGAAGAGGCTTGCCCATTCTGGCGATCTGCTCCAAGATCGGTAGGAGGTCTTTCATGTTGCTGATTTTCTTCTCGTGGATCAGAATGTATGGGTCCTCAAGGATGCAATCCATACGCTCAGAATCGGTCACGAAATAGGGAGACAAGTAACCGCGATCGAACTGCATGCCCTCTACGAGGTCAAGCGTCGTCTCCATAGCCTTTGCTTCCTCAACCGTGATAACGCCATCCTTGCCAACCTTCTCCATTGCATCAGCAATCAGCTCGCCGATCCTCAGATCGTTGTTGGCAGAAATAGTCGCCACTTGGGTAATCTGATCCTTCGACTCTGTTGGGTTGCTGATCTTCTTGAGCTCATCAACTATCGCGGTGACACCTTTCTCGATTCCGAGCTTCAGTGACATCGGATTCGCGCCTGCCGCGACATTCCGAAGACCCTCACGGAATAGAACTTCGGCCAAAACGGTTGCAGTCGTCGTGCCGTCACCGGCCACGTCAGAGGTCTTGCTTGCTACCTCATGAACCATCTGGGCGCCCATATTCTCGAACGCATCCTCGAGCTCGATCTCCTTGGCAACTGTGACGCCGTCTTTTGTTATCGTCGGCGAACCAAACTTCTTGTCCAAAACCACATTGCGGCCCCTCGGACCCAGGGTAATCTTCACAGCCTTTGCCAGCTGGGTTACCCCTTTGAGCATCGAGGCCCTTGCTTCCTCAGAGAAAAGAAGCTGCTTAGCCATATAATTATCCTCCCTAACTAGTCTTTTTCTTATATTACAGATTCAACTCGAACAAACTGCACCTATGCCAAAACTCCGAGGATGTCGTCTTCACGCATGATCAAGAACTCGTCGCCCTCAATCTTCACCTCGGTCGCCGAATACTTGCCGAAAAGCACCTTGTCGCCGACCTCTAGCTCCATCGGGATCAGCTTGCCCGCATCGTCCTTGCGACCCGGCCCGACAGCCATGACCTCTCCCTGGTCTGGCTTCTCCTTGGCCGTATCAGGGATGATGATACCACCCTTGATAATCTCCTGCTCCTCCAGTCTCTTGACCACAACGCGGTCCCTCAACGGTCTGAGTTTCATAAGGAAACCTCCTCTTTCTCTCTTGTTGTTAGCACTCTACAATTGATGCTGCTAATATAGACCCCAAACTATTCAACTGTCAAGCACCTTTGGGAATGGTTACTCGGCCCTACTTGCTCTCAACATCTGTACCATAGTAACACTCAGAACGCCCTACTGTTCCCTGCGTCAAATAGTATAGTCTCATCCAAAAATATCCGCAACATCAAGATGATGTGTTTGAGGAGTTTTCGTATTCGCTTCCGGACATGCTTCATTGAAGGCATTCTTTCTCTATCCCTGAAAGAGGCTGAACATAGCCCTGTAGATGGGTCTGTTCGACCTATTTGGGGCCGTTGATTCCGGCGTCATCCGACTCCGTAGGTTGACACCTACTACTATTCGAATCGCTCCCCTACGTGGAGCCAAGATACTAGCCTCCCAGGATTGCATTCCACTTCTTTGTTGCCCATTGATAAGCGAAAACTCCTGGGCCTATTTGTCTTGGTGCTTTTGGGGAGAAGCGCCTGCTCTTGATATGCAGGAGGTCCGTGCTATATTTGATTCGTTTCCGGGTGGATGGATTTCTATAAACTGCGGAGGATTTCTCTTATTGATAGTGAAAGAAGATAGGTAATGAAATCTGAAGAACGCAAAATAGTCCTGAAGCTCTCGGGGCCGACCGCGGAAGACGGCAAGGTCTCGCTTTCCGTTCTCGCCTCGAAACTCGATGCCCTGCAGAAGGCATTCTATAACGTGGCGTCGGGTGTGCTTGAGGGTCCGTTGGGCCGCAGGGGGAGATGGTCGAGTCATGTTATGTCCACCTGCGAGCTCTTGTTTTCATATTCTGCATACGGCAGTCCTCTTGAATTAGTATCAGAGATTGCTGAGCCACAGCCAGCACTACTAGGCGAGACTCAAGCAGAGAAGGCAAGAAATGCGTTCCGCGATGTTATGCTCGGGATCAATCAAGAAGACCCCGAACGTGTCGCAGCAGTGTTACGTGATTCTTCTGCGAGACTCAGGGCGGCCAAAGCAATCCAGTTGCTTTGTCCCGGAGTTGAAGATGACTACGTGGTTGAGATCGGAAACGGCGCCGGCAACTGGGCAACGCTCACACGGAAAACACAAATGTTTCTTAAATATGAATCATTTATCGATCAACCGGAAGACTCCACATCAGTCCAGACTGTAACCGGCAAGCTGGACCTCATAAGCGTGCGAGCGGGCAGGAAGGAAGTA
The DNA here is from genome assembly GCA_021160245.1 of bacterium. Lineage (GTDB taxonomy): Bacteria > B130-G9 > B130-G9 > B130-G9 > B130-G9 > JAGHCW01. Next base: position 15,751 of record JAGHCW010000070.1, on the reverse strand, counting down.
GGAGTTCGGACAAAAGACAAGTATATACGCTGCGACTATCCCCCTGAGATGGAGGATTCGATCTCGCAGATGGTCGCGGGTTCCATTGTCGAAGTTACGGGCCGGCCTTTGTTAGAGCCCAGTGGCGCTCTTAAGAGAATCGACGAGGTCCATTCCATAGAGCCTGTAAGGCTTTCCCCATTTCGCTTGAGTCAATTCTCATATCAAGGGCGGACATTCATTCTCCGGCATCCTGTCACTTGTGTCCCGGATTTTCGCAATGGCCTCTGGGTCTATGAATGCGAGGCGCTGGGCCTGCATAGCTACGATGAATCCAGAGAGCAGGCTCTCAATGATCTCCATGCCGAATTTGCATTGATCTTTGACGAATATGCAATTGAGGATGACTCTGCATTGGCTCCGTCCGGATTGAGACTGAAAGAAGTCCTGAATCAGCTCGTCAAGGAGGTGATTCAAAATGAAGCCGTATAAATCCCAAGAGATAGAATCCGTTCTCACTTCCAAGGGCTTCAGAAAGAAGGAAGGTAAGGATCACACATGGCTCTTTCTCAAGGTTGGGGGATTGAAAACGGACATTCGAACGAAAGTCAGTCGCTCTCCGAAAACTGAATATGGTGACCAACTCCAGTCTGAGATGCGCAAGCAATTGCGACTCCGAGGCAGCAGGAACAAGAGGCTTTTCGAAGACCTTTTGGCATGCCCCGCCACCTATAGTGATTATGTGTCCGCATTGCGCAAGCAGGGCGTCATAGAATGATTCTGGCAAAAGTAGTCGGCAATATCGTCGCCACCCGCAAAGATGAGAAGCTGCGAGGCGCCAAGCTCTTGGTTATTCAACCCGTCGCTCTGGATGGCTCCCTAGGTGGAAGTTTGCTGATCGCAAAGGATACCGTCGGCGCGGGAGCTGGTGAGACGGTGATCGTGGTGCAAGGTTCGTCCGCGCGCATGGCGCACTTGAGCAAGGATGTCCCCTTGGACGCAGCAATCATTGCGATAGTTGACGAGATCAAAGTGGACTCGGGTTGAGAAGTTCGCGGTCAGCGAAACAGGCGGAGAACACGCTGAGAAATCCGCGCTAACCGGCCGTCATCCGCGGATCAAAGCGAGACTCAAGCTCTGCAATCTAAGAAGCCAGTGCTGGGCGCATGAGTCTTATTGTCGGAGGTAACCTTCCGACTTGGCGCACGGGGAATGGTAATGCACTATATTAGTGCATTTTGCCTAAAAGTTTGCCGTAATTTACGGATAGTGGGATGATCTCAGGGAGGAAAGAGTATGGATAACTTTAGGGCGTTGGCCGATGAGATGGTGGATTCTTTCATTGCAGGCTCCCCAGTCGGAGCGACACACATGGGGGCTCACACTGCGGACGGCGAGCTCGATGATCTCAGCCGGGAGAAGGTTGAGGGCGATATTGAAAGGGACCGGGAGTTCATCCGCAGGCTTGGCGCATTGGACCAACCGTCGCTTGAGTTGCAGGATCGCATAGAAGTCGAGATATCCAAGAATGCCTTGGAGCTTGAAGTCCTATTGTTTGAGCGCTTCTGCCCGCTAGACAACAAACCCTCCATCTATCCGGGCGTGGCGATCAACGGTCTGCACTCCCTTCTTGCAAGGAATCCCAATCCAGACGCCGATGTAATCGACGCCGCAACCTCTCGTTTGAGCCAATTCAAGAGATTGCTCGAACAGGGAAAGAAAAACCTCGGGCGCCCTCCCCGGATATTCACACAAATCGCCATCGAACTGGTTAAAGGTGGTCAGACGTTCTTGACCGGATCGATACCGAAGCTCGCAAAGGACGCCGGTAAGGGCGCAGAAGCGCTGCTTCAAGCAAACGCAGATGCGCTTGCAGCGCTGACGGATTTCGAGGCGTTTCTTGAGCGGGACCTGTTGCCTCGGTCTGACGGGACATTCGTAATCGGTCGAGACCTCTTCGAGGCAAAGCTCAAGAAGGAGCATTTTCTTGACCTTGACGTCGACTCGCTTCTTCAATTCGGTCGGGATGCGGTTCAGTCAACGAAGAAGGAGCTCGAGCGCGCGGCGGCGGAGATCGATTCTTCCAAAGCTTGGAATGAAGTGGTCGATGATATCAAGAAAGACTTCCCACAAGCTGACAAGCTCAAAGATACGTATAAGACCTATATGGAGCAGGCGAAGCAGGTCGTTGTTGAGAAGATGCTGGTGGATTTCCCGAAAGATGAGGAGCTTCGTGTTGTTGACACGCCGGCCTTCATTCGTTTTTTGATCCCCTATGCCGCGTATAGCATGCCTGGTGCATTTGAGAAGGAGCAAGTGGGTCTGTTTTACGTAACGCCTGTTGATTCAAGGCTGCCCAAGGAGACCCAAGAGAAGATACTGAGCGACCATTCGATACCGAATATCAAGGTCGTTGCTCTGCACGAGGCATATCCGGGGCATCACCTGCAACTACTCCGCTCGAATAAGTACCCATCGAGATTGAGGCAATTTTCTCACAACACGGTCTTCATCGAAGGTTGGGCGCTCTATTGCGAGGAGATGATGCGGGAGCAGGGATTCCTGTCCGATCCCAGGAGCTACGTTTTGCAGCTCAAAGCACAGCTCTGGCGCGCCTGCCGTGTCGTCATAGACGCCTCGCTTCACACCGCCAAGATGTCCATCGACGAGGGAGTTGATTTCCTCGTGAACGAGGCGCTTCTTGAGAGATCGAACGCTGAGACGGAGGTCAGGCGATATACTACTTCCCCGACACAGCCGATGAGCTATCTAATGGGCAAGGCCGAGATCAAGACGCTCAAGTCGAAGGTTCAGGCCAAGTTGGGGAACAAGTTCAACCTCCGTGAATTCCACAACGAATTGTTGAGCTATGGCTCTTTGCCGACCAAGTTCATAGCGCAGTCGGTCTTGGCGTAGTTACCGCGTATTGTCATACATGAGATATTGTTACTAGTCGGGTTACGAGTCCCCGGACATCAGGCCAGTCGCTGATCGGGCGCTGCAAAATACTAGGAGTTGTTTTTATGTCGCGTCACAGGGCGATAATCTGGCTGTTCATCGCATCACTTGCAGTCCGGCTCTTTCTGGTGCTTATCCACACTGACGTGAAGCTCGTGGACGAGATGAACGGCTACGATTATGGCGCCCGGACGCTCCTTCAGGGCAAGGGTCTTTATTCTGTTGAGGTTGACCTGCAAGACAAGCGCTACAGGCCGTTCAGGGCGTTTCTTCCTCCGGGATATTCCGTTTTCTTGGCCGGAATCTATGGTGTATTCGGACACAGTTACTTCGCGTCTCGAGTTGTCCAGTCGTTGCTCGGAGCATTGAGTGTCATTCTAGCATATCTTGTCGGCGTGCGGATGTTTGACAAGAAGGTTGCGTTGCTCGGCGCTTGGATACTGGCTTTCTATCCCCAATCGGTCCAGTTCGCCGACCTGCTTCAGACGGAGACTCTCTTTCTGTTTCTCTTCCTGCTGGCGATGCTATGCTTCATGAAGAGCCTCTATAACGGCTCTTGGCGGGTCGTAGTCGCGGCGGGAGTACTCTTCGGGGCAACTGCGCTTGTCCGGAGCATAATCATGTTCTTCATGCTCTTAGTTCTGGCCTACGTAGTCGCCTTCGTGAGAAGGAGGGCAATAACTGGCAGAGTGCTCGTGGTAACTCTCCTGATGTTCGCCGTCATATCCCCCTGGACGATCAGGAATTATCTCGTTCTCGACGCCTTCGTCCCGATAAACTCCAAAGTCGGCTGGGACTTTTTCCAACACAACCACTCGGGCTTCTCTTACATTATGCACAACATCTCCGATGCGCCTGGGGAGGACGAGGCTGACAGACTCGCGATGGATAGCGAGGGTTATATCGACGAGATAAGACTATCCCGGGTCTGCCAGAGTCTGGCGTTCCGCTGGATCAAAGAGCATCCATTTCTGTTCGTTGTCAAAGGCATCCGCCAGCAGTGGAATCTCTTCTCGCTGGAGCGCACCTTTTTTGTGAACATGAGGCGAGGCTATTATGGTGACGTGCCGAAGTGGCTGATGCTCATTGCGGGATCATATATGGGCCTGCCGTTCATTCTGCTCCTGCCTCTTGCTATAATTGGCTTCGTTTATACTGATAGACGAGGGCTTGCGATGAGAATCGTGCTCCTTTTATTCGGCTACTTCATGCTGCTTGCGTTCGCAGCGTACATCCTGTATCGCCAGCGCTACCCGCTCCTGCCGTTCTTGTGCCTCTTCGCGGCCGTAGCAATCCTGAGGCGCAAGGAGGTGCTTGCTGACATCAAGAACCTGGGAGACAAATCTGCCAAAAAGAGAATAGTCATCTGCGCATCGCTCATCACTTTCTATGCGATTGGCTGGCTAATCGACATTGGTCTGAGCGTCCCGGCGCTATTGGGCTCGGTCTGAAAGCCCCGGGGCACATTCCGGTCGCGCCGATTCAGCATCTCTGCTCCCAAAAAGCTCAACATTCTCCACGCGAGCTTGGGATAGTCCCCACTTCGCGAGCATAGGCTGGCTAAACAAGCCATCTCTCGTGCCTATTCGTGTCGCATCGGACGACAACTCATCCGGCCCTGTCGATTGACGAAAGGCTGGATTTTCGGTATATTTAAGTCGTCCAAAGTGTTGGTGTTTGCGGAATGAGGCGCATCTTAACCGCCTCAAGCTGTCGATCGCAGAACGCTCTGGTGAGAATAAGCCCCGGTTGATTAAGGACTTGGATTTCATGGCTGCGGCGCCCGACAAATCCGCTCCCCAAACCGGGGCTTATTCCTTTTTAGTTCCCCTTGGTCCTCCAAAGTGGATGATCACCTCCCGAAGCGAGACTGAGCCTCCAAATGGCGGAAGGACAAGTCGCATTCGGGTGACGCGGTTTGCCGTAACCCAGTGGAAGTCCATGCCGGTCTCGGCTGTGTATAAGTGTCGCTTGCCATCAACCTCAATCATCACCGTCCTGGTCTGCTCGTCTGACCACTCAGGATAAGTGTCGCTCACCCACTGAACCCGCGCGGGGATCTCGTTCAGGGCTTTGGGCCCAGAGACAAGCAGGGAGAAGCTAAACCTATCCGCCCTGATAGTGCTGACGCGGAGCTCCGGGGAGACGATATGAGTTTCCATGCCTGCCGTGTTGAACTCAAGAGCGCCCAATGACAACTTCGTCTCAATAGCGTTCCCTGAAGCGTCAACAACAGACCAGCCCAGGTCAGACTTATCAAACATCCATCCAAGATGATCGCCGGGCAAAGTGCCGGGCAACGTTCTGATGGCATTCCTCGACTTCAGTCGGTCCAGAATATCCGTCCGAAGCCTCAATGAGCCCGAGAGATTGTCGAAGAAGAATGTCTTCTTACCAATATCCAGTCTCTCCATGTCCAAAGCCGCCGCGTCCAGAAGTTCCATCATCGCATCGCGCTCGACATTTATCGGGATCGGCCAGAACTTCAACGAGTTGTCGTCCTGCTTCAGCCGCAAAACCGTCTCAATCGCCGGGTCAAAGTCCACGCGACCCGCGCTCTCCATCATACTCGGAGTTACCATATAAAGCCGCGCGCCCTTGGGAATTGGCGAGGCCTTTTCCAAAACCACGTCAGCCGTCTGATACGCAAAATCTATGCGGCGCCTCGTGACCTGGATGTCGTGATTTATCTTTGCAAGGAATGAATAAATGCCGAATGCGATGAAGAGACCAAAAAGCGCCTGCGCCGCTTTTTTCCGAGGAATAAGTCCCAGTAGCCAATAGAGCGAGCCAACAATGCCGATTGAGAACCAGGCCGATGACATATACATATAAAGTGGAGTAATGGATGTCTGCGTTATGATGGGGAACATGCTGACCACGATAGCGAGTATTGAGAACCTGATGCGCCTGTCCGTGCCGAACAGGAGGGGTAGGAAGATGACCGAGAGCAGCGCGTATCGGACCAACCTGAGACTCGACGAGACGCCGAAGAGATGATTTAGCCCCGTTATGATATTCGTGATATTCTGCCGACCGAACATGAGCGCTATCGGCGCAGCGTCCGATCCCTCCTCCAGAGCGGGGTATCCCCCGACGCTTCCGAACGCAATTATCCTAAAGACGAAGTAGCCAACTAGGAGTGCCCAGAAAGGCCAATGGCGCCTCGCCAGTTCCGAGGCGCCAGTCGCTGTGAACGGCTTATCGGAACGAACAACGAATAGGTCGTAGAGTATGAGCGCGATCGGCAAACTGGCCGCCATCTCTTTGGACATCAAGCACAAGACCATAAACACCATCGAGAGCGAGTAGTTCAGCTTCGCATGGCGAGTTCTGTCGTCCACGTAGCGAGCGAAAAAGAGAATGGAGGGCAGATAAAAGAGCGTGCAGAGCATGTCCGAGCGCTGCAACATCACGACCTGGGTCATCGAATGGGTCGGATTGACCGTGAAGAGAAGCGCCGCGGCCAATGAAACGAGCCAGTTGCCTTTCGTAAACTGCCAAGCAAGCAACAAAACGGCTATCGAGCAAGCTATCTGGATCAAGAGATTCGTCATGTGATAGCAGAGCGAATCCGTCCTGCAGATAGCGAAGTCAAGCGCCATGAGCGCCGCCGTGAGTGGCCGATAGACGCCGCCAATCTGGTCTGGCCGACGCCCCAATTTATGGACGAATTCGCCGGGCAGAATCCCGAAACCATTGCCGTAAAAGGACTCGGGAAGCAGATCGTCACCCGTGAAGAAGATGTAATTCACATGGACCTGAAGGTCCTCGGCGCTCAGGGGAATTGCTATGGTCTGGTGGAAAACCACAATGACGAAAAGCGCGACGATGATGGCGACAGCCCAAAACGGTAGGCCAACACACTTCTTCAAGAGCTACTCCTCAATCTATCAATTAACACCGGTCTCAACTCCCCAGCCAAATAAACCGACCCAGTAACACAAAGCAGATCGCCCTTGCCCAGAGCAGAAAGCCCGGACTCGGCAGCCCGCTCTGCTTGTTCATAAGCCTCATAACTCGCGCCCAAGTCGTCCAGAATCTCCGTTATCGCCAAAAGAGAAGCCGCCCGAGGCGTGGACGCTCTCGTTGCAATAAACGAGTCGAAGTACCGATTCAGAATGGTCAGCACGACTCGAGCCTCCTTATTGCCGGAGATGCCGACGATAGCGATTTTCTTGCTTGGTGTAAATGAGCTTTTGAGCGTTGCGACAAGCGCCTCAGCCGAATCCTCGTTGTGCGCGCAATCGACGATAACGTCAGGACGGATATTGAGCGGCTCAATCCGGCCATACCAGGCCACTTTTGACAAACCGTCGGACATGGTTTTCGTGGTTATCTCGCTCAGCTCCCTCGAAAGAAGTTGAGCTGCGGCGACAGCACAGGTCGCATTCTCCGCTTGATGCAAACCCAGAAGCGGCAATCTAGCATCGCACACAAGCTCATCCGGGCCCTCAATCCTAACCGTCTGGAATCCATCGGATAAGCCACGAGTAACAGTCCGATACTCCGAGGCGATGTCCGTCACAGGCGCCTCCACATCCGCCGCGAACTTCTGAACAACGGAGAAGACGTCTGCCCTTTGAGGCGCAAGCACTAAGGGCACATTCGCCTTAATTATCCCAGATTTCTCCCTCGCAATCGCCTCAATTGAATTGCCAAGCGTGCCCGTGTGGTCATAGCCGATTTTCGTGATGACGCAAAGCGCAGGATCAACCACATTTGTCGAATCAAGTCTGCCGCCGAGCCCTGTCTCGAGGACAGCGAAGTCAACGCCTGACTTGGCGAAATGAAGAAGCGCTGTGGCAGTCAAGAGCTCAAAGGTCGTCCGATAGCAGCGCCTCGCGACGCCGAGCGCCGTGTGGATTGGCTCAATCTCTGAAATTAATGAGGCGAAGTCATCCTTCGATATCCAAGAGCCATCGATCTGGATGCGCTCTCGGACATCAAGCAGATGAGGCGATGTGAATAATCCAACCGACAGGCCGGACGCTTTTAGGATTGAGGCCAGCATCGCGCATGTGGAGCCCTTGCCTTTTGTGCCTGCCACGTGGACTATTTTGAAACGAGTTTGGGGGTCGTCCCGCCGGCGAAGGAGCTCTGAAAAGGCTCGGAGATCGAGGGCCTTAGTATCATATTTGATGGCGTTGGCTCGCTCGAAATCAACGAATCCATAGAGGTACTTGAGAGATTGCTCGAAGTTCATGGCTGAGTTCTGCCGGGATTACCTGTCAAAAAGGCTTTGCTTAGTTGATGAATCAGAGAACGGGCAATCCAGGATATGTCCACTCACAATTGTGGAGCTGGCGGGATTTGAACCCGCGACCCTTTGTCTGCCAGACAAATGCGCTCCCACTGCGCCACAGCCCCACATTTTGGTTAGCTACGTGTCTCTAGATGTCATTCAGCCTACATTCTGGAGATTAGGACGAGACCGCTATGACTACTATTTGGCGCCCTTTTCACGAACAAACACTATATTTATCGCGTTGGTTGTGCTGGTAATCGTGAATATCTCCCAGCCATCCCTGATATGTTCGTTTATCTCCTGTGTTGCAGTTCTGGCCATTTTCCTCGAGCTAAGCTCCGAAGAGCAGGAGATAACTTCATATTCCTTCACTATTCTTTCCTCCCCTTATGACCCGCATTCAGACTAGTGCTTCTCAGACTCCTAAATCACATCCATTATCTTCTTCACGGTCTTGACTATATATTCCAGCTGCGGGACCCGCAGCGTATGATACACCGGTAGGTGAAGCATGTTCCGGAACGCCGTGGTCGTGTGCGGACACTCGGAGCGATAGTCCTTGAACATCTCAAGACCAGAACAATCGCTCATATAGCCCTTCGCGGTGTCAACTCCCCGCCTCAAGAGCTCCCGAGCCAGATAATCTCTATCGGAAGTTTGGACCACAAAGCTCGTGAATATGTGCTCCGAACCCTCGGTAACGCTCGGAACAATCAAGTCCTGTGTTCCCTGCAATCGCTCAAGCAGATACATGCCATTGCGATGCCTTAGCTCCGACAAGTCGTCTATTCGTTTGATCTGCGAAACACCGACATCTCCCTGAACAGAGGTCATCTTCTTGCGGAAATAATCAGGAATGGCCGAGATAGGCTTCACCTCTTCCCGGAATGACTCCTCAATCGGGTCCTTCCCCAAAAGGCGAAATGCCCGAAGAGCTGGCCATAAAAAGGCCCCAAATAGACTTCGGTTTGTCGCCGTCTTCATCGCCGACGCAGTAACGGCAGCCTTCAACACGGCGCCTCGGGAAACTGGCGGAAATCCGCTCATCTCATGCCGTATCTTCTCCGCAACACTCGGATCATTGCAGGTTATCATCCCGCCACCGAGCGTCGTGAACGGCTTTGTCGGGCCGAACGTGAAATATCCTACATCGCCGAAACTGCCCGTGCGCATCCCGTCGAAGCGGGCGCCACACGATTGCGCGCAGTCCTCGATAACTAGCAGGCCGTGCTTCTCGGCTATCTCCATAACCCATCGCATATCAACCGGAAGGCCATAAAGATGCGTCGGAATGATGGCCTTAGTCTTCGAAGTTATCCTCCGCTCAACTTGCTCAAGGTCTAAAGTGCAGGTGGTTGGGTCGATATCGACAAAAACCGGCACAAAACCCATGAATGAGAGCATGGCCGGAATGCTGTAATAAGTCAGCGCGGGCACGATTATCTCGTCGCCCTTCTCAACCGGCAAGGCGGACAGAGCGAGATAGAGACCCATTCTCGCCGAGGGAACGGCTATTGCGTCTGACACGCCGATGTACTTCGCAAATTCCCTCTCGAAATAGCCTAGCGTCACATCCGTGAAGGCATTCTTGTTGAAGACTTGCCTGAATACGGTAAATAGCTCGCCGCCAGAAACCGACGGCTTAAAACGCGGTATCGCCCGGAATAGCACGGCCCTAACGCCCCTACAAAGTCCAAGTTAAGCTCACGGCTTACGCCAATTATCTGAAATCAACGTACCAGACGAACCTTTGCATGTCAACCATTTGGTCTGAGGAGTCTTCGTATTCGTTCCCGACCCGCTCCGTTGAAGGCGTTCTTCCTGTAGCCCTGAAAGGGATGAGCAATGGTAGCCGTAGGCGGAAGAGGCTGTCTAATAAGTCAGGAGTTAGTTGAGGGAGTTGTTTATGTTGATTTGTGTGATTACGTGTGCCATGATTCTTCATTAGTATAATAGTAGGAACTATATACTGTTACATATAATGGAGGAGGTCATGTCCACAAGAAAATATCTATCGAAGCAGAGGCAGATGTTCGGCTATCAGGCGGAAGATCGGCTTTCCAAAGGGCATATCTGCTTCTTGATTGACGAGGTCGTTGACGATTTGGAATTGGGGCCATCGGCTCGTGGCGTCAGTGTTTTTGGCGCGCCATGTTACGACCCGTGTATGATGGTGAAAGTGCTATTCTACGGCTATGCTCGCGGGATTCGAAGCAGCCGGAAACTTGCCGCTGAGTGCCGCGAGAACATCGGCTTCATCCGCCTGTCACAAGGTCAGCAGCCCGATTTCAGGACCATTGCTCTCTTTCGGAAAGAGAACGGCCCGCTCTTGGAGCGGGCATTTTCGTCGTTGGTTCGTCGGCTGATGGATGCTGGCGTTGTTGGCGTTTCACACATAATCATTGATGGGACCAAAGTCCACGCTAACGCTAGTAATAGCAGGATAATTCAAGAGAAGTTTTTTGACGAGGTGAAAGATGCGATTGAAGAATGGATGAGTTCTTCTTCTGAGTTGGATGCTGCGGAAGACCTGCGTGAGAAGTTGTCTTCAGTCGGTGTGAAGACCAGTTCGCTTGGCGTTGAAGGTCTGCAGCATTTGGTAGATAGATGCGGCAAAGCGGTGAAAGATGGCGAAAATGATAAGGCGAAGAAAGTCTCGACTACCGATCCTGATAGTCGCTTCATGCGAGACGGCGTTGGTGGCAGAATCAATCTTGGATATAACGTCCAGACGGCGGTTGACGCGGAGACAGGGATACCCGTCGGCTGTGATGTGACGCAGGACGCGAACGATTCGTGGAGCCTTGGCCGAATGATCGAGGTGGTGGAAAGATGTTGTCGCGAGACAGTTCAGGCGGTAGATGCCGATAGTGACTTTTTTAGAAGCGATTCGGTGCAATCGCTGGAGTCGCTGGGGAAAGATATTTGTGCATTGGACAACTTGGCGATCACTAGAATGAGAAGGGGCGAGTTAGAGGCTTTGGTATATGATGAGAAGTTCGTCTATGACGCCGATCGTGACGTGTTTGTATGTCCGGAGGGCAATGAACACGTATTCAGGAGGCTAAACAACGAAGGTGATGGGACGTTCAGGAGGGCCTATGTATCAGAACGCCGGTGCGACGGTTGCGTTCACCGCGAGAGTTGTTTCGGGGCGTCGAAACTGAAGCGGCATGTGATAAGAAAGCATGAGGACTATCCATGGCTGTGGAAGCATCGGAAGCGTTTCCTTGAGCCGAGTTTTCAGGCACGGCTTAAGAGTCGGAAATTGATTGAGAAGGTTTTCGGGCATTGGAAGCACAACCTTGGCTTCAGGAAACTGCTATTGAGAGGTCTTTCCGGGGCGAAGGTTGAGACCTTCCTTGTATCCACCGCCTCAGTCCTGAGGCGGCTATGCAACATTCTCAAGCGAAGCGGGCGTAGTTGGGCTAGCCTGGCCCGAACGCCTGGATTAGCGGGGTAAAGGGCCATGTAATAACGAAAACCAGGATCTTTGGAGGCAAGTATGTGCTCGAATTCGCCCCAAAGACACTTCAACATAGACGATTTCGGGGCCTACCCCGGCACAGCAGCCCGATCACGGGAGCGCACGCCTAAATCGCTCCAAAAAATGCATCACATGAATGCTACACACTAACACTCATTTTTACTTATTAGACAGCCTCTTCCGCCTGCGGCTACTATTGTAGTCCCCTTTCAGGGAACCGAGACACAGCATCACCTCAACTCCACTTCTTTGTTCACCGAAACCAGGCCCCGGAGCCAACAACACAACCAATCACAAACTTAAAATACGAAAACTCCTGGTCATTCTGCCCTTATGATCGAGTCGCTGATTGTACCGCCGCATCCTCCTAGGCCCCCGCACAAGTCGGAGGAGTTACCGCTAATAGTACATCGGGTAATAGCCGCAGTGCAGGACGCCAAACCTCCGCCTACGTCAAATGAGAAGCCAGTTCTGTTTCCACTGATGTCGCAGTCCATGATATCACCGCCGAGATAGGAGCCACCGCCTCCGCCACCGTCCAATGCGACATTTCCGACGATCTTGCAGTTCATCAGCGCGGCTCTTTACCAATCCCCTTCTTGTGTTCCGCCCAATACTCCGCCGCCACTTCCTTCTGACCTGCCGTTCGTTATGGTAAACCCCGACACCATGCAACTGGGAGCTTCGGTGCCAATCAATGTGATTACCGACCCGTTACTCCCACCATCAATGATCGTTGACTCAACGACAGAGTTGTTCCAAGGTCGACTCGAGCGCAGAATAATGTTCGTGCCATTAAACTGGATATTCTCGTAATAAGTGCCCGGATAGACTGTGATCGTGTCACCCCCATCGGCCACGTCTATTGCCTCCTGTATCGAGGCGAAATCACCCGTCCCGTCCTGTTTCACGATGTACTCCGCCGCAAAGGCGCTCGCCGCGCGCCGCGATGAGCACGAATAGTAGTAGCATTCCCCTTCTCATCAGGTTTTCTCCTATCGTTTGGCTGCGTTTGATACATGTTACGTCTTGCAGGCCTCATGGCAGGGGGTAGTGGTATCCCATATCCACGATGCCGGTGTCGGGCGTGCCGTCCGTCTGTGTTGTCCGGTCGGAAAGGCCCGCCGCACTGGCCGATTGGCTGCCAGCGTCAATGCACGGGCTGTCTGGATGCAGATAGTAATCGCCGAACGGGCCCGGGACGAAGAGCGGGTCGTCCGAGATGTTGCCCTCGCCCGGGTCGTCGTCCTCAATGCAGCAGAACGTCGCGGAGCAACCTCCCAGATCATCACCGTTATCCCAAATGATGCAGTCAGTTATGGTTGGTGAACTCCCGAAGCAGTCTATCCCGCCCGCGCCACCATTCGCGGAGTTGTGGATGATCGTGTTATTCTGGATTATAGCTGAGGAGCCCTGGCAGCAGTATATCCCCCCGCCGTCGTCTTCTGCACAATTATCGGCAATAAGATTGTTTACTATCATCGGTGAAGCGGACAGGTCGCAGTAAATCCCCCCACCGTTCCACAACTCAGCGGAATTGCCGATAATGGCGTTGTCTTCTATGATGCAGGAGCTATCCTCGCAAGCTATCCCACCGCCGCCGTCCCAGTAAGCGAAATTGTCCGTTATCGTGTTGTTGTAGATCACAGCTGCGCTCTGCAAGCAGTCTATTCCGCCGCCGCAGATTGCCAAGTTGCCTGTAATCGTGTTGTCTCGAATGGTGGGAGAACCACCATAGCAGTCTATCCCGCCACCCCAATAGCCGATGTTGCCGCAGATTATATTGTTGTGAATCGTGGGTGAGCTATCCTCGCAGCTTATCCCGCCGGCATGCCCGCTTGAGAATCCGCCCGTAATGGTGAATCCGGATATTCGAAGTCCGTTCACGCCGCTGCAAAAGATTACGTGACAAGCTCCCTGCTCGGCGTCCAATATCGTACTCTCCGCGCCCTCGCCAATAAGCGACACCCAGCTCTTCATGTTCAGCGGAAACGCCTCGCCGTTGGTTGAGGCGCTGTACGTGCCGGCGGCGACGTGAATCGTAACTGGATCAGTTTCCGAGCCCTCAATCGAGGTGAGGGCGTGCGTTATAGTCTTCCAGGGCGCGTATTGCGAGCCGTCGTTCGAATCATCGCCTGATTCGCCGTCCACGTGATAACCCGGGACGGGCATAGCCTCGATGATCTCGAACTCTATTGAGCCCATCGACGTGAATTCGAGGCCCGTTCCGCCGGATTCAGCCAGCGCTGCGGCGTAAGTATATGAACCCGGATCGACTTGGGGGAGGTTCAGCTGGAAGGCCAGCTCAGGCCCAAAAGAAAAGCCCGATGTTAGAACCCAATCGACAACCCACGGCCACAGGCCCAGCGTAAGGCCTTCATCCGTCCAAGAGTAAAACGTCCCATCAGGCAGAATGAACCCGGCATAAACATCCACCGTCGCCTCAACTCCAGCGTTGTCAATCGCGAGATAGCCCTGCATCAGATCGCCCGGCGCGAACTCCTCGGCATTCAGCGAGCAGAATATCTCCGGCCCGATAGAGACGCTTGGAATCGGGTAGTGAAATCCCATATCGACCACTCCGGAGTCGGGCGTCCCATCAATCTGGGTGGTGCGGTCGGAGAGGCCGGCATCTTCGGCTGACATGCTGCCCGCGTTTATGCATGGGCTGTCGGGATGAAGGTAGTAATCTCCATAGGTACCGGCAGCGAAGAGCGGGTCCTGGATGATGTTTCCCTTGCCGCCCTCTGGCTTGACCTTAAGGCACGAATACGACGGCGCTGACGTCCAATACAGCTGGTTGCTGTCGAAGCCGTGCCAAGAATGATTGCCCCAGATGATGCAGTTTGTGATTTCTCCATAGCAGGACATCATCCCTGTACCGATCGAACCAGGGATCGCATTATCCGCGATGACGCAGTTGCTGATTGTCCCATTGCACAGAGCCAAGCCTCCGCCATAGAAGGCACTATTGTGCGCAATCACGCAGTTCTCAATGAGGCCACTGCAGCTGCACAACCCACCGCCAACGGCGGCGCCATCCTCGGGCGGTTCTGTCGCATCGTTATGGGTTATGATGCAATTCTTGATCAGCCCATCGCAGCTCCACACGCCCCCGCCGCCAAAAAGCCCTCTTGCTTCGTTCTCGGTGATAATGCAGTAGGTTATGGAGGCGTTAGCGCGCGGTGCGCCGTGCAAGCCGCTACCACCATATACCCCACCACCGGCGCCACGGATACGGCCATTCGTGATCGTGAAACCTGACAGCACAGAGTCCCCTGTTGTGTCGGTGAGGTCCACGCATCTGCCCTTGCGGTCGCCGTCAATCACCGTCGCCTCGACCACATCCCAGTCCTCCGGATCGGTCGAGCGCAGCACGATATTCTTGCCGTCGAAGTGGATGTTCTCATAATAAGTGCCCGGATAGACGGTGATCGTGTCGCCCTCTTGGGCGGGGTCGATTGCCTCTTGTATGGCGATGAAATCACCCGTCCCGTCCTGCTTGACTGTGAACTTCGCCGCGAAGACACTCGCCGCGAGCGCTGCGATGATCACGAATAATAGTAGCATTCCCCTTCTCATCAGCTTTTTCTCCCTCAATTCGAGTGTGACAGATGTCCGCTAAGACACTATTAACCGCCTAAATATACATGCAGGTTTTGTGCCACGTGCCGATCTTTCTTCCTAGATCAGCCGTATGCCCGCCATATTGCCGACTCTGCGCATATTGGGGCAGGACACTGCGCTGAGTTTCATTCCCCAAAATGGCTCTATATTGATCCACTTCGAGGCGCCTCGCCAGCCCGATGCCCTGTAGCAGGCGATCCCCAGCTGGGTCAATTCTTGACCCACCCCGGCGAGAACGGAGATTCGCAAGAAGAAGCTCTGGCCTGGCGCCTCATCGCCCGGCTTTAGCCGAGGCGATGCAAACTGCTCATATTGTCATAACCCCCGAATTCATTCGGGGGATGTGCGGTGGCAGATATCTCCCCTATATGCCCTTCAAATGACGATGCCGGCGAGGGAGGAGGGGCGCTTCGTATCTTCATGTCACCCGAATGAAGAGGCTGTCCAATAAG
>JAGHCW010000224.1 GCA_021160245.1 bacterium | reverse complement strand
CTGCTGAGACGCGGTTCTTGTCAAGGTATTTTTAGCCGATTTCGAGTGGGGCCGAGGAGAGAAGGTGAGGCGGCAGCATGTTACGCGCGGACGATAGTCTGATTGATGCGAGGGACAGCCTCGGAAAGGCCGTCGGACACTAGACAGCTACACGACTACAAGTAGTCCATTAGGGTGCGTTGTTGGAGGATTCTTGCGCCGATTGCCAGCGACTTGTTGTACGCGTTTTCCTCTTGCTGCATTTTAGCGACAGCCTCTGTGATGCTGATGCCCTTCTGGCTCTCAAGTTGCCCCTTCAAGAGCGTTTGATAGTCGAGCAGTTTGTTGGTTACGACCGTCATGTATTGGAGCGTTGAGCCAACCGCTGCCTCCTCCTTGATCTGCTGAGTAATCATATCCGAGAGGGCCTGAATGTTGCTTCTATCGCATCGTAGGTCAAGCGTGAACGAATCGCCAGCCTGGAGCCGTCCAGGAAGCCCGGTCAGTGAGAAATCGACACCATCACCCACGTGTAGCACCGCCCCGGACGCATAAGCATCCCCAACGTCAATCGTCTTGATAACTGAACCATCCACGGCGTCAGTTACGGTGATTGTTAATCCCTCAGTCTGGCCAATCAAGCCACCTGTGCCGCCAACTGTGAATATCCAAGTCGCGTCGTGTGAGCCGGTATAGACTCCCTCCATCGAGGCGCTCGCCTTGCTGTCGCCCGACCACTCCGTTGGCAGGAATATCTTCGAGCTCAAGACGCCAGCCTCGATATTGCGGGCGAGGCGATTCATGGTGTCCAGGGCGGCGACACCGTCGGTTTGACCGGTAGCGAGGCCAAAATAGCTGCGGAGCGTATTTGTGCCCGAACCAATGTCATTCAGGACGATCTTAGATGGGACATTCTCCGATGCGGGCCGGAATCTCAGGTGGCCCTGGTCGTCAAAATTTGCCTTGATGAAGACGGTATCCGCATGTTGGTCGTCTTCCCCGATGAAGAGGCCGGCCTCATCCAGAACCTGGAGTATCTCGTCCTGGGTATAGGAGACGCCTTCCGACAGCGTTATCGTCGAGGTGTTCAGTCCGTCCGAGATCATAAAAACCATGTCGCCGGCGCCATCCGGGACGGGCGTCCCGTTTATCGCGTCAATGACCCTCGTTCCAATGACGGTGTCCGCCTGCAAAAATAGATGGCCCGCG
Organism: bacterium; assembly: GCA_021160245.1. GTDB lineage: Bacteria > B130-G9 > B130-G9 > B130-G9 > B130-G9 > JAGHCW01. The sequence goes on along the minus strand of JAGHCW010000224.1, from coordinate 28,852 downwards.
ACATTTAAGTCCGTGACCACGCCATCACCGATCTTGGCTTTCACCGCTCCGGCGTTGCCCATGTATTCGAAGCTGCCCTCAGGAGTGAACGTGAACCTGAGACTCTGAGTGCCGGACGCCATAGTGGCAGACGTCTCTATCCTCACGCCTCGGCCGGTATTGACGGTTGTCCCCAGGGAAACGGTAACATCGTTTGCCATGTGATTAAAGCTCGAATAGATGTATGTCTCGTCTTTATTATTGTCGTCAAACTGCACCGATGTGCCGTCTATATTCTTCATCGAGATCGTCGCGTCAACACCATCCGACGTGATTTCAATGGTGTAAACGCCTCGTTCCAGCTCAGGGAGGTCTGAGTAGGGAGTCGCCACAGTAAGGGCGTCAACACCACTTGGCAAGGAGCCAACGACATCCGCATCTCGCTCTAGTCGCTCGAACGGCGAGTCGGATGTCCGCGTGCCGGAGAATATGTAGCGGCCGTTCTCCGTTCGATTCGACAGCGACATTAGTTCATCAATATACCCCCTAACGGCTTGGGCAAGACCATCGTTCGCCTCAGACGTAGTCGTATCGCTTATCGCGATCATCGCCTTGTTCAATGCGCCTTGAAGCAGGTCAGAGGATTGGTTAATGGAGCCTTGTGTTGTCTCAAGCCATATCTTGGCGATGTCCGTATTGACCGAATACCGCTCTATGCGCGTAACCATCGACTCGTATCGAAATATCCGCGCCAGGCCACTTGGATCATCCGAAGGCTTGAGTATTCTTTCACCCGTCGCGAGGCGCATGTTCGCGTCATTCACGCGCTCAAGCTGTGCTCCGCTCCGCCGAGTGAACTCCCTTAACATCATGTTCTGGGTTATTCTCACGCCAAACCTCCCTGCTAACCAAGCTTCTGCATAATTGTGTCAATCATGGACCTGACGGTCGCTATAAATTGGGCGGTCCCGTTGTAGGCCTGTTGAAACATGATCAAGTTAGTCATCTCTTCGTCCGTATTCACCCCGGAAGTCTGGTCCCTGAGGTTCTGATAGAAGACCAAACTGTCCTCCTCCTGTACGAGCTCGAAGTCGGCAGAACTGACCTCATGGCCTGCTCTTGTGACCATCGAGCTGAAGTAATCATCGAATGACGCAGTCCCGCTGTTGAGTACTAGAGCGTCCGCGAGGTTTGAGACGAGTAGCGCGTTCCCGCCATCCCCGGAGGAAAACAGGCCACCTGCCGCAATCAGTGTCGGATCGTCAACTATCCCTTGCGCAACATCAATGTCATAAGCGTCAAATCCGGTAAAGAATGTGTTGAGCCCAAGCTGTGCTAGCACACCGCCCTGGTCTTCCCCGAGAACGAATTCATAGCCCTCGTCAGAGGTAATCTGCAACCTGTTGAAGGAAATACTCGCAGTTAGGTGCGAGGCTCCCGAATTGATGCTATTCACGATGTCTTGAAGCGATTCACTATCTGGATCTACTGTTACGGCGAGATTCTGAACTGTCTCTCCGTCCTGAGTGATCAGGATATTGAATGTGCCGGCTTCGGAATCGTATGCCAGGTTTGATCCGCCATTGAGATTCACGGCGTCATTGAGGGCGACCGTCGAGCTATAGACAGCATAAGTGCCCGTTGCGCTTTGCCGTGCCCTCTGAGCATATCCCTTGCTGACAGCCCTATTGACATCCCTCAGGAGCGTTGTGGTCATCTCGTCCAATTGGTCCATGTAACTCACGATCGTTACATCGCGCGACTCGATGTTCGCTCCGAGTTTTCCGCCACTTATGTGGTCCGTTATGTTCTTATGCTGCGAGCCATCGGTCCAATAGACGTCATAATAGCCGCTATTCTGCGAATTCTGGATAACTTCGAGGCTGTTGTGCTCGCCTTTGCTTATTAGCATTCTGTTGTCGCCTGTGAATACTGTAATGCCGCCCGCGCCATCATCCACGGAACGGAAGTCAATGAACGTCGCTAGCTGGTCAAGCAGCTCGCTTCTACGGTCTATCAGTTCATTCGCCTGCGACATCTCCTGGCCTGCGCTGGACATAACGCCGGCGTTCAAGCCCGATATCTGCTCGCAGAGCTGGTTCACCATATCGACGATCTGCCCAACCTCCTCGTTGGCAAAACTCCTCTGGTTGCGGAGAGTCGTGTATTGGCCTCGTATTGAGCTCGCGAGTCGCTTGCCCACCTGAACGAGATTCTGCCTCTCCGTGCCGCCTTCTGGGCTGTTGCCAACCTGCTCAAAGCCCTGCCAGAACTCAGTCAGCGACTCGCCCAGGTGCTGAGCATTCTGCGAGGCGAGCGATTGTTCAATCTCAGAGAGCATAGAGTATTTCTTACTTGAGTAAGCTAGCATACATTTGTGCAGGTTCACTTTGGATACCGCATATTGATCGCGATATTGCCTTATGCTGACGATATCGGCTCCGGTACCCAATTGTAGCAGACCGAAGCGAGCCGGCGTCCCTGGCGCAAGCACTGGGGCCTGTCTCGTATAATTCGGTGTGTTGACGTTCGCTATGTTATTACCAAATATGTTGACCGCGGTCTGTTGAGCTGAGAGCGACCTGACACCGAGATTCAGAATCGAAAATAAATTAGACATTCTGTGTCGACTCCTTTCCGCTAAAGCTCTTGCAGAAGCCCGCAGCCGGAGGCCCGCGAGTTGTCTTTAAGGCTCCCGTTATAGGCGTATGTCGGAGGCGCCTTGCCACAGTTGGCAATCATCTTGATCATGTCGTCAGTGAAGTGGATTGACTTCTTCAGAAGCTCTTGGGTTCGAGAGCCGCTTTCTGTAAGGCGTATCGCGGCAGATTTGTATTCATCAACCGCCAGATTTAGCAATCGTGCTCTCTCTGGATCACCCACAAGGACGGTCTCTGCAATTTTCTTGAGCTTGACATCAGTTCGGTCAATGTCCAGGGCATCGCAGAGCGCTCCTATCGCGAACTCTCTGGCCCTGGCGGCTGTGAAAAACTCCTTCTGAAGCTCCCGCTTCTTGTCGCTGGACTCGGCAAATTTGGAATGCTCGCCTTGCGCCAAGAGCTGGCGCTCAAAGTCCATAAAGCTCGCTAGCCTAGCTAGCACCGATGTCTCCGCCTGAAGCGCTCGGGCCAGCCTATCAAACAGAGAAAAGATGGAAGGTGGCACTTCAATCAGCTCCTTTCGTCCATTCCTGTTGAGACTACAGTTGGGCTTCGGGACTACTAGGAACCGGCTTGCTGACAGCTTCTAGAATTGCCGGAAAATAGCTGCTTCGGTCAGATTTTTATATTGATCGAAGAGTTCAGCATGTTCTCAGCAATATCTTCGCTTTTCGGGTTGTATTCGCCGCTTTCTATAAGCGCAGTGAACTTGTCAACTTTGTCCTGACGCAACTCAGGCAATGTGGCTAAGGCATCCTGGGCAACCGCGCGGAGTCTTGCCTCATCGGAGATAGATACATCGTCAGAAACCTCGCCCCGCATCCTGCCGGAGACCGGTTTCCCCTGGTCCGTCCTGGCGGCTTCGTCCACTTTGGTCTGCCGCTGAGTGTCGACTTTTCGATACAAGTCGATAGCCTGGCTTGGCGCATTTCCCTCAATCTTCATATTCAGCAAAGTCTCCTACACAGTGTGTTTAGTGCCACCACCCATACTACCTGAGCTTATATCGTGAGTTCAACCCAATATCTTTAGCCGATTCTTCTTGAGTTCCTAAATCCTTACCTGTCGTCTCCTCCTTCATTTCATGTGAAAGCTGTTCATAAATTAGGTCCGCTACTCCTGTTCCGCCAGCCGCGCTGGCCGCTTTTGCTATCTCATCGTCGAACATAGACTCATATATCTTGTGGCCCGGCATCTCCGGCAGGAATGCCGAACTGTGGACCGTCTTTCTCATTTCTTTCATTAGATAGCCTAAAAAAACCGCCTCGAAGTTCTGACACGCCTGCTTAAGCTCCTTGGACTCTGATTCACTTAACGATGAATCGCTCCCTGTGGCCTTTGCTAATTTCTTAAGACTCTCAATGTCTCGGGCGGCGTCCCCAATCCTTGCGCCTGATAGCCGCTCTATCGCCATTGAGCCTTGCATCATCAGATTCGCTTTGAGTTCCATCGGTCTATCTCTCTCTCGCTATCATATAATCATCAGTTCCGCTCTCAAGGCGCCCGCAGCCTTGATACCCTGAAGAATGGCTATCAAATCCCGTGGCGTAACTCCGATCGCATTGAGCCCTGTGACCAGGTCCTTTATGGTTACGGTCTCCTCAACAAGAAGCAGCCGTCTCTTCTCTTCGCTAACATCAAGCGTCGTGTCAGGCGTTATGGCTGTCTGTCCGCCAGAATCCGGATATGGTTGGCTGACGTCGAAATCAGTCTTTATGACCACGCTTAGGTTGCCGTGGGCAATTGCCACAGTATCAACCTGAACGTCGCGACCGATAACGACAGTGCCAGTTCTCTCGTCAATGACCACTCGGGCAATGCTGTCTGGAGCAACTCGGACAGACTCAATCTGGGAGATGAACTCCACAATTCTGTCTCGCCACTCCGGCGGAACTGAAACATCGATGGCCCCCGCATTGACCGTCTTGGCCAACTTACCGATTTTTTTGTTTATCGCCTCGGCAACTCTCGTGGCGGTCGTGAAGTCATCATCACGCAACCTGAGCGTCAGTTTGTCTCGAGGCGCCATCTCCGCTATCATGTCTCTTTCGACGGATGCGCCTGCCGGTACCTTCCCGACTGTCGGGTGGTTCTTCTGCGCCGAGGCTCCGGCGCCTGCAGCCGAGAAGCTACCCGTTGAGACGGGACCTTGGGCAACCGCGTATATCTTTCCATCCGGCCCCTTTAATGGGGTCATCAAGAGAGTTCCACCAGCAAGAGCTGAGGCATCACCTAGGGAAGAGACGGTAACGTCTAGGCGTGCGCCGGACCTCGCGAAAGGCCCAAGCTTCGATGTTGCTATGACTGCCGCCACGTTTCCGGCTTTGATCTTCTCTGCATCGCTCCTTATTCCAAGTCTATCGAGCATGCTGGCCAGACTCTGCGTCGTGAACTTCGTGCTAGATGAGTCGCCGGTTCCGTTCAGACCAATAACGAGCCCGTATCCCAGCAATTGCTGGCTTCTGATGCCCTGTATTGAGGAGATATCCTTTAGTCTAGCGAGGCCCGTCTCTGAGGCCGGGCTCAATGTCGGAATCGCAATAAGTGTTATCAACACTAGAAAACAATCGAATATATATCTCGCGCGTCTTCCATGAATTGGCATCCTATCCTCCATTATCATATCAAGCGACTCAGAACGGCCAGAGAACTGAGACTATTCGCCCAGCCCAGCCCGCTCGTTGTTCTTCGGAGATGTGCCCCTTACCGCCGTATCTGATTCTCGCGTCGGCAATCTTGACGGAGAGAATCGTGTTGTCCGCCTGAATGTCCCCTCGCCTTATGATGCCGCTTACGAATATGGTCTCTTTCTCGTTGTTGAGGCTTATCTCCCGCTGGCCCAGTATTCGAAGATTGCCGTTTGGAAGCACCTCGACGACTCTTGCGGAAACGGTGGCAATCAGCGTGCCTGAACGGGCGGTTTTGCCATTCGCGTCGAATGACTTGTCTAGGTTCGCCGACATAAGTGTGGAGGGATTGAACCCTCGTGTCACCTTGCTGGCTAGCTCTGCCTCAAAACCGAGCATTGTCGGCACACCCGCGCTTATCTCGGATTTCTTGCCGGATGAGGTCGATGCGCTGTTCTCGGCAGAAGCATTTTCCACAATCTGAACTGTGATGATGTCATTTATGCCAGAGGCCCTGGGATCGCTATATAGCGAGCCGAATGGGAGTTGATCGTTCCAAAGCGAGTCCGGAGCGAAACCCTTGGGCTGTGCCGGAGGAGCCGGTGGAACCTCTGCGATTGCCAACGGCGATGTTGCTTTTGTGTCGATGAGTTGCTTCTGCATAGAGCATCCACTCAGTGAGATTGCCGCCGCAATGAGGCAGAATGCTATGCCAAATGTCCTGATCGAAATAACTTTCAACTTATCTCTCCTCATTCCCTCTATGCTCCGTTCACAAGGACGACGACCGTTCCATCGGCCTGAACCACCCCATAGACCGTCTTCTTGGAGGAGACGTTCTTCACGGGGATAGTCTCTCCTAGGCGTCCATCTTTCAGTGCGATGCCAATCGTGGACACAACAAGTTTGCCAACGTTGACTCTTAATCTCGTAAGCTCTCTCTTCTTGATTATCGCGGGCTCAATTAGCATGTCCTGCGCAAGAACTCTTCCACGCGGCAGGGTTCTCTTGATCTGTTTGCCCACAGCGAGACTAAGGTCGCTAACAGGACATTTTCGCCGCTCGTTGTGAATTGTTCGCTCTTCGATTCTAAGGTCATCCGGCCCGATGATGCTGCGGGACCTAAGGTCAGTCGTTGCGACGGCGACTCTTGCTGTCGCCGAGACATTCGTGGCTACCCAGCATTTTTTTGTCTCGCCGCTATCAGACATGATCTTGACGGCAAAGGAGAGACGTCCCAATCTCCTCCTGGGATTCGTATTTCTGACTTCAACACGGCACCTATCGCCGGGTAGAGTTATTCGCTTTGGCAAGCGGACGAACTCAATGTTCAACGAATCTCTGTCAATAGAGGAAGTCTCATATATCTTCTGCAGGATGAGAGACTTTATTCTGTCCGGCCCAACGACAGCAGCGTCTGACAGACTGCACATAACGAGAATCAGTAGGATAGGCAACACGCATAGGTGTCTGTTATCTAGAGCTCGCATATTCATCATTACCTCTTCAGATTGTTGGCCTGACTCATCATCTGGTCGGCCGATTGGATTGACTTCGCATTGAGCTCATAAGCCCTCTGAGTCACGATCATCTGAACCATCTCATCCACTACGGAGACATTGGACATCTCTATGAAGCCCTGTGCGATGGTCCCTCTTCCGTCCTGCCCCGGACTTCCCGCTGTGGCAGTTCCCGATGCGTCAGTCTCCTTGAAGAGATTCCGACCCATTGAGGCAAGGCCACCTGGATTTGGAAACAGGGCCAGATCGATCACACCGACCTGGGATGCGGCGGACTGGCCGGGCTGCATCACCGAGACTGTGCCGTCTGACTCTATGGAAATGCCCATCGAATCGCCGGGGATAGAGATATCCGGCATAAGCCTGTAGCCATCTGAAGTTACTATGTCACCATCGGAGTTCATCTGAAAAGAGCCTGCTCGAGTATAGACTGTCTCTCCGCTCGGCAAAGCGACCTGGAAGAAGCCGTTGCCCTCTATCGCCATATCTAGAGGCGCATTGGTGTTCTTGAGGCTACCACCGCCAAGATCACGTTGAGTTGAGACCGTTCTCACGCCATGACCCACCTGTATCCCACTTGGTACCTGTGAACCCGCAATCGGCGCCCCGGGCGCCCGCAACGTCTCATACATCAGGTCCTGAAACTCTGCTCGGTTCTTCTTAAAGCCGCCCGTGTTGACGTTCGCAAGATTGTTGGCGATTGTGTCAATCGTCAACTGCTGCGCTTGCATCCCGGTCGCGGACGTCCAAAGTGCTCTTATCATAGTGGCCTCCTGCCATGTTATTTATTGTTTAACAGCCCCTATTGCAGATGAGGTAGGGTGCTGATCATCTTGCCTATGGAGTCGCTGAGCATTGACTGAATTGCCTTTTGGTGAGACTCGAAATGCCTCATGCCATCGATCATTGAGACCATCTCCTCGATTACGTTGGAGTTGGACATCTCAAGAAATCCCTGATTAACCTCAGCGCTTTTGGCAGCTATTGGACTAGCCACGCTTGATTCATTCACAAACAGATTGTTGCCAGCCTTGCGAAGGACCGACTTGTCCTCGAAATCGACGATCTTCAGGCTTCCGACGGATGCTCGATCAACGAATACTTCGCCATTCGAGTCGATCTCGACGACCCCGCCTGCCGGAATGACCAGCTCGCCCTGCAAGCCCAAGACGGGGTATCCGCTTTGGTCAGTCAGTTTCCCTTCCGGGCTGAGGCGAAAATTCCCGGCTCTTGTATAAGCCTCTTGATTGGGCATTTGAACGGCGAAGAATCCGCTGCCCTCTATTGTTAGGTCAAGGGGATTGCCTGTGTGACGCAGCCCCCCTTGAGAGAAATCAATTGCCGTGCCACCAATAGACACACAAGACGCGTCTTGCGGGTCCTTGGCGCCATCCACGCCCCCATTACCGTCAGCGGCTACTAGAAGCTTGAAGAATGGTGTGTCCTTCTTGTAGCCAACTGTGCTCACGTTAGCCAGGTTATTGGCTCGAACCTCGTGGGCCTTCGATTCCGCAAGGAGACCTGCTGCCGCTTGATAAATGCCTTTTATCATCTTCGATATACCCCTTCGATAAACAAACTGTTTCGCATCCGACGGATTATTAAGCATGTTATGTGCCATTCGGTATTTATTATTGCCCATGCGACTGCTCTTCTCGCTGTGCAAGCCACTCCACACAGGTAGCGGAAGTTTTCGACGGAGATTAAGCACGCACCGTGACTGCATCGTCAGTCAAAGAAGAGGCTCATTCTTTCCCCATCGACGCCGCATCTGACCCATATAAGTTCCGCTTGATAACCACAACGCTGCCAATATATAGTCAACTTGAGCCACAGGCCGCTTGAATCGACGTCTATGACGACTATTGGATAGGCCGGGCGGCTTAGCGGAAAAATTTTCCGAGTAAGAGTAGTTTTATCGGTTCAGGAAAGATGCAAGATTGCGCCGCCTCGACTGTTTGAGGCGCGTGGTTGGGACAATTGGAGGCATTAGATGGCCCAGATATTCCCGTTCAGGGGCTACCGTTACAACGAGCCAAAGGCAGGCTGCCTTGACGATTTAGTGAGCGACCCTTACGACAAAATCAACGGCGAGTTGCAGGACATGTACTATGAGAAGAGCCCAAACAACATCGTCAGGATCATCAAGGGCAAGACCTACCCGAACGACACGAGCGATGATAATCAATATACTCGGGCGGCCGGCTTCCTCAAGACCTGGGTGGACGAGGGCATCCTTCATCGCGACCCGGAGCCGTCTATCTATGTATATGACCAGGAATATGCGGTTCCCGGAAAGCCGGGAGATGTAAGAACTCGCAAGGGATTTGTGGCTTCATGCCGCCTCATGTCGTATGAAGAGGGAGGCGTGAAACCGCACGAGCGGACACTGGCGGGGCCTAAAGCCGACAGGCTGAGATTGATGCGAGCCACAAAAGCCCAGTTCGGCCAGATATTCATGCTATATCCCGATCCGGAGCATCTAGTTGACAATTTATTGGACGAGGCGCGTGCGGAGATAGCGCCCGTCATTGCCAAAGACCGTTTCCAGGACAATCACAAGCTCTACCGCGTAAGCAATCCCCAAATGGTTCGAGCGCTGCAGGACATCATGCTGAAAAAGCAGCTATTCATAGCGGACGGCCATCACAGATACGAGACCGCCCTTGCCTACCGCGATGAGATGCGAGGCAAGGTCAGCCAGACTGACGATTATGAGACGATCGAGAATCGCATGATAACGTTCGTGAGTTTTGACGACCCGGGGCTTCTCGTTCTCCCAACTCATCGCCTTATCAAGAATCTCTCCGGCTTCGTCCCGGAAGCATTGATCAAGGGCATGGAGGAGTTCTTTGAACTTGAGATGTTCGCATTTTCAGACGAGACGTCGCGGAAAGGCGCCCTGCAAAGCGTGTCAGAGTCTCTCAAAGAGAATGCTGAGACCGGCCACGTCATTGGAATACTGCTTCATGGCCAAGACCAATTCCTGACCGCGAAATTAAAGAATACATCGCTTCTTGATCGAATTGTTAAGGATGAGACGAACGAGGATTTCAAGCGCCTCGATGTTGTTATGCTGCACAGCATCGTGCTTGAGCATCTGCTCAAGATTACCAAGGAAGACCTTGCGCAGGAGCGGAATGTGGAGTATGTTCGCAGTATGGAGGCCGGAGTTGACGCTATGGCGGCCGGTGGCTATCAAGCGTTCTTCATGCTCAATCCGACGAAGACAGTTGAGGTCAAGAATGTGGCCGCCGCCGGCATTCGCATGCCCCAGAAATCGACCGACTTTTATCCAAAACTGGTAACCGGGCTTGTCCTGAACAAGCTGTCTTTGTAGATAGTCGTTTTGAAATAGAACTTAGGTGATAACATGATGATGCTTGTCAAGATGTTGGGGGTCGTCGTCGCTGCGCTAATCGGCGCCCTAATTCTGGTCTTCGTTGTGGTCCCGGTCTGCGGCTTTTGCTTCTGGATGGTCTGGGTCGTTGCTGGGCTCTTTGCCCTCATTGCGAAGATCGTGATCTTCGGCGGACTAATCGCGCTAATCGCGTTGTTGCTGCTGCGGCTTCTGGTCGGTGGTCTGGAGCTGATTCTCTACTGAGAGTCGGTGTAGGACGGGCTTTCCGAGGCTGTCCTCGGACGGGTTTGAGGCTATGTAGGGGTGGGGCTTGCTCCGCCCATCTATATATTGGGCAGACACAAGGCCTGCCCCTACATCTTGTGTCATTAGAATAACAAGTACAGGGACAAGATGGAATCGCCACTCACAATAGCCGGCGATGTTAGCGTAAGAACTGGAAATGTCTGCGCCTCAAGTGACGTCATAATAGAGGGTGATGTCAGGTCTGGCATGACGGTCGAGTCGCCGGGGTCGGTCATCGTCCGTGGGACCGCTGAGAACTGCGCCATTACCGCCGCCGGTGATATTCGCATTCAAGAGGGCGTATTGGGCCGTGGCGAGGCGCACATCCGCGCGGGGGCCAATATAGAAGTCGGCCATGTTCAGAGTGCCATGCTTGAAGCCGAGGGCAGCGTCAGAATCGGCTCGTCAGCCATGCAAGCCACAATCTTGAGCGGCAAGACTGTAGTATTCGAGGGTCAAGGCGTGTTAATAGGCGGCCTCGTTGTGGCAAAGGACGGCGTTTACGCTAAGCAGGCGGGACACAAAGGCGTTGAGGTCTGGGACAACAAGAAGGGCAGACATAAACGGGTCGTGGAGAAAACAAGGGTCCAGCTCGGGCTGCATCCTAAGACCAGAATGGCCTACAATGAATCATTGGCCAGCTTGCGTGATGCGGAGGAAATGGCTAGTCTAGCGGCCAAAAACGCGCTATATCTCATCGACGCTGGTGTCGAGGGTATTTCTGAGCAGGCGATGCAAGAGATGCAATTCATCCTGAAACTGCCCGCGTCCTCGGCCCTAGTATCCTCCTTGGGGGCTGAGGCGGCTGCTAAAACCAATGTAAGGTTGAGATCGCTCATTGCTGAGATGGCGCTTGCCCTGCCCTCGCCCTCCAATGATTCCCAGATAAAAGATAGCAAGCTGCGCGAGCTCTGTTTGCAGCTGTATCACCTCTTCGTTGGCAATGGTTATGTGGCGGAACACTTTGCGAAGACGCAGGGAATACTTGATAGCCCTCAGAATAATCTTGAGGCGGCATTTGAGGTCACAGAGTTGATATTCTCGGGAGTGGAGATCACATTGGGATTTACGGAGCTCCTAGTTGAAAACAAGATGGCCGGAGCTCAATTTACGCTTCAGGATGGCAAGATCGTCGCCCAGCCGCTTGATGATGTCGCGGAGGAAAGCTAGATGAAGACCGATAGCGGCGAGCAGAGGCGAGCGTTTTTTCGCAGGGACTTCTCTCTCCCTGTGCGGCTTGTGCTGTTCGCCACTCCGGAGATGAGTAATATAACCGGCGATCGAGATATTCCAGTCACGATGGTGAACATCTCAGCCGGTGGGACTTGCGTTGAGGTCCGATCGGCTTCTCCTGCTGTTGAGATTGTCAGTTCGGGCTCGATTGTTGACATATCGCTTGCGCTTGCTGAGCGTCCGCTTCCATTGAGAGTGCTCGGGAAGATAGTCCGCATCAACAAGACCGGAGAGGGCGCCCTAATGCTCGGTATAGAATTCATTCTCTTGTCCAGGGATGAAGCAGACCGCATTGCAAAGCTGGTTGCATCCCATGTTGGCCAGACTGAAAGCGATGGAGATAGATAAAAGTCGTAACCTGGGGAGAGAAGTGGAGGCTAGAAAAAGGGGGCGAGCAAAATGAGAAGGTCAGTCCTGCTGGTGACTCTTATGACGGTGGTTGTCTCAATGACGACATCACTTGGAGCGTTCGCGGCCGATAGGTGGATTAACTGCACGGCCGGCAATTATGTGTATGCAGTAGCTTGTGAAGGCAAACGATATGTATGGTGTGGAAGTTCAGGTGGCGTCGCTCGTTTTGACATCACTACCGGCCAGAAGACCGTTTATACGAGAGCAGACGGTTTGGCCTGCAACACTGTGGAAGCCATTGCCATAGATAGCGATGACAACAAGTGGTTCGGCACATACAACGGCGGCGTGAGCATCCTGACTCAGATGCCGGCTATCTCGGTCGCCACTAACAAGTCCATATATAATCTCGATGAGCGGATGATCGTTGAGGCCAGTCTGCAGAATCCGGCGCCGACCATTGCGGTTGATATTTATCTGGGCGTTGGCCTGCCTGATGCTTCTCTGCTCTCGTGGTCATTTGAGTAGAAACTCAGATTCTGCTTTCAGTGTGATCAGGAGTACGTATTATTAGGCCACCATATTTCACCAATGATCATTGCTAAGCGGATTTGATGGAACGAACGCCAAAAGAGAGACTACTTGCCTTCAAGGTGGGCGTGTTTGCCGTCATTGGCATCCTAGTCCTGATATATATGAGCATTCGGGTTGGTGAGATACCACTTACAGAGACGGAAGACAGGATAACGGTATTCGTTACGTTCGATTCCGTCGGAGGGCTCGAGGACAAGTCGGAAGTCCGGATGGCCGGCGTTGTCGTCGGGCGAGTGATGCGGGTCTTCTTGCGAAATGGGAAGGCTGTTGCCGAGGCGTCTGTGGTCCGTTCAGCACAGCTTCGGACGAACGCGAGGGTCCGGATTTCCTCTACGTCCATGATTGGTGGTGTGTACCTCGAGTTTATCCCCAACACGACCGAATCTGCGGACGTCGCGCGCGATGGCGCCTCGTTCATCGGTGAGATGACGCCGGGGTTCACCGAGATCGCGGTCAACACGACAGACCTTATGAATAAGCTCAGCCTCATAGCAGATGACATCAAGGCCGTCTCTGGGTCTGTCAAAAACGTGGTCGGAAACGAAGACGGCGAGGAGCGACTCCGCGCGATGATCGAGAAACTGAGCAACACGTTAGCGAATATCAGCGAGACTTTCGCCCAAAATCGCTCGGAGGTGGACAGAACTGTCGCTGCGCTGCGCGAGTTTGCTGAGACTTTGCGAGACGTCGCGCCCAAGATAATCAGCAAGGTTGAGGCGCTTACTACAAACGCCAACTCGATAGTCTCTAGCAATCGCGAGGAGATCAGAGAGATGGTGAAGAATCTCCGCACAGCAAGCGAGCGGCTCAACTTGGTTTTGGACAATGTTCAGGGGATTACGGCAGACGTCAAGGCGGGGAAAGGGACAATCGGCAAGCTCGTTGCGGATGATACGGTGCATGAGGAGCTCACGAAAACGCTTACTGGATTCCGCGAGACGATGGCATCCGCGAAAGAGTATTTGGGCAAGATGGGCGGCATTAAAGCCTATCTGGGCTACCGAGGTGAGGCTCTGATTGATGAGTCCGAGTTCAAGAACTACTTGACGATAAGAGTCCAGCCCCAGGACGACAGGTATTTCCTTCTCGAGATAGCAAATGATCCTTATGGCAAGAAACGCACCTACACCTCGGACAAATATACGGAGACCGCAATCGAGGAGGGTGGGTGCATCCGACTGATAAGGACAAATGAACACACTGAGAAGACCAAAACGGAGGAGAAGCCCCTCTTCAGCCTTCAATATGCTAGGCGCTTTGGTCCACTGACGTTGCGAGGGGGGCTGATCGAATCTGAGGGCGGGGTCGCTGGCGACCTCGACCTGCTTGATGACAAGCTTACATTCACGTTCGAGGCGTTTGATTTCGACGACGACGATTATGATCCCCACCTGAAGTTTGGGGGCCGGTTCGACGTCTATAAGGCCATTTATCTGACTGCCGGCGTTGACGAGATATTGAACGAGGATAGGAGATCATTCTACGCCGGGGTCGGCATACTCTTCCGCGAGGACGACATTAAGTACCTCTTCGGCCAGATTCCGACTGGTGGGTTCTAGAGCAGATCTCTCCAGTCCAGACCACGCTCGCCTTATTCAAAGCCGCTCCAGCGAATTGTCATTCAGTCTCCGGCTCCCGAAACTGCAGATCGTAGAGGTGCTTATAGGCGCCTGCACTGCGCATAAGCGCCGTGTGAGTGCCTCGTTCAGCAATACGGCCCTTGTCGATGACGAGAATCGTGTCGGCCGCGCGTATCGTTGAGAGGCGGTGCGCGATTATCAGAACGGTGCGGTTCTTGACGAGGTTCATTATAGCCTGCTGGACGAGCATCTCAGACTGAGTGTCAAGCGAGGACGTCGCCTCGTCCAAAATCAGAATCGGCGGGCCCTTCAATATGGCGCGCGCGATGGAAATCCGCTGCCTCTCCCCGCCGGATAGCCTCGCTCCCGCCTCAAGAATGTTCGTGTCATACCCCTTGGGCAGCGACATTATGAAGTCATGGGCGTTTGCAGCCTTCGCCGCCTCAATGACCCTCTCGTCCGGCAGGTCTGAACGGCCATAAGCGATGTTCCGCTTGACCGTGTCGTTGAAGAGAATCACGTGCTGCGTCACGATGCCTATCTGCGACCTGAGCGACTTCTGCTTCGCCTTCCTTATGTCAACGCCGTCTATCATAATTGAGCCTTCTTGCGGCTCATAAAAGCGAGGCAGAAGATTCGCGATTGTGGTCTTCCCCGCCCCGCTATGGCCAACAATCGCCACGATCTTGCCTTTGGGTATATCAAATGAGATCTCGGTCAAAACCTCTTCATCACCATACGAGAACGATACGTTATCGAACCTAATCCCCTTGGCTATCTGCGGCAGCTCGATGGCGTCCGGGGCATCCGCAATCTTCGGCTTCCTGTCCATGATGTCAAAGACCCTATCCGCTGCGCCAAAGGCCCTCTGGATGGAGACGTTGACCCGGCTGAGCTTCTTGGCCGGCTCATATACCGTCCCCAGCGCAACAAGAATCGCGACGAGATCGCCCTGTGTCATGTCACCGTCAAGAACTTGATAGCCGCCAATTACAAAGATTATCGCGCCACCCACAACACCCATGAGTTCCACAAGGGGGCTTGTGAGCGAAGAGACGCGAGCCGCTCGCATCAAGACCCCGAAGTACTTCATGGACTGCTTGAAAAACCTCTTTACCTCAAAATCCTCCATCCCGAATGCTTTGACAATCCTAACGCCCGAGAACGCCTCCTGCATCAGGGCAGTTATGTCGGCGACCTTGCTCTGTGCCTGCTGGCTTGTCCTCCTCATCTTTTTGCCTAAATATAGCGTCGGAGCAGAGAATATCGGGAACAGGATAAGCGCTAAGATCGAGAACTTCCAATTCAAGTAGAAGGCATAGCTAAGAAGGCCAACGATCATGAAAAAACTCTGCAGAAGGTCAGTCAAATCTCTCGTCACAAGGTCTCTCACTTTGGAGATGTCGTTTGCAACCCTCGATATCAACGAGCCGGTCGTCTCTTCTTGGAAAAAATCTAGTGAGAGCTTGTGAATATGCTCATAGAGATCGCAGCGAAGGTCTCGAACAACGCTGTGCCCAACATATTTAATGAGGTAGGAAGAAAGGTAGCTCGCAACACACTTCGCGCTTCCAAGGACCAGAATCGCCAAAGCGATCGGGATGATATACTCAGCCTTCCCCGCGCCCAGGACATCGTCCATGAATGGCTTGATGCGAGATATGACACCGATATTCGCGACAGAAAGGACAGCGGACGCCACAATAGCCACAATCAGCCTGAAAATGTAGGGCCGTGCATAGACTAAGACTCGCTTGTAGAGCCCGGTGAAATCTCCTCGTGCCTTGTCCCCGCGTGCAGCCATTCGATTCATTCCTTCAACATTATGCGCCAAACCAGCAATCACATACCGGGAGAATAGCAGTCACCGCCTCCTGATTCAAAGGGCATTATCACGTCCGAAAATTCAAATTGACGCGGGCGGCACTAGCCCTTTGGAGTGCGGCGGCTTGACGCCGCTTTTGCTCGCCGCGGCTTGACGCGGCATGGACCTTATATCAATTGGCGTCCGGGTCGAAAGATCATCGTCTAAAAGGGCAAGAAGGCAATTGATGAGAGGGTGGTGTCAAGCCACCACCAATGAAAGCGGCGCCTGGGCCACCTCACCCCAAAAGGCCAGCCCATCTGCGTTAAACGGACCTTTGGGGGCATTGCGTCGGGCACCTTGCGCGGGATTCTGAAACAAGCCAAACTCAGTGTCGAAGAGTTTGAGCGCAATCTGTCGCCCGCTTGATCACCGGATGTTGTGCAGGGCAAACAGTCAAGGCGGAGGGGCCGGGGGATACGCCACCGCAGCTGTCCCCATGTTCATTTACGGCTTCTTATGCAGCTTGACTACCAAATCCGCGAGGAGGCCGAGGACGCCGATGATGACGCCGGTTAGGAGGAGGACGATCTCCGATTCCTTGAAGTCGCGCAGGACGAGGGAGTCGTAAAGGCCCTTGAAGACGCCAAGCGTGAGGATTAGGACTGAAAGCGGCACAAAGACCTTTAGCGGCTTGAAATACATGACCGTCTTGATGATGAACATCATGTAGCCGTAAGTGTCCGCTATCGGGTGGAACGTCGATTTTCCGGTTCGCTCCCTGTAATCGATTGGGATGAACGCCACGTCCCGCTTCTCGCTCAAAAATGCCATCGTCGTGGTGCCAACCCAAGAATGGCCCTCCGGCGTGATGTTTAGGTAGCGCATCACAATGTCGCGCCTCATGGCCCGCAAGCCGGAATTGAGGTCCTCGATGCGCTCTGAGACGATGTATTCCGCAAGCTTTCGGATGACGGTCTTGACGGACTTCCTAAGCCAGCGGACAGTGCCCGCCTCCTTGGTCCGGGCGCCGATTACAAGGTCGTATCCCTCGTCGATCTTTGCGAGTAACTTCGGGATGTCCTCATTGGGATACGTGTTATCCGCGTCGGTCATGACGATAATCTCGCCCCTGGCGGCCTTGACGCCCTTCGTCCGAGCGGAACCCACGCCCTTATTCCTCAAATGCCGCAAGACCTGGACGCCCATCGCCTCGGCCAGATCGCCTGTGCCGTCCGTTGAGCCGTCATCGACGACGATTATCTCATATTCATAACCCGACGACTGCATCGCCTCGATAATCGCTTCCAGGTCGGCCTCAATCGCCGCCGCCTCGTTGTAGGCCGGAACGATTATGCTGACGT
This sequence comes from bacterium, assembly GCA_021160245.1. Lineage (GTDB taxonomy): Bacteria > B130-G9 > B130-G9 > B130-G9 > B130-G9 > JAGHCW01. The sequence continues at coordinate 11,494 of JAGHCW010000224.1, read as the reverse complement.
ATGGGTCGCGGCTATCTTCATTCCGTTCCGAGCTCTCTTCTTCTGTAAGTATTTGTTCAGTCAACTTAAATCCAATTCATATAGGGGACAGGCTAGAAGAGGCTGTCCTACACCGACAGGCTATGAAGCCCGTCGGACACTCGAAAGAGCAGCAGAAAGATCAATTGTAACGCCCGCCAATCTAAGGGCACGTGGCCGCGATGTCAATGACACTTCGAGCGTGAAGGCTCAGGCTCGGATTGACAAGTTACCTCAGCCCGATATTGATCGAACGGGCATTTCGGTTATAGTGATTACCATTATTTTTCATTGTGGAGATACTGGAATGAAATCTGAGCGCATCCTTGTTGTTGCTCGAGCTGCTTTGGAGAGATGTCTTCTGTGCGGTCCGATACAGGACGGCGCAGAGCAGGAGGTTCTCGCTCGCTCGGGCGAACCAGGACCTAAGCCATTTATCGATGTTGATGCAGCCTGGGAGGCGCTCAAGACCATCTCTACCTGCTACAAATTTGCCGGGCGAAACGAGGCGGAGGATGACCCGTCGCTCAAGCAGATCATTCCGTATGTGGTTATCCGGGCGGGATCGAAGATCATGCTAATGAGGCGCCTTCGGAAGCAATCCGAGAAACGCCTGTGGGACAAATACTCCATCGGAATCGGCGGTCATCTTAACACGGCCGACGGAAAGTCGGATTTCTTCGACTACCTTCTGACCGGTCTGGAGCGGGAGCTCCAAGAGGAACTGCACATCTCGACTGGCTGTCCATGCCGTCTTATCGGTTGCATAAACGACGATACTAACGACGTTGGGAGGGTTCATTTCGGGATAGCCTTTCAGGCGCTTGTCTCGGCAGATGATGTCCAGATTCGTGAGGTCGAGAAAATGACCGGCAGATTCGTCGAGATATCGGAGCTAGATAATTACAAGCCGGAGATGGAATCTTGGTCGAGGATACTCTGTGAGCATTTCTTCTCCGATGCGACTTGAGCTCCGCTTCCATGGGTAGCTGCGCGCAGGCTGAACCTTCGGGGGGATTAACCTTTCAAAAGGGCGCCTGCTGCCTCTGCGGCGGCGAGGCAGGTGATGTCGTGGCGCAAATCTCGTGTGCGATCCCGGGGGCAACATCGCAGGTCTTCTCATTCATCGAATGCCCAAAGTGCCGTATTCTCTTTCTCGATCCCAGACCGACCTCGGAGACACTTCATCTCGCCTATCCCGACGAGGAGTACTACTCAAGGAACCTCGACAAACTGCATCTTGCAGCCGGAGAGCGGTCCAACGGGCTGAAGGCCAGGCTCCAGAGCAGAATAATGCAGGCGTACGGCCTTGTTGAGGGTAAGAGCGCTCATGGATTCTGTGATATCGCCAGCAAGATGACCATATATCCTCTCCTGATCAGGTTCAGCGCGCTTCTTGGGACACTCATATACAACCGGGACGTTTTCCGGTTCTCGCGATATCCGGCCCGGGTGCTGGAAGTGGGATTTGGCAACGGCCTTTTGCTCTACGCTCTCTCTCACCTTGATGTGGAGCTCTTTGGCACGGAGATATCCCAGAAAGCATGTGATGCTGCGGCTTCCGGCCTCGGCGCCAAGACGTTCTGCGGGCAGATGTGGGAAGCGAATTACGACGACGGACAATTCGACCTCGTCATATTCTCCCACTCGCTCGAGCATTTGGAGGACCCAATGAAGGCGCTTCACGAGGCGCGGAGAGTTCTTGCGCCAGATGGGAGGCTCTTCATCAGCGCCCCGAATCCCGACTGCCTCTCCGCTCGCATCCTCAAAAGCCATTGGCTAGGTTACGACGCGCCTCGTCACTTATTTCTCTTTGGCAGACGCGGCTTAAAGAAGATGGCATCGGAGGCGGGCTTTGAGATGGAGAAGGTTACGTTCCCACTGGAAGGCTCTGTGCATCATCTCATCGGGACAATTCACTCTGCGCTTGGATTTCGGGTATTCCCCACCTTTGTAGAAAGGTCGCTCCCGGCGCAAGCGCTATATGCCCCCATCGCTATGATTGGCGCAGGTGACGTTCTGAGCGCTGTTTTTCGCCGATGTTAGTTGGCCACGAGGGGAACGGCTCAATGGAAAACGTTAGATGAAAGCGATGCTCTTCTGTGCTGGGCTGGGCACGCGAATGGCGCCAATTACGAAGCACCTCCCCAAGCCGCTCATTGAGTTCTTTGACAGGCCCATCCTGGATTATATGCTGTCGTTTTTCGAGGATTGGGGTATATCAGAGCTGGTTGTGAATCTTCATCATCTCCCGACGCCCATTCGGCAATATCTTCTTGATCACCGACCGGACGATATGAAACTGCAATTCTCCGAGGAACCAGACGTACTGGGTACAGGCGGTGGCCTAAAAAAAGTCGAGGCTTGGCTCAACGGCGAGACCTTCCTCGTCTGCAACAGCGATTTTCTGCTCGATCCTGAATTCGACCTCTGTCGCATAATCCAGTCTCACCGGGAAACGGAAGCTGATGCGACGCTCCTTTTGCATAAGGACCCGCTCGGTAGCTATACTGCGATACAGATTGACCAGAACGGCCATATTTCGGCATTGGGCGAGCTCTTCGGTGAAATGAACTCTAATCGCCCAAGATACGCCTTCTGCGGGCTTCAGCTCTTTGAATCCAGCGTCTTCGACTATCTTCCGTCCAATAAGCCTTGCAGTCTAAGCAGAGCCTGGATTGGGATGCGCGAGGCGGGACTGACCTTAGCCGGGCACACATTTGATGGCTACTGGCGCGAGATAGGCGACCCCAAGAGCTACAGGCAGGCTCACTGGGAGGTGCTGAACGGCGACTCGCCCCTCAGCAGAATCGTCCAAGCGCGAGGCGATTTCATCTGGATTGCGGACGAGAGCTCAGACAGGCCGTTTCATCGATGGGACATCGAGATCGCGGACAACGTAAGGATCATTCCGCCAATCGCACTTGGAAGGGGCTGCTCGATTGCCAAAGAGGCGACTATGGGCCCATACACAGTCATCGGCTGTGGCGCCTCAATCGGCCCGGGAGCCCATGTCGCGAGATCGATCATCTGGCGAGGCGCGTCGATAGGTCCGAATGCAAAGCTAATCGATGGGATAGCATATCAATAGCCCAATGCCATCGGCCAGGATAGTATCTGACACGAACTACATAGCCTTATTGTGTGACCCGCGTATTCGGCCCCACGCCCAGCTCTTCCCTTGCCGCCTCAGTGTCCTCTGCGATGTGCCTGAACTCCGATACGAGAGCACCCTCCATCTTCGCCACATAGAGCCGTTTCTCGCGAATCTCATCTCCTCTTGGCACGTTCTCACAAGAGCCTGTACTCCTCCCAACCATGACAACGGTATCGCCTGTAACGTGGACATCCGAGATGTGAATCTGAAAATCCGGCCAGGCCGATGTATAGCCAACCAGTGCCTCTCGCGACTCATCAGGCCCATCGATTATCTCATCAACCCCGGGCCCAAGCCGGAAGTTCGGCGCCATTATCCGGATGAGTCCATCGAAATCCCGCCGATTGAGACGCTCAACGAACTCGATAGCCAGGTCAATAGGTCTGATTGAATTCATGGGTGATCTCCTGTGGTGAATTGAATCTACCCCGCGATAGAACTGGCAGTGTTAAGTGCGTTAATTCTGGGTTAGGTGGGTGGGCTTTCTCGTTGCGTCGATGTCTTCGCTCGCCCAGCATCGTGCGCGGCACTAATCCCTCTTGCCGAATTCAACCTCGCGAACCGTGGTCCTGGGCCTCGTCGCACTTCGTGCTGGCCTGTCACTATTTTCGACGCGCTTGAAGCTCTCTATGGCCTCATTTGTTGTGTCGAAAAGCTCGCAAATGGCGTGCATCTTCACGAGTTTGAAGAGCGACCGGACCTGCTTTGTCATTCCGCAAATTTTCAAATCGCCTCCGTCCTCCTTCAACATCTTGGCGCAGGCCACAAACACGCCCAATCCTGAGCTATCGATGAAGTCTAGTTTGGAGAGATCAAGAACAGCCTTCGTCTCTTCAGCAAGGAGTGGATAAATGGCTCTCTTGAGTTCGCTTGACTGGACGAGATCAAGTGTCCGCCCTGGGACCGTCACCACGAGAATATCATCAACGCGTTCTAAACCTAATTTCATCTGAATCCGGCCTCCTCAAAACACACGACAGTACTCCACTCTACAAGCGCGGTTCCACCCATCCGGCTCCCGCGAATGCTACATTAGCAGGCAATATCCACATATTACTCGGCGGCCGTCTGGAATCAAGGCGAAAGGGGAATCCTGAATTGTGATGCCCGCCGCGCCCAGCCGCTTACCTAGCAAACGCTCCTCTCACTTAGCAATGACGATCGCACGGCGAAAGAGTTTGCCGCCAACAGCTTGGCTCAGCTCACGGAGTCTCTTCGCATCCGCGGGGCCGACAACAGGAGACATACCCGCGTCCGACTTCGCTCCGATCGCATGAACAACAAGAGGTTGCTCGCCGACTATGCCAGACTCCGTCTTGGCTTTTGCAGCGGTGTAAGTCGCGCTCTTGGCTGCTGCCGATTCTGATGTGGACGAGGCGCGAAACGCCGGTCTTATCAGCTCGATGAGCTTCGCTCCCTTCTCGTCAAACACCGCAATTGATAGCGCCGGCGCGATTGTGGCCCGTGTGCAGTCCAGAATGACCCCTGAATAGGCTGGTTTTGCGCCGGACGGCGACTCATCTTTGGGCAGCAGCAGATCGCCCAATCTGCCCATCGGCATGCGCATACGCAGCTCAAACATCTGCGCTTCTGCGTTCCAATGCTCGCTTCCCTTGACGATCACCGCTCCAAAGATGGTCGCATTCACGCTCTCCTCGACAGTTGACGTGGCGGTCATGTTGCGAACCGTTGTAACGCCCTTTACTCGAACCCCATTGACCAGCTCCGCCAGGTTCTTCCTCGCTATGGCCTTCGCGGCAATCCTCGCCATCTCCTTACCATGCGCCTCGTTCAGCGCGTTCTCAGGCGCAAAGCCTCGGCCAACGGCCTCAACGATTCCCCTCTCATAGTCGATCATGCCCTCGGGGCGATACTCGACAATAGTCAGCCCGGCTTGAGCGCAGGCGCCAAGCAGCAGACATGCGAGTGAGGCGCAGAGGATGACCGCAAAGCGCCGGGCATCGAATGATGTTTTCATATAGGTCTTGACCTTCTCAATCGCTGAATTAGGTGCCATATTATACCTCCTATCGATAAGTGCCTATCGGATTACTCTTGCCTTTAGAGTATCGCTTCCAACGGCTTTGAGCTCAACCGGAACGTGCTTGTTCAAAGAAAGCAGGGTCGCAAGATCACGAATATCGAGCCCGAAGTAACCCACAGTCACGTCAAAGACGCCGACGCCCTTCTTCCAGGGCCGCGGGTTCAACGCCTCAACCGTCTCAAGCTGACCGATCACAGTCTGGAGCTTGCGATACTCGCCAAAATCGCAATTGGCAATGCTGAACTCAAACGTCCGGCCCCCCTGCAGGAGCTTCTGCGGCAACGACCATATTAGCTCGCCTGCAACCTGCTCTCCCGCCTTTTTGGCCGCGATGCCTCGGGCCATCTCCTCTGTGTTGGCAGGGCCGCTTTTTACTCTGGGATTCTCGACATGCAGTACCTTTGAGGTCTGCACGAGTATAACTCTCAGGTCCACATCGATATTGACGGCGAAATAGCCTGGCAGTAGAGCGTCCTTTCGGTTCCCGTCGAGCGCGAGGCTGGGATTGAGATGCCCAATCACAAGCAGCTGCACGTTGGCGTCCCGGGCAGCTCGCTGAGCTTTACTTATGCTTCCATCAAGCGGCATTTCAGCGCCCTTCGACATGTCTTGCCTAAGCGCGACGCAGTAATAGCCCGCATCGACCATTCTCTTGACAAGCGTAGCCTCGGCGCTCGAGGCCAGTGGGCGGTCTGACGCTTTGTCGATTACGAATAAGACTCCGACCCTGGGATTGTTTATCGCAGCAAGAAGGAGCTTAAGCGCTTGGCTATTATCGCGGATGTCGCCCTTCTCGACCTGAGCCTTAATCTTGATGAAATAGAGGCCGTTGTCATCGACTCCCTCATCGACGACCTGGCGTGACGCAACGTAGCCCCGGGCTTGTGTTAGAACCACGTTGAACAGCAGCTGGAGGTTGCGCGTGCTGGTTAGGGCGCCAATCTCGACGCCACATACTCTCTCTATCGCGTCCCGATAGGCGTCGCGCATCGCACGCGATCTTGCGCCCGACCTGTCCTCGGAGATAACGACGCTTCTACCGACTGCCACAACCGAGGTGGAACATCTTGCGGAATTAGCCAGCAAAAGGACGAAAATGCAGAACGTGAACACGAACGCCCGCAGAATCGATGGCGTGATGCAAAATCCCCGCTCGGAAATGCCCTCGTCGCCGGCAGAATGCGATGTGATTCTGCGCGTTCGATAGAAAACCACCGACTTAAGCAGGAACATCCCGGCCATCTAATTACTCACTCTCCACAATATAGTCCAGGCTTAACATAATGTCCGCTCAGGTGATTTTACGATTGCACACACATAAGGTTTCGTCAACAACCGCTTTTCAGAAGAGGCCCTCGCAAGAATGAACAACCGAATCATCGGCAGTTCGATAGCGTCTGTTGACAGCAGTGAGTCCCCTGAATAGGCTCTTGGACTTAAGGAGAGCTTCTATGCACATATCTGAGGTCAGCGTTTCTAATTTTAAGATCATTGACGCCCTTAAGACGCGCTTTCGCAACGGGCTGAACGTGATCACGGGAGAGACCGGGGCCGGCAAGACAATTCTCTTGGGCGCGATAGGTTTTGCTCTCGGAGAGCGCGCCTCACGCGACGTGATTCTTCGCGGAACGGACGAGGCGTCGGTTGAGGTTATATTCGATCTCGATGCGGCCTATCGCGGCGGCGATAAGACGACGGATATGGGGCTGCAATCTGAGTTTCAGGAGCTACTCTCCGGGTTGCTCACGGAGGACGACGATATACTCGTCTTGAAACGCGTGATGCGATCGGACGGCCGAAGCAGATCATTCGTCAACTACCGTCCAGTGCCTTTTTCCGTTCTACAACGAGTGGGCGATCTGCTGGTGGATTTCCACGGCCAACACGAGCATCAGCGTCTCTTCTCAACGCGCTACCAGCTCCTGACGCTGGATCAATTCGCCGGGCTATCCGCGTCCCGCGTTGCGCTTGGGCATCTTCGGTCTGATTTCAAAGAGCTAAGTGCGAGACTCTTGGAGACTGCCGCCCGTCACCGCAGGGCCAGCGAGGACAAGGCGCTTTTGGAGCATTATGTCCATGAACTGCAGCAGTCGGATGTTACGCAGGGGGAATTTGAGTCGCTGCAGAACGAGAGACGGACGCTCCTTTATGCGGATAAGATAGCCGGGATACTCGCGTCGGTAGATGAGGCGCTCTATAGCAGGGCTGGAGCAGTCTGCGAGACTCTTGGCGCTCTTGAGAGGCAGCTTGTTGCGGCTAAAGACATGGACGCCTCTCTAACCGATGCCGCTGAGAAGATGGCCGACAGCAGGCTTACGCTTGATGAACTGGCACGGGAGGCGCGCGACCGCTCTGAGCAGTTGTTGTCTGATCCCAATCGGCTCGAGATGATTGAGGACAGAGTCGCGGAGCTATCGGCGCTGGCCAGAAAACATAGATGCGAGCCCGAAGACCTTCCTCAAAAACTCGCTGAGTTTGAGAGCGATCTCGCCGACTGTGAAAACCGCACAGAGGAGCTCACTCTTCTCACAAAGGAGAGAGATGAATTAGCCAACGAGCTCTGCAAGAAAGCGGAGGCTCTCTCTAAACAACGAAAAGCTAGCGCCTCGCATCTATCTTCACTTGTCGAGTTAAATCTAAAGCAGCTCGGGATGCAGTCATGTCAATTCGTCATCGATTTCATTCAGGCGTTCCCCGGTATATCTGAGAAAGGTCTTGGGACAGATGACGACCTCAAACTGCCCGGCAGGGATGGCTTTGATAAGGTGGAGTTTAGCATCGCGCCCAATCCCGGACAGCCATTGATGCCACTTCGCAAAATAGCGTCGGGAGGCGAGCTCTCCAGGATTATGATCGCCATAAAAGCTGCCCTGGCTACATCTGATGATGTGCCGGTAATGGTCTTTGACGAGCTCGATTCTGGCATCGGGGGCGCGACGGGCCTGCAGGTCGGCAAGATGCTCCGAGAGCTCTCTGGTTCGAGGCAGATTCTGACGATTACGCATCTTGTCCAGATAGCTAGGTTCGCGGAGGGGCATCTCTCGGTCGAAAAGTCCGATCACAAGGCCTCGGATTTCGCGATCAAGGTCCGGGAGCTTGAGGGCGCAGAGCGGGTTGACGAGATAGCCCGAATGCTTGGGAGCGAAGCCGGCGAGGATGCCCAAGAGTTTGCAGCCCGTCTCCTTGGGGACGTTGACTGAGCGGCAGCCAACGTCTATTAAGATGCACTCGCAATGATCTCGCTCACGGTTGTGATCCAAGCACAAATCGGGCTCTTTCCTTGCGGAGCATCTCGAATGGCGTCATGCACTTGATGCCTACGCCGATACAAGCGTTAGGGATCTTGATCTTCTTGCTTGAGGAAGACGGTATCTCATGTGTCACGACCGTGTGCCCATGGGCAAGAGCATAAGCGACGAGATAATAATCGGCCGTCTGGAGGAACGTGTTTACCGCCGCCGGCTCGTAGCCCTGGCCTGTTGCCCAAATACTGACCGAGCCGAGGGCAATCGACATCGAGGCATCTGGCTTGAGGAAAACGTGGGGGCCGCGCTGCCTGGCCCATGTGGCGAGATCGTCGTAACCGTCTTCAATCTCATCTCCAACCTTCTCAATGCTGAAGACCTTCTGCGCCTCGTTGCTCGCAATGAGCCAGTCCCAGAACGCTGGGCAGAAGTCGAAACCATAATGGAAATTCTTGGCCTGTATGAACACATTAGCGTCAAGCAGGTATGCCACTAGAGGATCACCCCCAGTCTATGCCCTAGCTCGTTGAAAGTCGCGAGCTTGGAGAATCCGAGAAGGCGGAAAGCATCTCGATACAATGTCTGACCCTCAAGCGTACTAACAACGAGTGCCCGAGCAAAACGCCTACTGACACGCGCGGGCAATGTAAGATAAAAGTCCCCTCCGCTGCCCTTTGGGAGGGACAATAATCGATCCAATTCACTATTATAGGCCTCCCAGAATTCATCACTTGTAAGCCCGCCTACGTCATGAATCCGGCGCAGAATGACCAGAGTGCTAACCTTGAAATGTCGAGCGAGGCGATTAATCTCTACTGCCAATTCCGCGTCCGCCTTATACTCGGCACGAAGGAGATGAAGCGGTACGAGAAACTCGGCGGCGACCTGGTTGCACCAATGCTCAATTTCATGTCGAGGCGCACCTGATACCCGTGCGTCAGAGAGAGCGGATTGACCGAGCCAGATATGGGCCAGCTCGTGCGCAAGCGTGAACATTTGAGCAGCCTTTGTGTCCGCGCCATTGATGAACACAAGCGGCGCTAGGTCATCTGAAAGGGCAAATCCCCTGAACTCTGTTGGATCGAGTCCACGTCTGGTGTTACTCCCCACAACACCGCTTACCATCACCAAAACACCCAGCGCATCCGCCTGACCGATAAAACGCCGCAGCACTTCAGTCCAAGTCGGCATTCGGCGGCGTTCATCTATGCCAAATCCCAGCGCATGCCGCATGGTCTCGGCTGTTGCCTCAATGTCGCTAGAGAGCTCGGCGCAGCCCACGAAGGGAAGTGGTGCATCGCTCATGATACGCGCGAAATCGCGATACCATTCCTGTCGTTGCTGGCAAATGTAGATCGTGTCGAGTAGATCAGGGCTCGGGCGTCCTATGTGCTCGTTCCCCACGGTGCGACAGTCTGGAATTGGAACAAGCTCGACTGGCGGTTCAGGAAGGAACAGGTAGCCGACCGGAGCATGCGTGGCCTTAGCGAAACTCTCCAATTGCTTCAGCGTCGGATCAGCCTCGCCTCGCTCCCAGAGCTCGAGCTTGGGGAACCGTTTCGCCAAGGCATCTTTGCTCTTTCTTGCACGCTTCCGCGCCCACTGCAGCAATTTCGGATTGATCGTCACCCGGTTCATACCACCACCGAGGCAAACGAAGCGACGCGCTGCTGCAATATCTCCAAGTTATCGCCGTAATAGAGAGTGTTCTTGCACATGTCGATCATGCCTATCAGCCTCGCTTTTTTTCGTCTGCTGCGAGTTCCAGGTCTTTCGTCCCTTGCGTCTGCCTCTTGGCCTTCTGGGCCTTCTTGAACGTGACATTCACATGACGCGAGGGCGGGTAATCAATGCCCTTACCGCCAATTATTTCATCGACGGTCAGTATCTGAATGCGAGGATACTGCTTGTCCCAGCCGGGGGAATAGTAAAAGTCTGCGCTCGCAGCCTCGGTCAGCATCTGCCTCGAGGGCTTTAGCATAGTTATCAGGACACCTATGCTCGCGCCTTCGCGGTCCATTACACCACGCAGGTCCCGAATGTGCGAGACCGTCACGTGCCCGGCCTTCACGGAGAAGATTATCTGCTTTGTGTCGCCCTCCTTGCCCTCGTCGTGGAAGTAGAGGCGGCCATCAATGCCCATGTCCAGGCCCTTTTTCTGCGCAGCCGGCCTTGCTCCAACTAGCCCCAAAGCCCACCACTGGAACTGATACGGGTTCTCCTTCGCAAGCGCCATCGCGCCCGTGAGCGAGACGGGTTCGCCGATGACCTCAAACTTTCTCTTAATGTCCTCGCCAAAGGCGTGCTCAAGGCGGTACTTCATCAGCGTTACAGCCAGATGAGTAATGTCAACGCCAATCCACCGGCGGTTAAGCCTCTGGGCAGCGCAGATTGTAGTCCCACATCCACAAAACGGATCAAGGACCAAATCGCCCTCGTTGCTACTCGCTTTGATAATGCGCTCTAGAAGGGCTTCAGGCTTTTGCGTCGGGTAGCCCAATCTCTCCTTTGCCAGATTGTGAATCGGCCTTATATCCGTCCAGATGTCCTGAAGGGGAACTCCCGGCATTTCATCCAAGTATTGCTTGAGTCGCGGCATGCCACCCTCGCGCTTGGGCCAGTGGATTTTTCCCTTTGCGTCCAGACGGTCAAGTTCTTCAGAGGAAAATGCCCAATGACGCCCTTTCTTGGAAACGTCTATTCCGCGCCATGGCCTACCAGATGGGCCATGTTGGGTAACGCCGGCCGCTGTCAGGTCCATTCGCTTCCATCTACGGCCGTCGGCATCGACGTGATCAAAAAATATCTCAATGTATGCCGGATCGTATTCCTGATAAATGTGATTCCAGCAAGCGTCATCTGACCTAGTATAGAAGAGAATCACATCATGAATCCGACCACAAATACGGGTAGCGCCGCTGTGGGCGCTTGTTCTCTTCCAGACGATCTCATTGCGGAAGTTCTCCTTTCCAAACACGGAATCCATCAGGAGCCTTAGATGGGGACTGGCCGTTGGGTCACAGTGCAGAT
>JAGHCW010000238.1 GCA_021160245.1 bacterium | reverse complement strand
GTATAACGTTGTCCTCGCCAATCCACCATTCAAGGGGAGCATCGATAAGGGTGACATTAACGAGGAGCTTTCGCTTAAGACGACGAAGACTGAGCTTCTCTTCGTCAATAGGATGATCAACCTGCTCGATATCGGTGGCCGTGCCGGTGTGATCGTCCCCGATGGGGTGTTGTTCGGTTCGAGTAATACGCACAAGGCGCTGCGCAAGATGCTGCTGGAGCAGTGCGAGCTGGAAGCGGTTGTTTCGATGCCGTCCGGTGTGTTCAAGCCGTACGCCGGGGTGAGCACAGCGGTGCTTGTGTTCGTCAAGGGAGGAAGGACCGAACGTGTTTGGTTCTACGACATGCAGGCCGATGGCTATTCGCTCGATGACAAACGGGAGAAGATTGAGGCGAACGATATTCCCGACGTGGTAGCGAAATGGAACGTGTGGGATCACGGACGCGCTGATGTTCTATCACAGTTTGAAGACCGCAAGGCCAAGGCGTTCTACGTGCCTGTTGTGGAGATCGTCGAGAACAACTACGACTTATCGATCAACCGTTACAAGGAGATCGAGTACGAAGAGGTTGAGTACGATCCGCCAAAGGTCATCCTGCAGCAGCTTCGTGATCTGGAGGACGAGATTCGTAAGGATCTCGATGATCTGGAGGAGATGTTGGGATGACGGTCAGGACTGTTCCGCTGAAAGAGGTCTGCACCGTTATCATGGGGCAAGCCCCCAAAGGGGCAAGCTACAATTCTGAGGAAAATGGACTTCCTTTGTTGGCTGGCGCTCGTGATCTTGGCGAGATCGAACCCAATCCAACGCGATTTACGAGTGAGCCAACCCGCATTGCTGAGGCGGGAGACATAATCCTCTGCGTTAGAGCAACTCTTGGAAAAACTAACTGGGCGCGCCGCACGTATTGCCTTGGACGTGGTGTCGCTTCTCTCCGAGCGAATCCCCAGCATCTTGATAGCGCATATCTATGGCATTGGATAGCGACTCAAGGTCCCAAGTTGGAGCAGCAAGCGAGAGGTTCAACGTTTCGGCAGGTCACACGGGATGTCGTTCAGGGACTAAAGATCTCTCTTCCTCCCCTTCCCGAACAGCGGAGAATCGCCGCTATCCTCGACAAAGCCGACGCCGTCCGCCGCAAGCGCCAGCAGACTCTCGACCTTGCCGATCAATTCCTCCGCTCCGCCTTCCTCAACATGTTCGGCGACCCCGTCACCAATCCCAAAGGTTGGCCCACATGCAGGTTGGAAAAGCTTGTTCGCGAAGGTGATCGGATCAACTACGGTGTTGTCCAACCGGGGCCATATGTCGAAGGCGGTGTTCCCATCGTGCGCGTTGGGGATTTCCATCGAGGTGGGATCGAAAAAACTGGCGTGAAACGAATCAGCCAAGACATCGAGGCATCCTACGTGAGGTCACGCCTTCGAGGCAATGAGATCCTGGTTTCTTGTGTCGGTTCTATCGGACAAATTGCTATTGCCGAGGCCGAAATGCGGGGGTGGAACATCGTTCGTGCAGTTGCACGGGCTTCTCTTTCGGATTTCGTGGATACAGCCTACATTGCTGAGTATCTCAGGACGCCGTATGTCCAGTCCTACTTCAGAAGTGAAACCAGGACGGTTTCACAGCCTACGCTGAACATCAAACAGATTCGCAACGCGCCTATCCGTCTTCCGCCAATCGAGGAACAAAGAAGCTTTGGACGGCTCGTGTGCGAGTTCTCTGCTCTACTGGTGCACTTGTCAGCAGCCCAGGCACTCGCAGGCAATCTGAGGGCTTCACTCGTTCAACAGGTGTTTTGACGAGAAGCTAAAATACCTGATGAGATTTCATCAAGGAAAGCTACCAATGACAAGTGACACTTATGATTGGAGATGGTCCGGCTAGGTGAATGGGTAACAAGAAGCAACATTCAGTAGATTATGAGCATTATGAAGAACTGCGATTGCCGTTTCCGAGTGGCTATTTCATCGATGCGAACCTCCCGGAGGAGCGCCTGAAGAAGGCTCTGGGTTGTTGGGCTACAACGATTACAACAACCCATGATGTGGACCTTTCGGAAGCTTCGGACGCCACAATATCTAGCTTTGCCGGAGCACGAGGAGAGTGGGTTATCACCCGTGATCGGACTTTTCATTATGACTCAGTGAGAGCAGGCACCATTCCTTTGGGCGTTGTGATCGTCCCAGAAGAGAAGACCAGGTCCTATTCCAATTTCGCGGAGCTTTCGAGCGCAATCGAAGAAAGATGCCGCCCTCTATCTCTATATGCACCAGCAGACACCACGATTGTTGTGGATCTACGGCGTGATACTGCCATTATCCTGAAACTTGACGTGCCTCCCGCGGACATAAGATGCATCCTGCCTCTCTTGGACTCTCGCCCCGGACTTCCTACCAAAGACTTAGCCACTGCTTGGCACTGTTCTGTGAGAACAGCTTTGAGAAAAGCACGCCAATTTAGTTATGATCGATGGCTAAGAGTAGCAAAGAAGGGACGTCGCAACATGTACTTCAGAGGAGCGAGAATTGAGGCCTTCCTCGAGATGGGAACGATTGATAAGGTGTCAGGATGAGGTCTTCGCGGAGCCCATTGGTAGGCCACTGACGCGGCCTTGACAATGCTCGCGTTAAGCGCAAAGATAGATGCATAAATCCGTGGTAGTGTGTGCAGCAGGAGATGACACATGTCTGTCAATGTGACCGTTCGACCAGAGCTGCTAGTTCGGCCAGACAGCGGTCTTCTCTGTCTTCAGACCAGTTGGCAATCAGTATGAAGATGCCATTGGAGAAGGTAATCGAGTGCGAACAGTCCGACACTATAACGCTCGCACGGTTGAAGAAGCTGGCACAGAAAACTCATACGCCATTGGGTTATCTGTTCCTCCACGAACCTCCCGATGACTTGCTATCCATACCGGACTTCTGCATCATCACCAAGAACGTAATGCCGACTCCGCCGACGGCGGGCTAGGTTTTCAGATATTCCTTCAGGTCTCGATAGAAGTTCTCGTGCCCACCAACGGCATAAATGTAGATAAGCTTGGCGCCTTCATCTACCTCATACGCCAACAGGTACAACCTGCCCAAGAAGCCGAACTTGTGGATCCTCACATCGCAGGATGTCCCGTATTGAAACTTGAGTCGGCATGGCCGATCGAACCTTCGTGAAGTGCGGTTTGCCGCGGACCTTCATTC
>JAGHCW010000171.1 GCA_021160245.1 bacterium | reverse complement strand
TTGAACGAGTCTATAACACGGAGAAGCCTGGCTCTCATCGCGCTGAACCGCTTGGCCGAGCGCGTCGAGGTCCTACGTCGCAAGAGCTCATTTAGAGATTCCGGCTATGACTTTGTCGGTCTCCCGAAGGCGTTCACCGAGCTTTCGGGTTATGTTCACAATCACCTTCATAAAGGCCTTGAAATCGACCTCGTGGAGGTCTAGAAGCGCCTGTCGGTTGATGATGAGAACTTCCGCGTCCTTGCTGGCGACGATTGAGGCGGACCTGGGCTGGCTGTCGATAAGCGAGATTTCGCCGACAAAATCGCCTGGTGAGAGCCGTGCTATCTTGACCATGCCCGGCGCGCCTCGGCTGAGAACAACGTCAAGGGCGCCAGATTTTATGATGAACATGCAGTCGCCGAGGCTGCCCTCTGCGGCAACGACCTCATCAGTTTGGAACGTTCGAGCAATGGCGTGGCCATCGAGAAACGCAAGGGCCTCTTCTGAGAGTTCCTTAAACAGCGGCGGTTGTTTGATTATGCTTAGATTAGGCATCTTGTTCACTCCCCAATGGTTATTTGCGGCCAGTGCCCCTCGCCTCCCGATGTGTCTTTGGCAACTATTGTCGCGGGGTGTAGGCCAGTCGATAGGCCCTGAACCTGAAGAATCGTGCCAAAGATGCCGTCATTTGAGGCGAAATCGCCGTTTAATCCGTCATCAAATAGGTCAAGAAGAAGAAGACCGCCTGGCAGGTCAAGTGCCATTGAGACCGACTCGATGTCATCGAGGCCATCCGGGTCAGATACTTGGGCAACCACATGCAGAGTGCCGCCTAGGTCATAAGAAATGTCCGTCGCGCAGAAGCCGGCCGCGAGTATCTTTGGCGCGTCCGCGCTCATCGGCGCCGGAGTTTCTGCAATCGGAGGCGCGGACGCGAGCGTCCAGTCCTCGTAGGCGCCGACTGGCAAATATGGCCACACCACGATCTGCTCGCCGCTGTCAAGCAACGCTACCAGCGAGAGAGCATAAGACCCGGGCGCGACCGGTCCGATCTCGACCTCAGCGGAGTAGTAATTGTCGTCTGTCTCAAATAGCGGAATACCAAGCGGTATATTGTCGTAATAAAGCTCGATGCTGTCGATGCCATAGAGCGGGTTGGCGAATGCTTGGACCTTCAGAAGGCCACCTTCGGAGGTGAGTGTTGTCCCACCGAAGCCGCCAGCGTAGATCGGCAGTCCGCTCGGGCGATGCACTGTGGAGTTCAGCCATTCAATTATCCTAGAAAGCAGCAGATTGCGGTCCTGCTCACTCTCAATATCACAGAGATTGACGGTCATATATGCCGCCCGATAGCCGTCTGCCTCGACGCTAACGCCGGCCTTCTGGCTCAGGTTGTCCGCGAATCGCAGGATCGGCTGGCAATTGCCAATCGGATTGAGAATGTCAGGCGTTGTCTGATACTCGATGTCGCCTTGAACGAGGTTGAGCGTCAGGCCGTCAGTTATCGGATCACCTTCCGTGCCCACAAGCACTATCTGTTCATCCGCGGATTTACTGCCCACAAGCTCCACACCGAAATAGTCCTCAAGAAACGTGCCTTGCTCGTAGTAAGCGCTATAGAAAGAGCCGAACCTTTGGCCCATCAGGAGCGCCTTTCCGCCCTTGTCGAGATAATCGGAAATGGCCGAAGGGAGATAGGCCAAATACGCTGTGTGGGACATGTTGATGGGATTGTATTTAGTCTCGAAGATGACGAGGCCATCCAAGTATTTGCTGAGTGTCGCATTGCCCGGAACGGACCTTATCTCCGTTTCCCAGACGTCCACATCTAGGCCGATTGCCGCTAGCGCATCCATCGTTGGCTGCCTTGTCTGGCTGATGTCAGCGAAATCGTCCGCGACATAGAGCACCTTGCACTCGGTCTCGAATTTGGTTGGGCCGAGAGCACAAGTGTTCTTCTTCACGCCACTATTGCCCTTTGCATCCCGAGTTGTGACGTCCAGGAAGAGGTCCTCGTTTGCTGGCATCAAGCCGTAGCCCATGTATAGTCCCGAGTAGTATTCGATGAAATAGACGCTGCCGAAATCTTCGCCCTCTCTGTTATGCAGTTTGCCTGAGACGGATTGAATGTCGCCCGGCTCAACCACAAAGACATAGCAGTAGAAGAAGTCACCTCTATTGACCAATCTAGGATTGGCTTGGGACATCGCAACCCACGGAGCGGTCTCGTCCTCGCCGGTCACGGTGATGTCTATGCTGCCGGTCCACATCCGCCCATTATCTTCTGTTATGTCATAGTCGAGCTGGAACTGATGGCCATCCGGGGTATCAGAATCGAGGAGGAGAATGACGCTGTCATCGCTGCCGGGGTCGCTAACATCCTGCCCCGGGCCTATGTCCCCATAGCCCACGGAATTACTGTACATTGATGAGTACGCCTCATGGGAATTGACGTAAGGGCTGTCGGTGTACGCCATCAACCTGACGCTTCCCGCGGTCGCACCGCCCTCGTTGATGAGGCTTATCAGAGGGACAATCATCTCACCAGCGTTCGCCTCCATGTCGCGATTTCCGGTGAAGTCGACGATCTTGTAGTCGGAGACGACGATTTGGGGAGCGCTGCCGAGCGCAATCTCGAGGGAGCCGGCGTAAATGATCGCATCCACGTCATATCCCATCTTCACATTGAACTCCAGCGTCCCGTCGGGCGGGCAATCTGGTGAAACGACGAAGCTTAGGGTTTGCGAAGTCTGTGCTTTCTTCTTTGCGTCTATCGCGGGAACCGGAGAAAGCCCGGAGATTACTTCGGCATATTCGCTCATCGACGTCAAGGCAAGATATGAGGCCGGTATGGGGTCATCAACAACATTGCGAACCTGAATTTCAAGCTCGAGCGTCTCGCCCGGGTCAACAAGACCGTCTCCATTGCCCTCTGTCTCTGTTATAGACCAGCTGGATGTGCGAATCTCGGATATGCCTCGCTTGCAGAATATCTCAACTATGCTTGCCAGATGCTCCGAGCCGAAGTACTCCTCGTCTGCGCTGATGACCGCATTTCTTGCCTCCATGAAATCAGGAGCGCTGCTTAGATAGAAGAGGGCGCCAAGCGCGAGCCTATCCGATACTTCAGCCCCATATATCTCGCGGATATCCCACAAGGCGCCTGACCAAATCTGGCCGTCATGGTGCCCCTCATCGACCATGTCGAATGGATAGACAAGATCGTTGTCCAGATTCCTGAGATACGGGGGCCTCCACCATTCGCCGAGTAACGGATCGTCGTGCAAACTGCACGTGAAGTAGTCCGCGTAGCCCTCATCTAGCATTGACGTGCTGAAGTCTAACGCAACTGTATTGTGAACAACCGCGTGGCCGTACTCGTGCATCACGATATCGGCCTCATGGGCTGGGTCTCTCGACGAGCCTCCGCCTAAGTAAATGCCGTTATTCGAGGGGCTATAGAAGGCGTTATTCAAGTTGTCTCCGTACTGAACTGTGACGGCCACCTGAAAGTCCATCCCGTCAAACTCCAAGCACTCCTTCAGCCACGCGTGTATCTGGTTGACGTGATAGAAAGAGCAGACCTCATCGAAGTGGGTGTCGTGGGTCTCATAGCTGAAGAGTATCTCATTTGGCTCTCCAGAATAGCGAGCTCTGCTCGAGTCCGCATTGAGGGCCTTGCAATATGGCCCCTCCAGAAAGGCGGTCACCGTGGCATCCGTCGCGTCGAAGTACCCGTCGGCGTCGGTGAAATAGGAATCCCCGAGTTTTTTCACCTCAAGATCACGCAGTGGAAGCGTGGCAGCGGGTGTTTTCTCTGGATTGACTTCATAAAGATCGCCCTGAACCCGGCCGAAACAGAGCTGATTGTCCATATAGAGCAGCTCCCCATTCTGGGCGTCGATCAAAAAGACCCATTCCCCGAGCGGCTCATCGCACTGGATCTTGATCTCAAACGATAGCCGAAAGGTTGTGGTCGGAGCAATTACCATTCTCTGCTTCCAGGAGTACTCGGCGTCGGCGCGAATTCCGAGCATACCGAGAGAGATGTCCCTCGCGGCCTCTGCGGAAAGTTCAGGCTCAATAGAGCATTCAATGTCGCGGTAAAATTCTCCATTTATCGTGCGAACCATGCCCGCGCCGTCACTGTGGACCAAGAGCTTGGTTCTCCAGACTGGGATACCCATGTAGCTTTGCTCAAGAGTGCGATGCGTGTAGCTGTATGACCGCGCCTCCTTAACAAGAGCAAGAGCATCCACGCCATCACGGACACCGAATAACGCAGAAAACCGCTCAATCAGCATCTCAGGTAACCTTGCGCCATCTTTCTCTTCAATTGTGAAGAGACGGCCCTCCATGAGACGAGGCGCGCCGGTCTCTTTGGCCCAGCGCACGGTTAGAGGTTGCTGCGCGAGCAACTCCTCAAGACGCGAAAGCTGAGACTCTTCCGGCCCTATGGCTTTATGCGGAGCCAGCGGGACGCTTGTAACCGGCAGATCAGATTGTTGAGGCGCAAATGCGCTTAAGAGCGTTGGAATCGTAAAAAACAGCGCTATCAAGGTTGACAGAGCCAGAATTGAACGTTGGGACATCATATTCTGGGGCCTCCTACATATTTATTTGGGTTGCCAGGAAAATCGGCAACATGATACTCATAAGAGCTCTGACATTTCAAAGGCTGATCTTCCCTCCCCCAATAATCAGGCTGGCGCCGCATACCGGGTGTTTGGAGTTTTGGGGTTACCGTCGGTAGGGGCGTGGCAGCTCA
Organism: bacterium; assembly: GCA_021160245.1. Lineage (GTDB taxonomy): Bacteria > B130-G9 > B130-G9 > B130-G9 > B130-G9 > JAGHCW01. The sequence continues at coordinate 5,766 of JAGHCW010000171.1, read as the reverse complement.
ATTCGATTTTCCGGTGAGGCGGCGCAGTTGACGATCAATTGCCGGATATGCAAAGATTGTGCATTCTAAGTCGGTCGATAGGCTTTTATTGAATTTGAAAACAAGGGGCAGAGCCACGTGAACATGAACATCTTCAAGAAAATGCAGCAAGTTAAGTCGAAAATGGCTGAGGCGCAAGCGGAGGCCCAAAAGAAAATCGTTGAGAGCAGCGTAGGCGGCGGCATGGTTCGGGCAGTCGCAAATGGCGCTCAGGAAGTCATCGAGATCAAGATAGACAAACAGGTAATTGAGAACGATGACGTGGAGATGCTTGAGGACCTCGTGCTCTCGGCGGTCAACGACGCGCTGCGCAAGTCAAGGGAACTGATGGCTCAGGAGATGGCCAAATTTGCGAAAGACCTAGGCGTCCCGCCTCAGCTGTTAGGCCAGATGTAGTATATGGGCTACCCTCGGCAATTCACACGGCTTTTGACCGAACTATCGCGCTTGCCGGGCATATCGAGACGAGGCGCGGAGCGAATGGGGCTTCATATTCTCAAGATGCCCGAGAAGAGAGCTGCCGCCCTTGTTGACGCTATTTGTGGAGCCCGGGAGAAGGTTCGCCGGTGCAAAGCGTGCTTTAACCTCTCCTCAGGTGACCTCTGCGCTATCTGCTCGGACGAGAGTCGAGATATGAACGTCATTTGCGTTGTGGAGAGCTCGCGGGACATCTCGTCGTTGGAACGCTCAAAGGAATATAGGGGTTTATATCATGTGTTGCTGGGCAGGATTTCGCCACTTTCGGGGATAGGCCCTGAAGAGCTCACGATTGAAGCTCTTAAAAAGAGAGTAAGCGGCGATGGCGTAAATGAAGTGATAATCGCGACGAGTACAGATGTTGAGGGCGAAGCCACAGGCAACTACGTATCGCGAGCGGTCGCGGAGTTGGGAGTCTCTGTTAGCAGGATTGCGTTCGGTGTGCCGATCGGCGGGCCGCTGGAATTCGTTGATGAGATCACGCTTGGAAGAGCTATTCGTGGCAGGACAAAAGTTGACATGAAGAGAGGTAACGATGACAAATAGTGAGAAGCAGACAAGCCGGGCCATGCGAATCACATTCATTGCCATTATCGGGCTGGCGTCGGTCGCTATCATAGTGTCGATTCTAGTCTTCTCCATAGACTGGGAATCGTACTTGGACAAACATATATCCAAGCTGGTCATGTCTGATGCGGGCGCCCCGACCGTTACTCCCGAAAGCGTGGGTCTTTCCTACTCCGACGTGGTGATTCCCTCATCGGACGAGATCAACCTCGCCGGATGGTTCATCCCGGCCGACAGAGCCCGAGCCACGATAGTCTTTTGCCGAGGCGCAAAGGGTAACATAGGCTTCTGGGTTGACATGATGAAACAGCTGCACGATTTGGGCCACAATGTGCTGGCCTTCGATTATCGAGGCGCCGGCCTCTCTGGTGGTGAGCCATCATTACTATCCATTGAGAAGGACATTTCGGCGGCCGTCGATTATGCGAAGGCGAGCTTCGGTCCCGCGGCAACGCGCGTCGGCATATTCGGCGTATCAATCGGCGCTGCTGTCGGTATAAATGTGGCAGCAAGCAACAAGTCGGTCGATGCGATAATCGCGGATTCCCCCTTCTCATCGTTTGCTGAGATGGCGCCTCGGATATTCAAAGAATACGCTCCATCGCTAGCCAGTAAACTGCCGGAAGGCGACACATTTACGAGTGAGCGCGACGCCTTGACACACGTCGGCAGCGTCTCGCCAAAGCCTCTTTTTATCATCGCGAACGAAAAAGACGAGGTCTGCCCGGCCGAGATGGCGCGCAGGCTTCATGCAAAGGCCAAGCCCCCAAAGCTATTCTGGATGTCCCCCGGTACAGGCCACATAGCCGCGAAGGACGTCTTCCCTACCGAATACTGGGCCAAAGTCGGCGAGTTCTTTGAGAAGTACTTCGTTCGATTCGACGGGCCGCAGCTCAGAGTCTCAAAGGTCGTCAAGAAACTGCCGGACGACTCCTATGAGGCCAAACTACGCATCAATAACTTTGGAACGCTCACAGAGGAAGACATTCCGGTCGCGCTGACTGTCTCGACCAAAGACCGGGAGATCGAGCGCAAGATATACTTCCCAAAGACCAAAAGCGTGGTACTGAAACTCGATTCGGAGCCGCTTAACGTTCAGGTGATGCGCTTTCATCACGTCGAGAAAAGGGGCGATACGTGGGAGCTTATGCCGGGCTGATCGAGATAGATTATTCTCGCGTCCATTTACTGAATGGGACAAGAGTCCAAAGCGATCAGCTATTGGGCTGCTTGGCCATATATTCCCAGATGCTGAAGCCTAGTGCGACCGGATGAACGTCCATCATCCTGGACGCCCTGCATAAAATGTCCCGCGCCTCATCATACGACTTCGGCTCAATGCCCGCTTGCCGCATGAAGCCCATTGTCAGACTATCTGCCGCGCAGACCTCAATGCCCGCCAACATCTTGAGGTAATCGGCAGTCATCTCCCCAATGCCCTTGATCTGCGTCAAACGCGATGTGCTACCGAACTGGAGCAGCCAAAGTTTTAGCTGAGAGCGAGTCTCGACCTGCTCCTGCTTGAGGAGATTCAAGACCTCTGCAATTGTGCTGAGCTTCGTCTGGCCCTTCCATTCTATGAGATCGCTGAGGCAGACACGATCGATTAGGGCAAGAAAGCCACTCGTCGTCCGCGCCTCGGGATACTCATCTCTCAATCTCTCAACCCTGGGCCTCACGACGGTTTTGTAGTTGATTCCGGCCTGAAGCACAGCATCAACCACGATCGCGCCCAGATGGTCTGGTGTTTCGCTCAATCGCTCCAAAACCACGAATCCATCAAGCGACCAGGCGAATCTAGATAGCGTCTCGGCCTTCTCGTCTATCGTCATGCACGTTCTCTCTTTGCCTGACTTGGAGTGCGGCGGCCAGGCGCCGCGTCATAGAGGCTGTCCAATAGGTCGAATCTAGGGTCGTGTAGGGGCGGGGCTTGTCTCCGCCCATCTATATATTGGACAGACACAAGGCCTGCCCCTACATGTAGTATGCCCATCGCGTCCTTGCATAGTATCTCTGTTGAAAGCCGAATTCATAATGACTGATGTCGCGTTTGGCCGCCACGATCAAAAAGCGGTGTCCAGCCATAGCAGTCTAAAATAATGACCCAACCTGCACGCACTACTTCGCGATATGCCTTAGCATCTTCTGGACCTCCGGCAGGCCGCCTTGGAAGATTAGATAGCCGTCATGTGGCTCTCGCTCGGTTATCTCGTCACAAACGGGTTTGAGCATCATCTCAATTACCTTCTCCCGCTCGAGCGTATGGCCTAAAACCCAGCAAAGCTTCATGTAGGCCACCTCGGGCAGCATATTCGCGGCCGGAACGATCCCACGCTGCATCAGCTCCCGCCCAGTCTCATAGACGAACATCTGGACATAACCCCAGAGCGTCTGAACCGTCATAAAGATGTGGACACCCTTGTCGCAGGCCTTCTTGATCGGCTCGTAAAGAGGCTTATTCACATGACCGAGGCCCGTTCCCGCTATGACAATTCCCTTGTAGCCGTTGTCAACCAGCGCCTCAATAATATCCGGCTTCATGTTCGGATAATAATAGACGATGGAGACCTTCTCCTCGAACACGGGGTCGATCTTCACCTTCCTGTCGTTGCGGCGTCTCTTCACATCATCCCGCAGGACAACGTAATCAGTCGGGGAGACCCTTCCGACCGGGGTATCGCTCAGCGTCCTAAATGTGCTTCGATAGCTTGAGTGCATCTTGCGGACGCGCGTGCCTCGATGCAGCAGGCAATACTGGTCGCTCGTCGGGCCGAACATGCAGACCAAAACCTCTGCTATATCGCCGTAAGCCGCCGACCGCGTCGCGTTGATTAAGTTCAGCGCCGCGTCGCTGGACGGCCGGTCGCTGGAGCGCTGCGATCCGACGAGAATTATCGGCACGGGAGGGTTCTGGACCATGAAGCTCAGTATCGCGCTTGTATGGTGCATCGTGTCGGTACCATGTCCGATAACGATGCCATCGACGCCCTTTTCGATCTCACGTCCGATGCCTTTTGCAAGCGTTGTCCATTGCAGAGGCGACATGTCCTCGCTGAAGATGCCAAAGAGCTTCTTCGTGTCGAGATTGCAGATATCCGCAAGCTCAGGCACAGCCCCGTACAGCTCCCCGGGGGAAAATGCGGGGATAACTGCTCCCGTTCTGTAATCGAGCCGTGATGCTATCGTGCCTCCCGTTCCGAGCAAGGTGACATTTGGCTTGGCCGGATCACAAGGAAACTTCTTCTCGGGAATCTCGTAATGCGCCTCCTTATATCCCATTTCGGATATCTCGGTTATCGTGTTGACGTTCACACCGACGTTATAGCCTGTGCGGAGCTTCAGGACCATGTGCTGGTCGTCCGCTGTCTCGGACCTGGGCAAGATAAGCCCTACATAATTGCCCTTTGACGTCTTAACCTCAACGTCCGCCCATACCCGCGCGCCGAGGCTGCTAAGAACCTCTTTTGCCCGTCCACGATAGCCTTTGAGAGTGTTGCTGGAAGAACTCGCCGCCATTTTCTACCCTCTAAAATATCTGTCTAATATTCAAAGCTTAAGTGACATTCATCGACTACTGTTGCAAGGATACCCGATTGTGGCAAGTAGATTTGGAGCAAAGCTCAACGATTGAGAACTCCGGAGGGCATCTGAAACGCATAGGCGCATACTTTACGATGCCAACTCCCCTTGTAATAAAGACTTTCATACTGCCGGAATCAAACAGACCGGAGACATGCCCCCTGAACATCCTCGAGCGCGAGACGAGAGACCCAAGCAGCGGAAGCCGAATCTGACCGCCGTGGGTATGTCCGGCAAGAACGAGATCAACGTGGCGATCAGCTAGCTGGGCGATAACATCAGGCGAGTGCGTCAAGAACACAACACAATCATCCGGGCGAACGTCCTCGAGAACCGTCTGAATGCTGTGCCGTCCGCTGATGAAATCGTCGATCCCCGCAAATGTCAGCCGCTCACCATCCCGGCCAAGATTCAGCGTCCTATTCCGAAGAACCTGCGCCTCGTTGTCGGAGAGAATGCGGATCAGAGCGTCGATGTCGTTTTTGGTCTCAACTACGAATCTTTCTAGGAAGAGGTTGCGGAACGTGTAGTGGTTGTAGTCGTGGTTTCCCAGAACTGCGATTATACCCTCACTCGCGCCGATCGAGCGGAGCCGCCTCATAACCTGCTCAAGAAGAGCGCGGCCGCAATCGGTCTCTAATATATCGCCGTTCAGGCATATAAGGTCTATCTTTTCGCCATTTATTTTGGCCAGCGCTTCATCGAGCATCCGTAGCATTCCTGGATTCGTGCCCTTCCGAAGGTGAAAGTCCGATAGATGAAGTATTCTGAAGCCGTCAAAGGCAGAGCCGGGTTCCAGAATCTCGATATCAGTATGCGTGATGGTCATGGCGAACGGCGCAATCCAGATTGCTCGCGCAAGAACCACGAGTGCTAACAGGCCGAGAATGGTCAGAATGATATAGATGAACAGATTAGAACCTCCAAAGCACGGCATTGTAGGTTAAGCGCGGCAGGTTTCAAGCCCAACTTTCGCCAGAGATAGCAGCGCGATATCATCGCCCGGTCTCAATCAAGGCGATGCAAATGAAGCGGCGCTCTGGCCTTCTAAGGTCACAGTGTTGAATCATGGTGTTAGAATAATGAGAGTCATCTATATAACTG
>JAGHCW010000140.1 GCA_021160245.1 bacterium | reverse complement strand
GATCGCGAGTCCCTCAAGGAAATCACCAAAGAATTTCTCCTCAGATGATGAAAGAAATACGTTCAGGAATCCCGTGACGATCTCGTTTGCCGTCTTAACGTTCTTTGCTTTGAATAAATAGGGGTTCTTTTGCAGCAGCTTTGACAGCCGCAACTGCTCAAGTGACGAGACTCTACTATTATGAAATTTCTCGATATTCTTGTTCACATAGTCGCGAATCATGCCGAGATCCAGAGATTTCACAAATCTCCTTTGGCGCTTCCGCAATGCCGGGGCTCCGGGGCCGGATAGCAATCGGAACTGCGTAGATGGATTGGCAGCGAAATCTGCACGTCGGCCATCCGGCCTCTAGCGAGATTCACATATTCCCCATCAATCTCAATACCAACGTAGTCTCTGCTCAGTTGTGCCGCCGCCTCGGCTGTAGTGCCCCAGCCAATGAATGGATCAAGCACCGCATCTCCCGGTTGAGTGAAAAGCCTGATGAACCACGAGGGCAGCTCGATCGGAAAGGCGGCGCTATGCTCCCGATTCGCGCATTCAGTGGCCATGTGAATCACGTTGGTTGGATACACAAGATCGCGGCCTACCCAATTCGATATGTTCTTCCCGAAGCCGCTGCCGACCTTTGATTCATCCCTCAGTCTGTCTGTCTGGCTCAGATTGGGAAGCCGTCTCTTCGCCCAATCACCAACTGGAACCATCACCTCATCCTGATACATGTTGAACTTCTTGTGCTTATTGAACTAGATCAATTGGGCCATTTGCCTGGATACGAGTTCTTTTTATGCCATATAAACTCCTCTGTCCAAAGCCACCCTTGTTTCCGCATCCGCAGAATGAGCTCGATTACGTACGTGTGCCGCTCTCCATTCGCCGCCCTTTCCTTGATATTTAATATGAACGTCCCCGTTGATTTTAGAACTCGCAAGAACTGGGCGGCCTTCGGCAGGAACCAATCCACATATTCGTCGGGAGCAACGCCGCCATAGGTCCGCTTTCTTTGGTCAGCATAAGGCGGAGACGTAAAAATCAGATCAACTGAATTGTCCGGAAAGTCCTTTAGGACTTCCTCACAATCACCTTGGTGTATCTTGTTGACGAAGCTCATTGAATTAGACTCATGTCCCCTCGTATGTGCTCATATTCTCGCCATACTATACGACCATTCTACCGCCCAATGCAAATGTCCATCACCGGGCCTCCGCTCACAAGCAGAATCTACCCTCAGTGCTTCGTATAAAGTTTTCGCATCTGAAAGCCTAGCCAGGCGGTGAACCAGAGCGGCATCCTATAGGCCTTCGCCGTGTTAAAGAGGTAGGTGACCTGGAAAATGGCCTCGAATATAGGGTTCTTTGGCAGTTTGACCAGCCGTTTGACCAGCGATGATGGTATGGGCCATTTCACGACAGCATAGAATAGCTTCTGCAGGTTCTCTATCTCCTTCTTCTCAGGTAGATCGAAGACGTTACCCTTAAAGAACGAGGCGCTCATGGCTGATTGGTCGAAGTCGGGACCAACAAGGCCTTGCTCGACAATATACTCACCCAGCTGAGTCTTAGGATAGGGCTGAACGATCGACGCCCACGGGCAGTCAACCCGTATTTGCCTGTTTAACTCGACCGTCTCCATCGCCATGTCAAGCGTCTCCCCCGGCAACGAGAGCATGTTGTATGTCCTGAACAATATCCTATGCTTTCGTAGGATAGCGGCAGCTCTTTCTATCTGCTCCCTGCTTATGGTCTTTTTAAGCACTTCCTCCCGCAAAAAATCGTTGCCGCTCTCAACGCCGAGGGAAACCAGATGGCAGCCGCCGGCTTTGATTGTCTTCGCCAGATCGTCGTCCAGTAAATCAGCGCGGATCTGACACAAAAATGGCAGGCCGATGCGCTTGCGATAGAGCTCACAGAACTCATAGACCCATTCCCGATTCAGAAGGAACGAGTCGTCCGCGAAGTACGGCGTCCTGAGCCATTTCCACTCCGACTTGACCTTCGCTATTTCATCCACCACGTTTTCAACGCTTCGGTGCCGCACGTAGCGCCCCTTGCCCTCATACATCTTCTTGAGGCTGTGGTTAAAGCAGAACGAGCATTCAAACGGACAGCCGCGACTCGCGATGAAGAGCTTGCTCGGATAGATACGAACCGACTTATAGCGGTGATAGAAATCCCTGTCCGGGTAGGCAATCGCGTCGAGATTCTGATCGAGCGGTCGGAGGGGATTCTTCTTAACCTCGCCGTCGGTCTTGACCCAGAGATTATCGATTCCGCTAAAATCCGTAGCAGCCTCGACCGCATCGGCCAAATCGACCATGGCTCCCTCGCCGTCCCCGCGGCAGATTGCATCGAGGCCCTTCTGATGGATAATCTCGGGGAAATAAGTCGGATGCGGCCCACCCATAACCATAAGCGAGTTCTCGAACGCCTCGTTGAGCGATTTGATCTCCCTGAGTGCTATGAGATGCGTTCCGGTCGTGCACGAGAAGGCGAAGATGTCCGGCGGATTGCCTCGCAGCCGCCTTTTATAGTCCGGCTCCTCCGAGGCGATGATTATCTCGCATTCATGGCCGTGTTTCTTGAGCTCGGCGCACAGGATCATCGGGCCGAGATTGTCGATCATTGTGAACTGAATGAACGCTACTTTGGCCACTACTCAAGCCGCTCAATGATCGCCGCCGCGAACATTGGAATAAGAAGCTCAAAATGCCCAGTAATGGCGTAGCCCTTGCCTCTGCCCGAAGCTGTCGGCCGCATCACAACGTTCTGCGTAGGGCGGTAGTGCTGGATGAAGTCGAGATTGACGGTCGCGAAATCCCGCAGGCAGGCGCCTGTGTTCTGCGCGATGGCAAAGGCCTTCAGAAAGACCTCAGGCAAAAGCACGGCAGAGCCGATATGAAAAAATACCCCGCCCGAAAGCTCCGAGACGAGAGCCGCATGGAGCCTGAAGTCATTATGCGAAGCTCGCCCTATCGCGCCTCCGTCGGCCGATGGGTGCATGTGGATGATGTCCGTCCCAATGGCAACGTGAACGGTGGCAGGAACGCTCATCGCAGCGCACGTGGCAAGAATGCTCAGCTCCCTATTTGGAAGCTCTTCTGCCAACATCTTCCGGCCCGCCGCGAGGCCAAGTCCCTCGTTCCTTTCCGAGGCGATCTTTGCAGCATCGTTCAAGAAGTCCGCGGTCTCGCCCGCCATCCCGAACTCGCCAGTGTCAAGCTGTTCCCCAACGTCCTCTGATGTTTTGCCCATGAACGCCATCTCAAAGTCGTGAATCATGCCTGCGCCGTTCAGCATAACTGCGGTTATCACGTCCTTGCGGATAAGATCGCAGATTATTGGCGAGAGCCCGCACTTGACAGAATGAGCGCCCATCGCCCATATAAAATGTTTGCCATTCCGCCGCGCGCGAACAACAGCATCGACGATGCTCCAAAAATCCCTTGCCGCAAGGGCGTCCGGAAGAGATGAGAGGAAGTCCTTGAACGAGGCGCCTTTTTGGTGGGTTTTGGCCGTCTTGGACATATCGACTTTGCTCTTGCGATTGCTAAGACTGGTCGGTCGAATCCTGCTTAAATCGAACGGCTTGGGCGATTTCTTAGACATTTTCACCACCAAACATGATCAGCTCAACGAGCTCGCAGACCGTGTGCGCGAGAATGATGTGAACCTCCTGGATGCGAGCTGAATAGCGATGAGGCGCCGCGAAGAGAAAATCAACGTCCGCGTGTTTGCCGCCCTCGCCGGCCGAGAATACCGTCGTCAGATTCTTGGCTCCTGCAACCGAGAACGCTCTCAAAACGTTCTCCGATGTGCCACTCGTCGAGATACCCCACACAACGTCTCCCTCCTGCCCCAGCGCCTCAAGCTGGCGCGAAAACACCTCGGCAAACGAGCGGTCGTTGGCAATCGAGGTCAGCACAGACGTGTCGGTCGTCAGGGCGATTGCGGGAAGCGCCGGATGCTCCATCGAGAGTCGATTCACAAACTCCGCCGCGATATGCTGCGCGTCCGCCGCCGAGCCGCCATTGCCAAAAAGAAACAATTTGTGCCCCGATGAGAATCGCTTAACTAGAAGCTGTACCAGCTCAGCTATGAAGTCTGCGTTCTGATCGATGAACTCACGGGCAAGGTCTGCCGACTCCTCGAACTTGGTCCGCGCCAGCTCTGCCAACTGTTCATGATTCAGCCGCTTCATTCTCCCCTCCTCGCCTATTATCTAAAAGCACAGACAAAACAGGCATCGAATATAGGCATTGAGCCGCCCTTCGGCAAGAGGCTTCTTTTTTGGAGGGTAAGCAGATTCGGACCCAGCACTTTGGCGATCAGGAGTTTTCGTATTCTCCGGTACAATTGAGTAGGGTTGATGGCTCCATGGGCGGCATTTGACTTACTAGCAAGTGGAATTCGGCCTTGGGATGCTACATCTTGGCTCCCCAAAGAGGAGCGACTTGAATAGCCGTGGGTATCACCCACGGAATCAGTTCGACCCACATCCACCTCGACCCAGAGGGCGGCTGATAGAAGGGGTTGGGCAGTCCTTGGATCCGTAGGTTCAACCTGCGGCCAGTCACGTTTCGCCCCTTTAGGGCGAAGATGTGTATCGACATTCAACGCGACAATCCAAGCCCTTCGGCAACACCACTAGATGAATACGAAAACTCCTCATCATTTTCAGCTTGACAAACATGGTGGTGTTATGAGAGAATCCCCTTCACGTTTTGTGTTTAGGTCAAATAAATGCCCAATTGAAAGGAGGTGCGTTATGGAGAGTGCGTCGCGCACAAGCGGATTGCTCGCCGGAATCTCGCGCCTCAGTTGGGTCTTGGCCTGATCAGTCAATAACTGTTACCAGCCTCACCCCTCCTAGCTGCGTGGTCTTTCCTGCTTTTGTATTGCTTATTTAGCATATTAGCTGCATTGGCGGGCGATTCGCATCAACCTCATCGACCTCTGAATCCGCTCACTAAGAGCGACTTCGGAGTCTGTGATCCTCATTCATTCTTAATATTAATGGATAAAACTGCAACGATGTGTGATCTCGCAAATCACACATTTTGGAATCAGGAGGTAGCATTGAAAGTTCCAAGTGAGCAATTAGCAAAAATGATAAAGTGTAACCAGTTTCCGCGCTCAGCGAATTATGAGCCCGTGTGGGTTGTTGAGAACCAGATGGGGCCGAATGCCCTCTGGCTGATGGAATGGCTTTGTCGGGATATGGACCTCAAGCCGAGGATGCGAGTTCTGGACATGGGTTGTGGGAAGGCGATCTCCAGTGTATTCCTCGCGCGCGAGTTCGGCGTTCAAGTTTTCGCAAACGATCTCTGGATCAGCGCCAGCGATAACTGGAAGAGGATTTGCGAGGCGGGAGTTTCGGACCGAGTATTTCCCATCCACGCTGAGTCGCGGTCGCTGCCGTATGCGGAGGGCTTTTTCGATGCGATTGTCAGCGTCGACTCCTACCACTATTACGGCACAGATGACCTGTACTTGGCATATTTCTCGAAATTCGTGCGGCCCGGTGGGCAGATTGGGATTGCAGTTCCGGGGCTGATGCAGGACTTCGACGGAGAAGTGCCTGAGCATCTTATCAGAAAACAGAAGAGCGGCGGCGTCTTCTGGGTTGAGGAGTGCTGGAGCATACGCACGCTTGATTGGTGGAAAAATCATTGGGGGCACAGCGCCGCCATGTCGATTGAGCTTGGGGACAGCCTGCCAGACGGATGCCGCTTATGGCTTCAATGGGAGAGGGCAATTGATGCTGCAGGAGCAAACATCTTCCCATCGGACGAGGAGGTGCTTGAGGCGGACGGAGGCCGGTTTATTGGCTTTCATCGCCTGATGGCGAGGCGGAAGGAAGTGGAACCGAGATGACAGAATCAATAGGACAAGTCAGCTTGCCCGATAGGCTGTGCCAGGGACGAGTTTTTAGGAAGGACCTCGGCCGCTACCTCGTGCGCACCGACCATGCTGTCGTGGCCTGCTCGATTTCCAGTCGCCTGCGAAAGAGGCTGATCTACCCGACAGCCGACCCGTCATCAAGACGCCGCAGCGTCGATTCAGTCAAGGGCATCAAGATGGTTGACCCCATTGCAATTGGCGACGTAGTGAGCTTCATTGACGCCGGCGATGGCCGGGGCGTCATCAAGGAAGTCCTTCCACGGAAGAGCAAGTTCAGCAGGCGAGCTCCTGGGCCGAGGCCGATAGAACAGGTCGTTGTGGCTAACATTGATCAGGCTGTCATAGTATTTGCCGCTGCGCATCCCAAACCCAAATGGACTTTGCTGGACCGCTACCTTGTGGACGCAGAATCGGTTGATCTTCCGGCGCTCATCTGCATAACGAAGATGGACCTTGCCGACGAGGCGCTTCTTTCGGCGGACGTTAAGATGTACGAGGGGATCGAGTATAGGGTCCTTCTGACAAGCGCGATGAGCGGCCTCGGCCTGGATGAGTTCAAGGCTGCGCTTCGTGGCAAGGTCTCGGTCCTCTTGGGCAAGTCGGGTGTTGGAAAGACGACGCTCTTGAATGCTATCCAGCCCAAACTTGGCCTTCGCGTGGCTGAGGTGAGCAAGAGCACGGGTAAGGGCAGGCACACTACTAGCCATCTCGAGATGTTTGAGCTCGATTTCGGCGGAGAGATCATCGACACCCCGGGTATGAAGGAGTTTGCCCTTCACAACTCCGGAGAGATCGATCTGGCCAGTCTGTTTCGGGAGATGCGGCCGTTCATTGGGCAGTGTCGATTCGGGTCAAACTGTAGCCATAGCCACGAGCCGGACTGCGCGATAAAGGAGGCTGTTTTGGCGGGAGAGATTTCCGAGCGACGCTACAAGAGCTATCTGAGAATGAACCGGTAGTAATGATCAATGGGCGGGCTTGTCCGCCGTCTCCCTGTGCGGAGGCGATGCGGACCTGAGAGTATCCGTCTCAATATAACGTCATTCGTTTTGGGCGTCTAGAGCGCCGTCGGACCTGACAAGGACGCCAACGGTATTTGGGATGACGCCGATCTTCGCGAAGTTCCTAAGTCGCCAGAGTAGCGTTACCGTTACTTCATGGCCCTTCGGAACAAGAAGCGCGCCTTCCTTCGTTTTCACGCCGGCGCCTAGGATTGCGCCGGGTCTAAGCTCATCGACGGTTATCGATTTGACCTCATAGATGAGCTGCTCCGCGATGACCGTTCGGAGGGCCTCCATCACCCGAGGATCATACAAGGAGGCTCTCCTCATTAGCTTCTGCAGTACTTTGACCTGGCCACCGCCTGACATGCCGAGCTGATCGAAATCGAGCGCTATCTTCAGCAGTCTTGCCCCGAGGGGAATCTTCTCTCCCTTAACATCATCTTGAGGCACACCTGAACCGTCGAACCCCTTCTCCTGATATTCGATGATCTTTGCCACGTTCTCAAGTCGCGGTATGCTCTGAATAAGCTCCGCGCCGATAGCAGGATGCGCGAGGAACATCTGCCTCTCATCCCTCGTCACCTCCGCGCCTTTGTAGATCTTGAGCAGGACCTCATCCGGCACTGTAACGCAACCGATCTGAGAGAGCATAGCGGCCACATCTATCTCCCAGAAGTCGGTTATCTTCAAACTCGCGATGAGTTCCTTCACGAGGCGCCGGACCCTTTGAGCGTGGCCGAATGACTTGGTTCTGGTGAGCGCCAACACGTCGCTCAGAACCTTGACGCTACCGCTCAGCGTCTTCTCTAGAAGTTCCTTCTCGGCAGTGATAAGTCGATACTGCTCGACCCCAGCGGCGAGTGAGTTCACGAGGACATCAGTAGGGCAAGGCTTGGTCAGAAAACGAAAAATGCTCCCCTCGTTGACCGCATCGACGGCAACCTCCATGTCGGACTGTCCAGTCAACATCATCCGCACGGTCTCGGGCGCAATCTCCTTAACCTGCCTCAGAAACTGGATGCCATCTATTCCGGGCATATTCATGTCCGCGACAACAACGGTAAAAGGTTCAGCGTGAACGATTAGGTCGAGGCCAGCCTGTCCATTCTCAGCTGTGGAAACGTCATAGAGCTTGCGTAGCTGACGTTTGATGGCGGTCAGGACATTCAGATCATCGTCAACGAACAGTATTCTCTCTGACATTATTCCCCTTTCTTTTCAGTAATATCCTCGCAGGCGTCCCGCCATACGTCAAACCGTTTGCCTAGACCAAGTCCGCTAAGATACTCAGTATCTGCGACAGATGCAACATCAGCCCCATCCGGGCGCATCTCGTGCTCAATGATGTTCGCCGCATACACAGCGGTCAGCGGAATGAAGTCCTTAGCCGGACACTCGCCCGGATAATGATGAAATGTAACCGCCTCGACGATGGGGTCCGGTAATCCCCAAAGACTAAGGAGATAGCCACCAACTTCCGCGTGTGACACTCCCATCGTCTGAAACTCAGCGTTAATCAGGGGCAATTGCTCCCTTTCAGACAACTCGAGCGCCTTGCTGTATCGGTCGAGGAGGTTGACGGCTAGCGCGAGCTTGCCCACATCGTGTAGCAGCCCAGCCATGAACGCATGGTCCGAGGTCTGAGCATCAGAGTCCTCGAGCCGAGCAATCGCCCGGGAGTAGGCCCCAGTCGCTAGGCTGTGGTTCCAGAGATGGCTTGCGAGATGAGGCGGCAGTTGCTCGACCTCGAACTGTGAGAACACCTGCGCCGAGAGAACCAGTGCCTTGATCGTCTCAAGTCCCAGTAGATTCACGGCCTGGGTCGGGCTCGATACGTGCTGACTGATCCCGAAAAACGCGGAATTGACAAGTTGTAGTATCTTGGCGGTCATGCCCACATCGGCGGATATCACCTCTCCGACCTTCGCAATCGACGGGGAAGGTGACCTCAGCTCATCCATGAGTTTGACATACAGCGACGGCAGACTCGGCAGCGACTTCAGCATCAACACGCACCGCTGAATACTCTCACTACCCAGAACCGCTCTCAGCGAGCAGGCACGAGACACAGTGGCCTTCAATGTGGCCGCGTCGCAGGGCTTTGAGAGATACTGGTGCGCCGGCCCGACTGAGCGGAGTATGGTCTCCTGATCCGACTGGCCGGAAAGCACTATCCGCACCATGTAAGGGTATCGCTCCCTGACCTCGGCCAACAGTTGGGCGCCGTCCATACCTGGCATGCGCATGTCGCTCACGATGACGTCGAATCTGTCCTTGTCGAGAAGGTCCAGAGCCTCCTGACCGCTCTCGGCAAAGCTCATGTCCCACTCCCCACGCGCGCTATGGAGCATACGCCGCAAGGCTAGGAGCACGTTTGGCTCGTCATCGACAAATAGAATTCGTTTCTTCATATTTATCCCTCTTCCTGGTCTTGGCTCTAGCTGATCGGCAGCCGGATAATGAATACAGTTCCCTTTCCCTCTTCCGATTCTAAGGCGATTGTCCCGCCGTGTTTGTCAACGATGACAGATCGGGCAATAGCCAGTCCTTGCCCAGTCCCTTTGCCGACCTCTTTCGTCGTGAAGAACGGGTCAAACACACGCTGCCTGATCTCCTCAGGGATGCCCGTCCCTGTATCACTGATACGTATCTCAACCATGTCGCCATCGCGACTCGTCTTGATCGCTATTTTGCCTTTGCCGTTTGATTCGTTGCCAATCACGTCTGCAATGGCGTGTGCTCCGTTGACGATGATGTTCAAGATAACCTGGTTGAACTCACCCGGCAACAATTGAACAAGCGGTAGGTCCGGGTCAAGCTCGGTCTTCATCTCCGCCACGTACTTCCACTCGTTGCGCGACACCGTGATTGTGGTCTCAATTGCCTTGTTTACGTCCGCCGCCGTCTTCTCCTTGATACCGGGATGTGCAAACTGCTTCATCGCTCGAACGATCGTCGATACGCGCTGGACGCCCTCCTGCGCTTGAGCAATCGCTGCCGGAATTTCCTCATTCAAATACTCAATGTCCACCTCATCGGCAACGGCAGATACTTCTGATATTAAATCCGGCGCTATATCGCCATTCTTAGCCGCGCTGAGCAGCCGCCCGTATTCGCCCAGGAGCCTCTTGAGGTCAGCGCTTGCGTCGGCGAGAAAACTGATGTTGTCACCCACATACTGCGTCGGCGTATTGATCTCGTGCGCAATACCAGCCGCAAGCTGCCCAATCGACTCCAGCTTCTGCGCCTGCGCCAGCTGGCTTTTCAACATTCTTTGCTCGGTTTCATCACGGAAGAACCCGACGTTGCATCTTCGGCCATTTATCTCGGCAAAGGCCGTGTTGATGTCCGCATACATAATTGTTCCATCTTTTCGCAGGCATGGGACATTTTCTGCTAGCGTTTTTCCTCCTCTTGCCTGCATTTCGGACTCAGATGCTACACGCTCTAGCGCGTCTTGGGGATGAATGTCAGCTACGCTCATTCCTACTAACTCACCTTCGCCATATCCCAACATTGCGCACACAGCTGGATTAGCGTACGTGAAGACCTGGGTCTCAAGATCTGCGATGAGTATTCCGTCCACGCTTGCATCAAGCAAGGCTCTTTGTCTAGCATTTGATTCTCTCAGCGACTCCTCCGCCAGTTTACGGTCCGTGATGTCCCGAACAACCCCTTGATAGTGCGTGATGTTGCCATCTGAATCTCTTCTGATTTCTGTTACGTCCTCAATCCACTTCACTTCCCCATTTTTTGTGACTATTCGGTATGGTTCGTGAGTGAATCCGCCCCTGCCGTTTTCTTCGCTGTAGGTGGCGACCTCTTGCGCCACTCTATCCAGGTCTTCGGGGTGAACAGCCTTGTCATAACTGATTTTGCCTGATGTAAATTCCTGCGCTGTGTAGCCAAACAGACGCTCCACGTTGTCTGAAACATATTCCACGGGCCATCCTTCCTCGTTTCTCCAGAGGAACGCAACCACATGGCTTTTATTGACAATGTCATGCGCTTCCTGCAACGACTTCTCCGCCCGCTTGCGCTCGGTGATGTCACGAACGACAGCCTGAATCACAATCTTACCATCCAATTCCATCGCATTCAGAAGGACCTCTGCGGGGAAGTTCGTGCCGTCAGAACGACGATGAACCCAATCGAAGCGGTTACTGCCCTCTTTCATCGCGATTAGGATGTTCCCATTGGCCAGCTTCAGGGAATCACGACCACACGGCTGAGTCGCCGGAGAGAGGTCAGCCGGATGCTTGCTATAGAACTCATCACGGCTAGCGCAGCCGAATATCCTAAGCGTGGCGGCATTGCAGTCGAAGAAGCCCTTTTCATTAAGAAGCATCACCGCATCGCTCGAGGAGTCGTATAGCGTCCGGAATTTGGTCTCCGACTTGAGAAGCGCCTCCTCCGCCCGCTTGCGCTCGGCAATCTCCTCTTCCCGTGCCGCGGCAGCCGCATGAAGTTCTTGATTGAACCGGCGCATGCGAAATGCTAACAGGGAGGCCAAAGCGCCAAGTACGGCAAAGGCTAGGAGCCAGGGCCAATACTGCCGCATAATGTCGCTTATCGACACCTCGCCATAGTCTTCATAAGGGTAAGCGCGAAGCTCCTTCAGGCAATCATGCACGGGCTGGTAGTTCAGTGGGATCGTCCAGCCGGCGCACCTTGCGGCTCTCGCTGCCGGGCTGTCGGCAGGCATTATCATAAGAGTCACTGCGAGCTTCTCGGCCAACTGGCCCGAAACATGCGGAAGCTTGGCTAGCGGCCATTCCGGGTAGGGTCGCGTCGAGTGCAGAAATGGCAAATGTCCATGTTCGTCATTATACGCTTGGATTACCCGGTAGTCCTCAAGCCGTATCTTGCCTTCCTGAGCCATTCGCTCCAGCGTATCAGTCCTGACAGAGCCGGCATCGACCACACCGTCTCTAACCGCATAGACGACTGCGTCGTGCGTACCGCCGAACTTGAGCTCAGCGAAGTCACGATGCGGATCGATGCCCATTTCCTTCAACTCACGCCAGACCGCCAGCCAGCCGCCAAGCGAGGCCTCCTCGACGGCCATGAACGTCTTGCCTCTGAGGTCATTGAGGCGCTCGATGTCCGTTCGGTCCGCTCTGTGGAAGATCACACCGCCAAAGACCATGCAGGGCTTGCCGAGGCGAAGGTTCTTTAGCGTCACGATGCGAGTCGCCCCATGAAGCGCTTCAAGGCCCACGTAGAACGAGGGATTAGCAAGTATGAAGTCAAGCTCATCTCGCTTTACGGCCGGATAGATGTCCTCAAACCCCAGCGGCACTATCGAAAAGGAGTGGCCCGGGATTCTGTCGGTTAGGTACCGCGCCGTCGGGCCCCATTTCTCGAGGCACCATTCACGGCCCCGCTTGGCAAGGACGCCGATTCTGATCTCTCGTGAATCGCTCTGGACGGCGGAATCCTGAACAAGAGAGCCTCCTGGTTTCGCATCTCCGTGCAACTCATCCGACAGCCCGACAATCAACGGGGCGCAGAGGACTGCCAATCCAATAGCAACCCAGAGATGCTTTCTATCCCGCAAGAACCTCATGCTGCCTTTCACCGCCTTTCTTTGCCTGGATTGCACTGTGGGCCGCCCGCGAGGTCCGGTTCGGCCATCGCATTTGTCGTCACGGGCGGGACATCCCCACTAACCGAGAAT
Organism: bacterium; assembly: GCA_021160245.1. Classification (GTDB taxonomy): domain Bacteria; phylum B130-G9; class B130-G9; order B130-G9; family B130-G9; genus JAGHCW01. The sequence continues at coordinate 8,795 of JAGHCW010000140.1, read as the reverse complement.
CAGCGTCATGATCAACACCAATTGTACACGTTGATTGATCCCATATCTTGTACCTAGTTCTCGATCCAGGGGCGCAGATTCTTAAACCTAATCGGCGCCCTGCCAGCGTCCCGGGCTGAGCGAGGCAGGTCAAGAGACGTCCTTTGTCCTCTCAGTATAAGACCGCCTCGATTCTCAATCAGATGCGGGCGATTTCTCTTCCGCTGAAGGCTCTTTCGCGCCGAAGAGCGATTCGTCTAGCATCTTCATTGCATGATCAACGTGGCTGCCCTTCCAATAGACCTTCTGGCACTTAGGACAGGTCTTGAAATCATCTTTATTATCGAAAACGAATGCTGGAACCCTCTCCTCGACCTCTTCCCTATTCACATGCAGCAGCGGTGTATTACAAGCAACGCATCTGGAGAATAGCCGGGACGCGTCGGGCTTGATCATGAGATTGCCCCTGAGCGAGACAAATTGCTCCCTCAAGCGGTCTCCCTCAATGAAGATCACGCGCATCTTTTTTTCCGCTCTTCTCGCAAGCTCCGTATCTCTCGTCAGCAAGATACGCTTTTCAGACCTGCATATCTTTACGAGCTCGTCGTCCTGAGCGGAGTTTGAGTAAGAAACGTCCAAGCCGATTATCCTAAGCCATTTGGCGAGGCGCCCTAGCATGACGTCTGCGCATAGACGGGGCTCCCGTCCTTCTTGAACGGCATCAGGAAGGGGATCAGTCGTGCTCGGGGCTTGCGAGTGTGGCATAGCTGCCGTCGTCAGAAATGACGAAATTCCCAAAAACCGCGGGCAGATGCTCCTTTAACGTTCTGAGCATCTGGACAGCGATGAGCCTAATTTCCCACTGCGCCGTTTTGTGGCAGCGGAGCTTGAATATGTGCCTGTACTCTCGCATGTTCGCCGTCATCACGAGTTGGGTTGCAGCGGCATTTGGCAGAACAAACCTGGCGTCCTGCCTCGGCACCTTCAGATCGATCAGCTTTCGATACGCCGCCCTCGCGTGATCGATGGCCTCCTCATAGACCTCCTTCGCCTCGTCATTCTTCTGGATGCTGGGCGGCATGACGTAGCCAAAATGCCTTTCGGAGACGTAGCGTTGGGAGCGTTGGGAGAAGCTGCACATTCTGTGCCTGACGAGCTGATGCGAGAAAGCTCGTGAGCCACCGTTTATCGCGAATGTCGCGACGGCATGTTCAAGGACGGAGAGGTGCCCCAGTTTTATGACCTTTTGTATAAATTCAACCCGAGAAGCTTCGTCCACACCAAGAGAGGATTGATGGCACGTCCTTGCGGCCCTCTCAATCAGCTCTTCCGCATTGGGCGTTATCGACAGCAATTCAACTTTGACCAGCATATATCACCCCCAGCATTAAGCGACTCCATCAAACAGGCAAGACTATGATCGCACGATGAGGGGAGGCGAGTCAACAGGCTGAAGGGCGAGGGCTATATTTGCTGTTGTGGTCTGCTCTTATCGTGTGTTTGGACTGTTTCTCGTGCAAAGCGATCAGTCTTCTAGATCTAGGTCCATGCACAAGGCGACGGCCTTGGCGATGTCTGAAACTAGATAGTCTTGCAGCATCCCAAGCTTCTTGACAAAACGCTTCACCGATAGCGATCAGACCTGAAACGCATCGGCTCCGGAGACCTTGGACAAGCCGTTCTGACTGTCGGGAGAAATGTGTATCTTCCAGATACAGTCTTCATAAAAGGGCTTCCATCGCATGATCGGGAGGATAATTCGCAACGAAGAAGTCGCAACATTGGCACGACTCATAACGACAGCTGGACGCGATTTACGTATCTCCGCTCCGACGGTTGGGTCCAGCCTTACTAGCCAGACTTCGCCCCTCTCAGGGATATTCCTCAAAATCCTCCCCATCAAGACAAGTGAACTCGGTTACAGATGGGTCGTTCTCATAATCGTCTGCGACCGCCGCGGCCGCCGCTTCCAGATAGGGACCTCTGTCCGCAACTGGCATGGCGAGCAGCTTATCCAAGAGCTGGGTTTGGCGTCGGTTGATCTCATCCGGCTGCGCCCGATCAGATTTAGCCGTCGCCCTTGCTGGGTCAATTCTGGCCGCCGGTGATGGCGGCTCGCAATCGTCCAGAGCTGGCTGCTCAGTCAAAGACTCACGATGTGAATGGGACATTCGACTAGTCCTCTATAATTCCGTCGAAGATACTACCCAGAGAATGGGTCAAAGCCGCTCGAATGTAAGTAGAAGAGCTCCGGCTAGCGCTCCACGGAACTCACCAGCTGCGAGGTGATGCGCGATATGCCTGCCCAGTCGCGACGCTCAACAAGACCTTCGGGTAGCAAAGCGCCGCCGACACCAACCGCGAATGCCCCAGCTGCAAGGTAATCCGCCGCATTCGCCTCCGAGACGCCGCCTGTTGGGACAAGTTTTAGCCTCGGCATGACGGACAATAGCGCTCGCAAATAGCCGGGTCCGCCAAGATGCCCCGCCGGGAAGACCTTGATGATCTCAAAACCATCCTTCATTAGGCTGTGAACCTCGGTCGGAGTCGAGGCGCCCGGCAGGTAGAAGAGTTCGCTCTCGGATGCGATTTCAGAGACATCGGTCGTGAAGATTGGCGAGACGAGAAAGGCTGCGCCTGCGTCTATGGCCGCCTCCGCCTGCGAGGCGTTCAGAATCGAGGCGGCGCCTACCACGATCTCAGGGCGCCTCGCTAGCTGCCGGATAGCATCCGTGAAGTTCGGCACAGTTGCCGGAATCTCAATGATCCTGACGCCCCCCTCGGCAACGGCAAGGGCGGCGAGGACAGCCGTTTCGGCGTCACCCACTCGGATGACCCCAATAATCCTGTCCCTTCGGATGGTCTCCACTACGTTATTCACCGAATACTCTCCAGTCCCTTTGACCCGCGAAGCCTAACGTCGCCCTCTCTGCGAGTTATGCCAACTCCATCGAGGAACTCAAGCAATGGAACCACGAACCTACGGCTGCTTGTCAAAAGGTCTCTGCAATCTGCAATCGTCATCGTGCGGTTTTTGGACAGGTGTTTGATAATCGATTTTGTCGCTCGCTTCAAGCCTTCGGTTGTGATTAGGAGCTGAGTGGAGACCCTGATTACGGCTCCCGATTGCACGAGATAGTTGATCACCTCGCGGAGTTGCTTCTCATCAGCATCAGAGAACTTCGTCTTGACCTCAGTCGCGATCGCGGTCATATCCACCGGGCTTGTCCCAGCCTTTTCGAGCCGTGCAGTTACCATTTTCGCCATAATTCCCTGATCGCCTCCAAGCGACGCTTCATGCGATGCCAGCCGGACGATTGTCCCCTCCGAGGCGATCTTCTTCTTCGTGATCATCCAGTCCAGAATGTCGCCTAGAATCTCCTCGAATATCGGTTGTTTAAGCCTCCCAAGAAGCGCCCGCCTCTGCATCCCGGTTCGCAATGGATAAAGCTCGTGATAGCGAGTCAGCTGATCTCTCACTCTATCCGCCAAATCGAGAGCGTTGGAGCTGTGCAAGAATCTCTCAGGCATGCCAGACAGTTGCAGCAGAATGCCCTGAGCGCAGAGCTTGTCAACGAGGTCGCGCGTGGTTTCAGCATTGACTCCGAGCTGAATTGAGACGTGGTCGAGGTCCGGCAAATCCGGGAAGACGCTCTGCACAAGCACCGCCAGCCTATCCATGTTCGAGCCATCCCTCAGCAACTCGAGCTGTCGAACCAGTTCCTTCCCCAGCCTGAAGCGAAGTCTGTTGCTCGACGATAGTATTGATCCCCCGCCGATGACCTGAGCAGGCGAATAATTTCTCAAGACAAAGCGGTCATTGGGAAGCGCCGCCACCAATTCCTCGAGGCGAATCTGTGCAAAAGCATCGAATCCCGGCACAAGCGAGCCGCCGCCAATCGGGTACATACGGCCCAAAGCTTCCTTCGTGCCAACGTGGAACCTAACCCTAGCGCCGGACTTGAGCTCGGACCTGGGGCTATTGTTGAGCATTAGGTGAAGGTCGAAAACGTTCGACGGATTAAGCTTTCCGGGCTCGCTCAAAACGTCGCCTCGACGGATGTCACCTTTCGTAACCCTCGGCAAGTTGATGGCGGTTCGATGCCCTGCAAGCGCCTGATCCACCTGAACATTGTGGGTCTCTATCTTTCTTATCTTGCTCACGATTTTGCCCGGATAGACCTCGACCGGCGAGCCGACCGACCTTTCTCCGGATATGACCGTTCCCGTTACCACGGTCCCAAAGCCCCTCATCGTAAACGCCCTGTCTATCGGCATTCTGAAGAGGCCGGCGGTGGTGCGACCGGGCATCGCCTCAACTGCGCGCTCGATCTCCTTGCGCAGCGCCTCTACGCCCTGCCCAGTCTTTGATGAAGTCATGACGACAGGGGCGTTCGAAAGGAAGGTTCCGCGCACGAAATCCGAGGCGTCATCTTGCGCCAGCGCGAGTTCCTCCTCGTCAACTAAGTCCACCTTCGTCAGCACGAGGATGCCGCTTTTGACGCCCAGAAACCGGCAAACGTCGAGGTGCTCGATCGATTGCGGCATCGCGCCCTCGTCCGCCGCGATGACGAAGACCACAACGTCGATGCCCGAGGCGCCGGCGACCATCGTCTTGATGAACCGCTCGTGGCCGGGAACGTCAACTATGCCGATCCGTTGCCCGTTCGGGAGGTCGAGGTAGGCAAAGCCCAAGTCGATTGATATACCTCTTTCCTGCTCCTCCTTCAGCCTATCCGTCTGGATGCCCGTCAGCGCCCCGACGAGCTCCGTTTTCCCGTGGTCAATGTGCCCCGCAGTGCCCAGTATCAGCGACACGGGCGCGCTTGTCAGGTTCTTGCTTTCGTCCTCAGTCATCACTTTCTCCTCAATGAATTTTGGGCGCAAGGATAGCGAAAGCACAATCCATAATCACGGATTTTCTGCCGGGTTGCCCAAACACCTCATCGCCCGAGTTCAGTGGAGGCTATGCAAAGGGCTACCATTGTCATGACCCCCGAATTCATTCGGGGGACGTGCGGTGGCCGATACCTCCCCCATATCCCCTTTAGAAGGGTGTCCAGGGGAGGGAGGAGGGGCAGCCGCGTCTCTTCAGGCCACCCCGAATGGATTCGGGTGTTCGGATTATTAGAGCCATTCATATCGCCGCATTGAAATACGGCGATCTACAGGGAATCCTTAACCCAGATCGCGCATGTACTCGCGGTAGAGCTTGGCGTATTCGCCATCCATCTCCAGGAGCTCGCTGTGCGTGCCACGCTCCTTGATGACACCATCGCCGATGACAAGGACCAGGTCCGCGTGACGCACCGTTGAGAGACGATGTGCAACGACAAACGACGTGCGGCCCCGCATCAGTCGGCCCATTGCATCCTGCAGCTTCTGCTCGATCATCGTATCGACCGAGGAAGTTGCCTCGTCCAGGATGAGTATCCTGGGGTCCGCAATAAACGCCCTTGTGAAGCAGATCAGCTGGCGCTCTCCTTGCGAAAGCCCCTCGCCTCGTTCCTGAACCTCGGTCTTGTAACCGTCCGAGAGCTTCATTATCGACTCGTGGGCGCCGAGCGCCTTGGCCGCCTCAATGACCCGCTTCTCGGAGACGTCTGGATTTGCGAACTTTAGATTCTCCATGACCGTCCCTGTGAAGAGGAAGCTCTCCTGAAGCACGATGCCCATCTGACGATGCAAGGATGCCATCGTAACATCTTTCACATCATAATGATCGATGCTCACGCGTCCCTTTTGCGCCTCATAAAACCTCGGTATGAGAGCCACTGTGGAGCTTTTGCCGCCACCGGTCGGCCCAACAAGCGCGATTGTCTGACCTGCCTCCGCTGTGAAGGATATGTCCTTTAGAACCCATTCTCGCTTGCCATTGACGTCATAGCTGAAATAGATGTCCTTAAACTCGACGCGACCCTTGATTCTAGGAATCGCCTTAGCGTCGTCGTGGTCCCTGATCTCCGGCACCGTATCCAGCAGCTGGAATATCCGCTCCGCAGCAGCCGTGGCAGAAAGCGCGCCGTTATACAAATTCGTCAATCCCTCAAGGGGCCAAAAGAAAAAGCCCAACAACAACATGAACTCCGGAAGCACGCCAATCGTGAGCTCGCCATTGGCAAGAAGACTCGCTCCATAAAGCAGAATTATGCCAGTCGCTATCGCGAACATCAGGTCGATGAACGGGAAATATGTGTTCCACACTCTCGAGGCGCCCATAATGTCGCGGATAAAGCGGTCGTTCAATTTGCGGAATGCCATCGCGTTCCTGGTCTCCCGCGCGAACGCCTGGACAACACGCACACCGTTTATGTTCTCGGCCAGATTCGCTGTGATACGCGAGATGCTCTCCCTCGTTCTTCGGTAAGCCGCCAAGCCATACTTGTGAAATAGGATACTCGCAACCAAGAGCGGAGGCATTGTTACGAAAATGGCCGTGAAGAGCTTCGCGCTGCTAAGGCACATCGCAATCGTAACCCCGATGAGGCATAGGATGCAGCTTGTTAACTCCACAAGGCCCCAAGTAATAATCTCCTCAAGCGACTCTATGTCCCGGTCTGCTCTTGCGATTATCCGCCCCGCCTTTGTCCTGTCGAAGTAGTTCATCGACAGCCTCTGAACATGGGTAAAAACCGCATTCCGCAAATCGTTCAGCACTCTCTGCCCCCTGTTGGAACCGAGCCTAATCTGATTGAGCGCAAACACCCACCTGAGAAGCGAGGCAAGGACATACAGCCCAGCGACTGCAGCAAGCCCCACAACGTCACCCTTAACAATGTGTTCATCGATGGCTATCCTAACGAGTTTCGGCCCAGCAAGCGCGCATGCTACATACACCACCTCCATCGCCAAGACGGCAGTTATTGCCCACTTATATGGCGCGAGATACTTCAACATGCGCCTCAGCACCTTCTTGGAGAGCGGCGTCAGTGCTAGCTCTTCCTGAAGGGCAATGTCATCTATTGCAGTCGTCATGCCATATCCTCCTTTCCGACTTTTTGCTCGAGGCGCTGTCCCTCGTAGATTGTCCTATATATGCCGCTCTTTCTCAAAAGCGCGGCATGTGTTCCGGTCTGAACTATCTTCCCCTCGTCCAGAACGATAACGCTATCTGCCTGCTGTAGAGTTGACATGCGCTGCGAGATAATGAACGTCGTCTTGTCTCTCGACAGCTCCCGAAGCGCCTCGTGAATGCCTCGTTCGGTATAAGAATCAACGCTTGCTGTCGCGTCGTCTAGCACTAGCAACCTGGGATCGGACACAACCGCTCGGGCTATCGATATTCGCTGCTTCTGGCCGCCGCTGAGCGTTACGCCGCGCTCGCCTATTATCGTGTCATAACCGGTCTCAAGGCCGGTGATGAATGAATGCGCCCCGGCAGCCTCGGCATATCTTGCAATGTCATCCGCAGAAGCTCCGGGAGAGCCATAGGCGATGTTGTCCGCGACCGAGGCGGAGAAAAGGAACGTATCCTGAAATACTATCCCAATTTCGCCCCTGAGCGACTTGAGCGCAACTCGCGTTATATCCTGACCATCGATTAGGATACGGCCCTCATCAGGATCGTGGAACCGCCCAAGGAGCGAGATGAGCAAGCTCTTGCCACTGCCCGTACCTCCGACAAGGGCAATGGTTGCACCTGGCTTGACGGAGAAGCTAATATCGTTGAGAACCTTCTTCTCTCCGAGCGTGAGCGAGACATTCTCGAATACAACTCCTCCAGGACCATCAGCAAGCGGTGGCGCCTGATTGACTTCCTCAATTCCCTCCTTCTCGTCCAATAGGTCGAATATCTTGCCAGCGCTCGCCGAGGCTTGCTGGGTGCAATCAACCATCCGCCCAATCGAGCGCATTCTCTCCGCAATGTTCACAAGATACAGCGAGCATGCCGTGAGAGCGCCGAGAGTCACGCTTCCCCTCATCACAAGAACCCCGCCAAAGAACAAAGCCAAAGGAATGCTCAGACGGAAAATGAACATCGCAAATGGGATACTCTCCGCCCAGACCGCAATCGCATTGATCATCTGCTGCGTAAATGCTTGAGCGCGGCCGCCAAACTTCTTGATCTCACGCCCTTCCTGACCAAATGCCCGAACGACTCTTGCGCCCGCGATATTCTCCTGAAGGACAGTCGTGACCTTGTCATACTTGTCGCTTGCGTCCTTGAACATCGGACGTATCTTCCGAGCGAACTTAATCATCAGATACGCGGTTGGAATAATCATGGAAAGCGCGGCGCCAAGCCGAACGTCCCATACAAGAATGATGATCGATGCGCCAAGCACATAGAATACGATTTCAGGCCCCATGAAGACCGTCAAGGCCAAGAACAGCCTGATCTTCTCCGTATCTCTCGTGGACCTGGCGATCAGCTCACCTGACGACGACTTGCCGTGAAAATCAAGCGATAGCCGCTGCACTTTCTCATACTGCTTGCACTTCAGGTCCGCAATGACCCCGTAAACGATCGCCGTCTGCGACAGGCCACGCCGAAAACGGAATATGTTCCGCAACGTCGAGGCGCCGACATAGAGCAGCGTATAGGACAACGCGAGCGGAATGACCTGCTCCTGGTTCGCGCCTGACCGAACCATCTTCAAAACGTGGTCAATTGTCCACGCGATAATAATTGGCCTGAACAGGTCAAGTCCCAGACCGGAAAATAGCAGAGTATAGAGCAGCACAGCCTTGCCCTTATAGGGCTTGATGTGCCTTAAAAGCCGCCAGATGACCTTTAGCGACGGCTTTGTTTGCTCATCCAATTGAGACATCACCTCCACTCCAAAATAGGGTTAAAATAAAAAAGCCCTGAACTC